>NZ_JASJXA010000016.1:0-95922 GCF_035018905.1 Glaciimonas sp. Gout2 | reverse complement strand
ACGGAGGGACTCGAACCCCCACACCCGAAGGCACATGGACCTGAACCATGCGCGTCTACCAATTCCGCCACGTGGGCATTTGTACTCACCACTTAAGGTGCGTAGCAATTGCGAAGCACGAATAATACGTGTATTTATATGGTTTGGTCAACGAAAGAGTGAGGGCGTGATTGTCTTTGAATGTAATCGTTATTCTGATGAAATGACGTGGATAAAAAATTCATTTTTGACAAAGATTAAGGACTTGCTTTAATCTCACTACTTTCTTGTTATTTAGACATACAAATGACATATATGCGGCCTAGGCTTTTGCGTCATCTCGCTAATCAGCTTTCCATAAGGCTTCAGTTTGTTTTTTACGTCGGTCTGCTGATTACTGGTTTTGTCCCTCGCACGGTAATCGCTGCGCCGCTCTTGCGTTGTCAGATAACACAAAGTGGGGAGTCGCAAATAGTGGATTTTCTGCCGGGAAGTGATCCGTATAGCGTGAAGGCAATTGATATTAATGGCCGGTTCCATTTTAAGGCCGTTGTCATTGGCGACGCGCGTAAGATTACCTATATCAAACTGTACATTTATGATCACGCTTTGCCGCAACCGATGCTGCTGCATGAAGCAAAATATCTGGCGCCAGTGCCATCATCGGACGACTCACCTGCCGCGCTTACCGGCGTAATTGACGTTTATTCACTGCCAATGCAGCGAAATTTGCAATACGGATGCGCTTTACTGGAAATTGCACCATGAAGCGTATTGATTGGTTGGGAGCGATAGTGTGGCTAATCATGGTGAGCGGGGTGACGTTGGCCTCGGCACAAATTCCCGAGCCGTCGGTATCCATTGCTTTCGTTGGCGACATCATGCTCGCTGAGACACCTGGGAAGGTTGTAAGGAGCGGACGAGACCCTTTTGCACCATTTGCAGCGACCTTGAATGCGGCGGATATTCGAGTAGGGAACCTCGAGTGCGTGGTGGCTACTAAGGGTACACCTCAACCCGACAAGCCATTCACCTTTCGAGCTAACCCGCGTACTTTACGCGTTCTCAAGCGTCATTTTGACGCCGTGGGTTTGGCAAATAATCATTCTGGCGACTACGGTCCCATTGCCTTTGCTGAAATGCTTGATCTGTTGGATGGTAATGGCATCGGTTACTTTGGTGGTGGTCGTAATCTTCACCAGGCTCACCAACCCTTGATTATCGAGCGTAATGGTTTGCGGGTTGCATTGTTAGGTTATGACGAATTTATGCCCAGAAGTTTTGAAGCAGATGTCGATAAGCCTGGAATTGCATGGAGTGAGGACGAGCAGGTCCGGTTGGATATTGGTCGAGCGCGAACAGTTTTTCACGCTGATCTGGTTATTCCAGTTATGCATTGGGGCTGGGAAGACGAGCCTAACGCTAGCGATCGTCAGCGGCAGCTAGCCCGGACGATGATTGATGCCGGTGCGGATGCCGTAGTTGGTGGTCACCCACACGTCACTCAGAACGTTGAGCAGTATCGTGGGAAGCCGATTATTTACAGCTTGGGTAACTTTTTGTTCAATGGATTTACGGAGCAGGCCAATATTACGGGCTGGCTTTTACGTCTCGAACTGGATCGCGAGGGCGCACGTTCCTGGCGGACAGTGACCGCCCATATCGATCACGAGGGTATTCCCCATCCTGCAATGATCGGAAACGAATTGTGCTGGAATAGGGGGGAAGAAAAAGCCAGGGACTGCGCTGCTGCGCCCAACTGATGCTCATCATTGTTGCGGTGGCTTGGTATGATGGCGTAGCGGGTCATGATTGTTTGCATAATAAAAAAGAAAAAACCGCATAAACATCGATGTGTAGGCGGTTTCTCTTCTTATTCTTACTTTATCTTGTAACTTTATTTTTGTACTTGTCATGTTTATTGCACCAATTACTTGGTGCCCACGGAGGGACTCGAACCCCCACACCCGAAGGCACATGGACCTGAACCATGCGCGTCTACCAATTCCGCCACGTGGGCTTGAAAATTGAAACTATTCAAGCTATCTTCGAAGAATTAAGTCTTGACTAAATCCTGCGAAGACGAAGATTATAGATGAAAGTGAAAATAAGTCAACTTGCGGTGCTGTGTGGCATGATTTGGTGTGATAAAAAGTTGCTAACTAGGAGAATGACCCTTTCCTCCGTTACACTAGGCACTGATTGCAAGTCTTTTATGCTCCGCTTTAACCAATTTCCCGATTTTATCTATAACAACTATTCCCACGCCTCTTGAGCCAATACTCCTACACCATCCCTAGCCGAGAGGAAATTCTCGGCCTTCTGCGGACTTCTTCCGAACCGCAAAATATCGACGCGCTTGCCGCGGCACTCGGCGTTAAACCCGACGAAATGGAAGGTTTGACGCGACGGCTCAATGCGATGGACCGAGACGGTCAAATTAAGCCAGATCGCGCGGGCATTTATAAGCTCACTAATTCACCGGATTTTATCGTCGGTCGGGTCAGTAGTCATCGCGACGGTTTTGGTTTCCTGATTCCCGATGACGGCGGCGGTGATGTTTTTCTGCCCGAAAAAGAGATGCAGAAAGTGCTTAATGGTGATCGCGTTCAGGCGCGCATCATTGGCACCGACCGCCGCGGTCGCCCTGAAGGAACGATTGTCGAAGTCATCAGTCGGGCTAACACACATGTAATCGGGCGTCTGCTTAACGAAAACGGTGCGTGGGTGATTGCGCCCGAAGACAAGCGCATCAGTCAGGATATTATTTTGACCGGTTCGCCGGGCAAAGCCAAAGCCGGGCAGGTCGTCAGCGTTGAACTGACGGTACAACCGTCTCGCTTTACACAGCCCGTCGGTAAAATTTCGGAAATTTTGGGCGATATTGATGATCCTGGAATGGAAATCGAAATTGCCGTGCGCAAATTTGGCGTTCCACATGAATTTTCTGCTGCAGCACAAAAAGCGGCATCAAAGTTGCCAAGCGTGGTTGTGGATGGCGATTTGGCTGAACGCGTCGATTTGCGTGATGTTCCTTTGGTCACGATCGATGGCGAAGATGCACGCGATTTTGATGACGCGGTGTATTGCGAGCCGGTCAAGATCGGTCGCACCACCGGCTATCGCCTGATTGTTGCTATCGCCGATGTGAGTCATTACGTCAAACCGAATGACGCGTTGGATGTCGATGCTTTAGAGCGTAGTACGTCGGTGTATTTTCCGCGCCGGGTCATTCCGATGCTGCCGGAGAAACTGTCAAACGGTTTGTGCTCGCTCAATCCGGATGTTGATCGTCTGACGTTAGTGTGCGATGCCGTGATTACTGCCAAAGGCGAAATTAAGGCTTATCAGTTTTATCCTGCGGTAATTCATTCTGCGGCACGTCTAACTTACACAGAGGTTGCTGCAGTCCTTGGCAACACCAAAGGCCCTGAAGCTGCCAAGCGTCCTGAGCTGGTCCCGCATCTGTTGCATTTGTACGAAGTGTTTCATGCTTTATTACAAGCGCGTCAGGCCCGTGGTGCCATTGACTTCGAAACGACTGAAACTTATATCGTTTGCAATGCAGCTGGCAAGATTGAGAAAATTCTGCCGCGCACACGCAACGACGCACACAGACTGATCGAAGAATGCATGTTGGCAGCCAATGTCTGCGCAGCTGATTTGCTCGAGCGACATAAACATCCTGGTCTTTACCGTATTCATGCCAGCCCGACTAAAGAAAAACTGGCGGTTTTACGGACGTTTCTAAAGCAAGTTGGCCTGACATTAGCCGGTGGCGATACGCCATCTGCTTCTGACTACGCTGCCCTAATGCCGGCGATCAAGGCGCGTCCTGATGCGTTATTGCTGCAAACGATGCTGCTGCGCTCAATGCAACAAGCCGTGTATAACCCAGAAAATATCGGCCATTTTGGGTTGTCGTACGATCATTACGCGCATTTCACCAGCCCGATTCGTCGCTATCCTGATTTGCTGACACATCGCGCCATTAAGGCGATTTTGCTTGGTAAACGTTATGAGCCTAAAGGGCTTGATACCAGCGGATTGAACACGATGTTGTCGCCAGCGGGACGACGTAAGCAGGCGGAAGACAAAGCCGCTGGCAAAAAGAAAAACGAAGGCAGTCTGGCAATCTGGGAAGCACTAGGTGTGCATTGCTCGGCGAATGAAAGACGTGCGGACGAGGCTTCACGCGATGTCGAGGCGTGGCTGAAATGTTATTTCATCCGGGATAAACTGGGTGAAGAGTTCACAGGAACCATTTCTGGTGTTGCTACGTTTGGCATTTTTGTTCAGCTTGATGCCTTGTATATCGAAGGCTTGGTCCATGTCACCGAATTGGGTGCGGATTATTTCCAATACGACGAAGCGCGTCATGAATTACGTGGTGAGCGTACAGGGATGCGTTATCAGTTGACTGATCGTGTAACGGTCCAGGTTAGTCGTGTTGATCTAGATGCGCGTAAGATTGATTTGCGTCTGGTTACGGAACCCGGTATTAAAACTGTGTTGAAAAATGAAGCGCGACGTGCTGATAATGAGCACGACAAATCGCGTAGCAGAAAGGCTAAGACGAAAGTCGATACCACTCCTGCAAATCGAATACCCGCTACTAAAGCAAACAAAACCGGCAAGGCTAATGTAAGCGCTGCCAAAACCAAGGTCACTAAAGGCAAAAATGCTAAAGTCACCATGGGTGTGGAGAAAACGCGCGAACCAAAAACTTTCGCCAAATCAAGCAAGAAAAAAAGATAGAACATGAAAAGTAAAATGATTTTTGGCTTTCACGCCGTCACCTCCCGTCTACGTCACGAGGCTTCTTCAGTGGAAGAAATTTATGTCGACGCCAGTCGTGTAGATGGTCGTATGAAAGATTTGATCGGCACTGCTAAAGCCGCCAACGTGCGCGTGCTTCCGGTTGATGATCAGCGTTTGTCCAATATGGTCGGTACACGCCGCCATCAGGGTGTGGTTGCTAAAGCGGGTGAACTTTCGTTAGCCCGCAATCTGGACGAATTGCTAGATGCAATCGACGGACCGCCGTTGCTACTGATTTTGGATGGCATCACTGACCCCCATAATCTCGGTGCTTGTTTACGAGTCGCTGATGGCGTTGGTGCACACGCTGTCATTGCACCTAAAGACCGTGCCGTGGGCCTCAACGCCACCGCTGCAAAGGTTGCCAGCGGCGCTGCCGAAACGATCCCATACATCACGGTCACCAATCTTGCGCGCACATTACGTGAGCTAAAAGAACGCAACATTTTGTTAATCGGCACAACGGAAGATGGCGAAAAAAGTTTATACGAGGCTGATTTCTCAGGCCCCGCCGCATTAATCATGGGTTCTGAGGGCGAAGGCATGCGTCGCTTGACACGCGAAACCTGTGATGTTCTGGTCCATGTGCCGATGTTCGGTTCAGTAGAAAGTTTGAACGTATCGGTTGCGTCCGGGGTATGTTTATATGAGGCGCGTCGTCAGCGCCTTGCGAAAGGCGTGTAATTGACTAATTATCGGATAAAGTAATCCGATAGTTAGCAATGAGGTAGTGCAATAAGATAGCGCAATCAACATGCAAATAAGCAGCAAAATCAACTGGCTAATAAGGTCGCCGATAAGCGCGAGATAGGGGTTGCGAGGCTAGACGTTTCTTCTGAGGCGTTGACCGAGCAACCTTTACCATTCGGATTATTCTTGGGCTTCTTTGGCAATGGCAATGGGAATGGCAATGGCGAGGGCGTTTTTTATTGCGCTTTTTACTTTAACATTTCGCGCACATTATCCAACCATAATCGATAGCTTGTGAAATTTAGGCAAAATAATGTGCGAGATAATGGTTTGGCCCTGCAATTGGACCCGATTCTGACACTTCCAAAGACGGCTGCACAGTTTTAGCATAAGATTACGCCTCGTCATTGCTCCGCAATATTCCC
Organism: Glaciimonas sp. Gout2; assembly: GCF_035018905.1. NCBI lineage: Bacteria > Pseudomonadati > Pseudomonadota > Betaproteobacteria > Burkholderiales > Oxalobacteraceae > Glaciimonas > Glaciimonas sp. Gout2. Next base: position 90,007 of record NZ_JASJXA010000016.1, on the reverse strand, counting down.
CTCACGTAGCTCAATCAATTTAGTTTCTATGTTTAGTCGCCTTCGTGAAGACATCGCCAATATCATGGCTCGAGATCCCGCCGCACGCACTGCATTGGAGGTGGCATGCTGTTATCCAGGATTTCATGCGATTGTTATGCATCGCTGGGCAGCATTTTGCTGGGCGCATGAATTTAAATTGATTGGGCGTTTTATCGCCCATATTGCCAGGATACTTACCGGTATCGAAATTCATCCGGCAGCAACGATCGGCCGCCGCGTTTTTATTGATCACGGATTTGGCGTGGTTATTGGTGAGACCGCTGACGTTGGCGATGACTGCACTATTTATCAGGGTGTCACGTTAGGTGGCACGTCGCTTGGTAAAGGCATCAAGCGACATCCGACCCTGGCGCGTGGTGTGATCATCGGTGCTGGTGCAAAGATACTGGGTAGCTTTACTGTGGGTGAGGGCGCAAAGGTCGGCTCTAATGCGGTAGTGGTGAAAGCGGTACCCGCCGGAGCAACCGCAGTCGGTAATCCTGCGCGCATTATTCAGACGGAAGTCCATAACGCTCAGGAAGACGCCGCTGCGCGTATGTTTGCAGCATATGGCGTGACACCTAACGGTGACGATCCACTATCAAAGGCGTTGCACGGTTTGATCGATAATGCGGCTGCTCAAGAGCATCAGATCGCCCGCATCGTCGCTTTGTTAAAGTCTGCCGGGATCGCTTGCGATAGCTTGCCACCTTTGGACAAGTTTGATCCTGATCAGCTTAACAAGTTAGTCGAGTAACGATGAGCTGAGTTCGATTTCAAAAAAATGTCGGTATGGCGTTGCATTTACGTTGATCCTGCGCGGATCCAGACCAAGGTAACATACAAAAGGTTAGATAATGACACTGGAAGCAATCTCCCCATCCAATGGCGATGACGCCATCCTTGATTCATTTGAAATTCGTGTACTTGCCGTATTGGCAGAAAAAGAAGCACTAACGCCCGATAACTATCCTCTCTCACTCAATACGCTGGTGAATGGCTGTAACCAGTTATCGAGTCGTGATCCTGTAATGTCAATTTCAGAGTCAACCGTGCTGGATGTGTTGCAACGACTTATGCAGCGCAAGTTGGTCGTGGAGGTCAATCAGGCGGGCGCGCGTGTTGCCAAATACGAGCATCGTATGCGTCTTAAATGGACGCTTGAGCCGGATAAGTTGGCTGTATTGGCGACCTTGATGTTGCGAGGTATTCAGACCGCCGGTGAGGTCCGTATGCGTTGCAGTCGTCAATATGAGTTTGCCTCCGTCAACGATGTCGAGATTGCGCTGCAATTTCTTATCGATAAATATCCGCCACTGGTAGCGCGTCTGGTAAAAGGGCCGGGCACAAAAGAATCGCGCTACGCGCAACTGTTAACTGGTGAGGAAATTTTGGCGCAACAAGTGGTTGCTGAAACGTTTTCTAATAGTGCCGCGATTCATAGATCAGATCGTCAGGACCGTATTGCTGGGCTTGAGGAAGAAGTCGTTATGCTGCGTCAACAGGTGGATGCGTTGAGTAACCAGTTTGCGGAATTCAAACGACAGTTTGAATAAAAAGTGTTAACGTAAAGGCGTTGTGAGATCAAGGATGGTTTACCTTCGTTGTATTATATGCTCGCACAAGCGTAGTAATAATTTAGCATAATCCCTGGTGTTTGTTAGATTTGTCTTCCGCCGATCACTCAATATCTGACATCCCCAATCAGGTATTCCCCTACTAAAAAATCGCCAAAACCCGATAGTATTGTTTTCCCATTCTGTGGATGATGTTGCATGGGTTTCGCTTTCATAGCGCAACACATTATCAGCATCAAACTATGAAATGGTTACGCCTGGATTTAATCATCTAAGCGTTATGGTTAGAATGACTGAGTATTTCTAGCCACATTATTTCTGATAATAAACGTGTTAAATCACTTTTTAAAAATATTGAAAATAATGCGTTTTACGGTTGATATTTTTTAATACAAAGTGGGTAATGCAGGTAGGAACAAAGTGATGTATTCGGTCGACCGAGGTCCTGCCTTCCAGCCCGTGTGGTGTGACATTTTTGAAAGAAGTATTATGACAACAGGTATCGTCAAGTGGTTTAACGACTCTAAGGGCTTCGGCTTCATTACTCCCGATGACGGCAGTGAAGACTTGTTCGCGCATTTTTCCGCGATTCAGATGGGCGGTTTCAAGACATTAAAAGAAGGTCAAAAAGTCCAGTTCGATATCATGCAAGGCCCAAAAGGCAAGCAAGCGGCGAACATTCAAAACCCGTAATTTCGATGGAATCATCGTCTGTAGCGCTTACAAAAGCGTAAATACGGCCAAATTATATAAGCTCACAATCCATAAAGGATTGTGAGCTTTTTTAATGACACGTTACGTTAATACTCCCTCAGCGATTGAATGATTGCATTAACGCGCATTATTTATGGCGTTATTAGGTGCAATCAGGGCGCGTGACACATCACTTACATGTTGAGTCGCGATACCTTAGTACCTTCGAGCGTTAGATTTGCCATAAGACCACTGTTGGTTAATACAAATGCCAGAACTGAGGATGTCATGGACGTTGTATCTATTTCGCCGTTCGCGCCGATCTTAAGGACAGCGACCGATGCATCGGCACCCACTGCCCAACCGTTGCTACTACGAAATTTGTTTAGCGAGTCCTGAGTCATGAACAGAAAAATCAGCGCTTTAGACTGGGCGCCGATTTGTAACCCAATTGAAGCGGAAGCGGTACTGTAGTAACCGTCGGTTTTATTTCCGACACGTAGCGCTCCTTCCCCATATTGACCGCCGATGCCAAATCCTGCTGCAATAACAGATGGAAATACCAACACGCCATTTGCCTTGGATACCAGTTCACGCGCATGTGGAGCAGCCGTATATAAGCGTGCCATTGTTGTATCGATGCTTGTATCAATTTGCCGACGACGTTTGCCCGGATCGGCATTAGCGTCTGATGGCGAGGTAGTCGTGCAGCCAGCAAGGACCAGACTGGTCATTCCCAGCGCTCCAGCGGTTTTTAGTATGAAGTCTCGCCTATACATGATGCCTCCATCGAGTTGATCAAAAAAACAGGTTTCAAACGTGCCCCACACTTTTTGTGTGTCTGCGCTTAATACGATTTTTTCAGATGCATTTGGTGGATCAATGGAATGACTGCCAGGTTACTTCTCTGAATAGAGCTATAAATGGTATTGATTAGATCAAATCATCATTTTTATTATTAAAATTACATCTATTTGTTAATTTTAGTTGAAATAAATTGATTTGCAAGATGTTGAGAAAAAAGTAAGTTATATCAATTACTATTTATACACTCTGAAGCGCGCTACCGGAATGGTCGAAACGCCGAATTGCACCGTCTGAATCAATGGATATCCAGCCGCCGCGTGGTTTTTTGAGGTCATAATCCCAATCCGATAACACATAGCGATTCAGTGTTACGCCAGCGGCCTTATTGGTATGTACGGCCGGACGATGTGTGTGTCCATGAATTAGCGTATCAGTACCGGTTTCAGCAAACAGCGCGGCAATCGCCTGTTGATTGACATCCATGATGTCCATCGATTTGTTTTGTTGTTCTTTACGACTCTCATCACGTGCACCCGCGATGATCGTTTTGCGTTGCGTCAATGGTAATGCGAGAAATTGTTGTTGCCATTGCGGATTGCGAACTTGTGCGCGAAATGCCATGTAACCAAGATCATCGGTGCATTGCGCATCGCCATGTGCCAGTGTTACGCGCCGACCTGCAATTGTGGCGACAAATGGGTCGGACAATAATGTAAGTCCTGCCGCTTCAGCAAAGGCTTGGCCTACCAAAAAGTCTCGATTTCCTGCGATCCAGAATACCTCAACATTAGCGTCGCTAACCTGACGGAGCGCATTGGCGATTTGTTGGTTATAAGGTGTTTCCAGATCGTCGTCACCAGCCCAATATTCAAATAAATCACCCAACAGATACAGTTGCTTTGCCTGGCGTGCATGCGTATCCAAAAAATCGTAGAACGCTTGCGTAGTACGAGGATGCGCTTCCTGTAAGTGCAGATCAGAAATGAATAATGCAACCGCAGATGTTTGTACCGGCGTGTATGAAGTGGCTTCGGTCATAGAGGGCAGCTGTGTGTGTGACGATTGCTGTTGGCCTTTTACGATCTGGCTGACTTGAGGTATCTGGCACTAAATTAGGCTCAAAACCTTCGTAGTCTAAAGACCTTTCAGGTTTCTTCGCGCTATTTATCCTAATCGCTCCTAAGCCAGCTTAGCCATTTAGTTAGGCTACAGATCGTAAGCAGGTTTTTAGATTATTGCCTTAGATTATTGAACGACTTCTGCTTTTTCGATGATGACATCTTCTACAGGTACGTCTGCGAACATACCGGTACGGCTAGTTTTAACGGCCTTGATTTTATCGACGACATCCATGCCTTCAGTGACTGTTCCAAAAACGCAATAACCCCAACCATCTTGTCCCGGATAATCAAGGAAGCTATTGTTCTTAATATTGATGAAGAACTGGGCTGAAGCCGAATGTGGGTCCGAAGTACGCGCCATTGCTAAGGTGTACGGCAGATTTTTCAGGCCATTCTTGGCTTCATTTTCGACTGTAGCATTAGTCGGTTTTTGTTTCATTCCCGGCTCGAAGCCGCCGCCTTGCACCATAAAACCATCAATGACGCGATGGAAAATGGTGCCGTTGTAATGACCTGAATTGACATAGGCTAAAAAGTTTTCAACTGACTTTGGTGCTTTTTCTGCATCTAGTTCGATGGTGATGTTGCCGTGGTTCGTGGTCAGGATGACTGTCATGATTTTTTGCCTTGAGGGTTATAGATTGAAAATGGGTATTCTTATAGCGGATAACTGGTTTTGTTGCTAGGTACGAATGCTTCTGAAATGAATACTGACCTTAGTGTTGCGTCAGGCTATTTTTTTATTGCAACAATAGATGTTTCGAGTACCAGTTCTGCTAAACGCCAATTGACACCTTATTTACCTTTCAGCACGTTTAATCGCGCTAAATGGGGCCAATTGGTGGTTAAAACAGTTGTCCCATCGATCCCATTTATTTGGTAATGGACGCAGACTCAATGATGACTTGTTGCACTGGTACATCCTGCGCCCCTGTTTTGACTTTTTTGATCTTGTCGACGACTTCCATGCCTTGAATCACTTTGCCAAAAACTGCATAGCCGTAGCCGTCTTGACCTGGATAGTTCAAAAATTGATTATCCTTGACGTTAATAAAGAATTGCGCAGAAGCAGATTGCGGGTCCGAAGTGCGTGCCATGGCGACGCTGTATTCGGTATTTTTCAAGCCGTTCTTACCTTCGTTCTCAACTTTATTTGGTGCTGGCTTCTCGTTCATCTTCTTGTCAAAACCGCCGCCCTGAATCATAAATCCATCAATTACGCGGTGAAAAACAGTGCCGTTGTAGTGGCCCGTGTTCACATAGCTTAGGAAATTTTTGACTGTTTTGGGAGCTTTCTCAGCATTCAGTTCGAGGACGATGTCGCCCATGTTCGTTTTTAGCAGGACATGTGGCATGTCGGCAGCGTGGGCATTCGAAAAGGCAAAAGACAGAGATAGCGCGGCAATTGACGTTGCCAGCACGCGGGAAAAGGTGCGGCGAGAAGTTGATGGTGCGCTTAATACCTTGCTTTGCTTGATGCGTTGCATGAAAAATCCCTTCTGGTGAATAATACGAAAGTTTAATACGTCAGCTTAAAACGACAGCATAAATTCAGAGTCTTACGACCATGACGTTACGGGTGCATTGTGTACACGCCACGTATAATTGCCAACAAGTTTACTGCAAGAGTGACGATTTTGCTTTTCCGCAATGCTAGGTTGTCTGGTTGTTTGATATACTGCGTCGAAAAGAAGCATTTTATCAAACTAAGCATTGCAAAAGAGTTTTGGCGGTCTTGTTGTACTGACGTGGCATATTTTCCGGGAGGTGATGTGCTAACGACCAGGGCCAACGTGCAATAAATCTGTGCCTGAACTACTAGATTCCATGAGTAACCTAAAAATATATAACACACTGGCGCGCCAGAAGCAGCCGTTTTCCCCAATTGTGCCTGGCAAAGTGCGCATGTACGTGTGCGGCATGACCGTGTACGACTATTGCCATCTCGGTCACGCACGCGTGATGGTGGTGTTTGACATGGTCCAGCGCTGGTTGAGGCAATCTGGGTTTGACGTTACCTATGTGCGCAACATTACCGATATTGACGACAAGATCATTCGCCGCGCAGTCGAAAACGGCGAAACCATCTCGCAATTAACAACCCGCTTTATTGCAGCAATGGATCAGGATGCAAGGGCGCTCGGTGTGCAAAAACCGGATCATGAGCCGCGCGCGACAGACTATGTGCCGCAAATGTTGTCGTTGATCGGCAAACTGGAAGGCAATGGCCTTGCCTATAAAGCTACCGACGGTGATGTTAACTATTCGGTGCGGGATTTCGCCGGTTACGGCAAACTTTCTGGTAAATCGCTCGACGACCTCCGTGCCGGTGAACGCGTGGACGTTAATACCGGCAAGCGCGATCCCCTGGATTTTGTATTGTGGAAAGCGTCAAAGGAAACCGAACCAGACGAGGTGAAGTGGGCATCGCCATGGGGCCGTGGTCGGCCCGGCTGGCATATTGAGTGCTCTGCGATGGCAGAGCACTTGCTTGGCGAACAGTTTGATATTCATGGAGGTGGGCAGGATTTGCAATTCCCGCATCATGAAAATGAAATTGCGCAGTCAGAAGGCGCTTCGGGACATCAATTTGTTAATTATTGGATGCATAACGGTTTTATTCGTGTAGACAATGAGAAGATGTCTAAATCATTGGGCAATTTTTTTACGATACGCGAAGTGTTAAAAACGTATGATGCCGAGGTGATTCGTTTCTTTATCCTACGGGCGCATTACCGTAGTCAGTTGAATTATGCCGATAGTAATCTGGACGATGCCAAGAACGCGCTAACGCGCCTGTACACGGCGCTTAAAGAAGTCACGCCGGATGATGCGCCGTTTGATCCGAACGAGACATATGCGTTGCGCACCGTTGAAGCAATGAACGATGATTTCAATACGCCGTCGGCGATCGCCATATTGTTTGATCTTGCTAACGAGGTTAATAAAACTAAATCGGCAGCTTTGGCACGACAATTGAAGGCATTGGGTGGGAATTTGGGATTTTTAACGCGGGCGGCTGACGATTATTTGAAAGGTCGCAGCGCAGGAGAGCGCAATGTTGATTGTGTAGTTGGTTTGTCTGAAGAAAGCATTCAGCTAAAAATCGAAGCGCGGTCGGCTGCAAAGAAGGCCAAAGATTTTTCTGCTGCGGATGGCATACGTGCCGAGCTGTTAGCGGCTGGCGTGCTGCTCGAAGATAAGCCGAGTGGTCTAACCGAATGGCGGAGGACTTAGTTCGCATGCAAAATATAATAACAACTGCGGATAGCAAGATTCACGTCGCCGCATACTGGGAAGACGCCAAGGTTGAGCTGATGAAGCGTGACCGTATTATGCGCAAACTGATTCCGCAATTTGGCGATTTGCACCTGACTGGTCGTAGTGAGCCATTCACGACATTGGCGCGCTCTGTGATCGGACAACAAATCTCGATCAAATCAGCGGAAGCGGTTTGGCAGAAATTTCTGTTAATCTGCCCCAAATGTTCGCCTTCCCAAGTGCTAAAAGCGGGCCACGAACAATTAGCTGCATGCGGTTTATCCAAGCGTAAAGCGGAATATATCCTTGATTTAGCTGAACATTTCAAGGCAAAACGAGTCCATGCGGATAAGTGGGTCAGTATGCCCGATGAGGATGTTATCGCTGAATTAATCCAGATTCGTGGCATTGGCCGCTGGACAGCGGAGATGTTTTTGATATTTAATCTGCTTCGGCCGAATATTTTGCCGTTGGATGATGTCGGTTTATTAAAAGGCATCAGCGTTAATTACTTCTCAGGTGAACCGGTGTCACGTAGCGATGCGCGTGAGGTGTCGGCTAACTGGGAGCCATGGCGTACCGTTGCCACATGGTATTTATGGCGCAGTCTTGAGCCAATACCGGTTGCATACTGAAAAGTAGCAAACGAAAACGTAGTGAAAGAAATGTAGCAAACGGTGGAAGTTGTTCGGTAATGGTTAAAATTACATTATTTTAGGCATTTTCTGATAAGCGTTTCAGCAACAGTTTGCGCAAATACATAGTAGTTACAGATTTGGCGCAGCCTCATGCCTTCGTGGCGATGCGCAAAAACAAAGGAATACCATGAGTAAGACCACATTTCTTGGCTTCGAACAGTCGATTGCCGAGCTGGATGGCAAAATAGAAGAGCTGCGCTTTGTACAGGATGATTCGGCAGTCGATATTTCGGAAGAGATTGATCGTTTATCGAAAAAAAGCCAGCAACTGACCAAAGATATCTACGCCAAGCTAACACCGTGGCAGGTTTCACAGATCGCACGTCATCCACAACGTCCTTATACGATGGATTATGTGAATGAAATGTTTACTGATTTCCATGAATTGCATGGGGATCGCACCTATGCTGACGATCAGTCTATCGTCGGCGGTCTGGCGCGCTTTAACGGTCAGGCTTGTATGGTGATTGGTCATCAAAAAGGTCGCGATACCAAAGAGCGTGCTTTGCGTAACTTTGGTATGCCAAAGCCGGAAGGCTATCGCAAAGCGCTGCGGTTGATGAAAGTCGCAGAAAAATTTGGTCTGCCGATCTTTACCTTTGTTGATACGCCGGGTGCGTTCCCCGGTATTGATGCTGAAGAACGCGGTCAGTCCGAAGCGATTGGACATAATCTTTACTGCATGGCTGAACTCAAAGTGCCATTGATTGCCACGATCATCGGCGAAGGCGGCTCCGGCGGCGCGCTGGCGATCGCTGTGGGCGATGCGGTATTGATGTTGCAATATTCGACTTATGCGGTGATCTCACCAGAAGGCTGCGCTTCGATTTTGTGGAAGAGCGCCGAGCGGGCAGCGGATGCGGCAGATGCCTTGGGCTTGACCGCACATCGTTTAAAAGCAATGGGTTTGATTGACAAGATCGTCAATGAACCGCTTGGTGGTGCACACCGCGATCCCAAGCAAATGGCTGGATTGTTAAAGCGCGCATTGGCAGATACATTGCGTCAGTTCCAAGGTGTTAAAACCAAGGATTTGTTGGCGGCTCGCCACGAGAAATTGATGAGCTACGGCAAATTCAAGGAAATTTCGGCGACAGAATAGTGGCAAATCCGCACACGGTCACCATCACCGAACAGTTTGAGGGCGCGCTGAAAGATATTATTCAGCGCGCTTTTTCTATTTCTTCCAACGGCCGCGAATCACCCGTCGAGACGCTGGCCGATGTTCAGTTCCCATCAACTATAGCAATCGCTTATAGCGGCGGTCTTGACTCGTCAGTGTTACTCGCATTAGCGGCACAATATGCCGCAGAACATCAGATAAAACTACGTGCTTTTCATGTTCATCACGGTATTAGCCCGCAGGCTGATCAATGGCTGGCGCATTGCGCTGCTGAGTGCCAGCGTCTGGATGTGATCTTTGATGCACGCCATATTGCCTTGCGCAATGCCGATAAAACTGGCGTGGAAGAGGCCGCGCGTAACAGTCGTTATGCTGCTTTGGGCGATATGTGCCGTCAGCATCAAGTGCCACTATTGTTAGCCGCGCATCATATTGACGATCAGGCAGAAACCGTATTACTGCAATTGCTGCGCGGGTCTGGCGTGGCGGGGTTATCTGGCATGGATACAGTGAACGCTGCACCCGCACTGTTGGGCGATGCAACGTTGCTGATGGCGCGGCCATTGCTGGCGGTATCGCGAGCGCAACTTGAAAGTTACGCTACTAACCACAGCATACCCTTTGTCGAAGATGAATCTAATCATGATTCACGCTATGCCAGAAATGCGCTACGTCATCAATTGATGCCGGTACTTAGTCAGTATTTTGTCGGCTTTCAAGAACGCCTGACGCGCACGGCAGGTCACATGCAGTCCAGCCAAAAATTATTAATCGAACTCGCCGCGCAGGATATGGCAGCGTGTGCGGGTAATAACTGTCTCGAGTTGGACAAGGTCCGCAAATTGAGTGCGGCACGGATCGACAACTTGCTACGGTATTGGTTTGGTTTACATGATTTGCGGATGCCTTCGAGCGCTTGGCTGAGCGAGATGCGAGACCAATTGCTGTCAGCAAAAGCCGATGCCCAACTTTGTGTGACCCATCCGGAATGTCATATTCGGCGTCATCGTGATCGGGTTTTTTTGACGCCTCGTGATGATCTGGATCGTGAAGAGATTGATCCCATTCCCTTCCGCTGGACTGGCGAAGCCGCGCTCGCTTTCCCCATCTATGGCGGAAGCTTGCATTTTGAAACGTCGGAGCATGGCGTAGCTGCCGAATGGTTGCGTCAACAACCGTTGCAACTACAGTACCGTAGCGGCGGCGAGCGACTCAAACTTGCCTTCAATCGGCCCACGAAAGCGTTGAAGTATCTTTATCAGGCTGCGGATATTCCAGCCTGGAAGCGAGAGTGTTTGCCAATGGTACTGGCGGCAGGGAAGCTAATGTTTGCTGCTAATTTGGGATTTGATTGCCATTTGCTTGCACCCGAAGGAAGTGGCAATGTGAGTTTGCGTTGGGAGCCGGATAATTTAGCGTTGCGTAAAGTGTTTCCGGAATTGAGGTTGTCTGTGCAGGATGAGAGTTAGTTCAGACCGGCCGCTTCAAGCATGTTTTGCGTAGAAAGGCTATGACTTACCAGTGATAGCTAACCGTTGAGCAGCGACAATGCCCGGATAGGTCCAAACCAACAACACACGTTTTATCGCTTTGATATCGATTTAAGGTGGCAGAACTAGTCATATATGGCTAGTGGGAGCCACTTTCCAGCCGTTTTAGCTTGTTTTTTAGCCTCTTAAGATGTAAAGTTAGCGGCTAATTTTTAGCATCAAGCACTTATCTTTAAGCCTTTTATCTACAAGCCCACCTCCTTAACCTTATGGCTTTAATCGTTCACAAATACGGCGGCACGTCGATGGGCTCACCAGAGCGTATCAAGAATGTCGCTAAGCGCGTTGCCAAATGGCATAACGCGGGCCACCAAGTCGTCGTCGTTCCTTCGGCCATGTCTGGTGAGACCAATCGTCTGCTGGGTTTGGCAAAGGAAGTCAACGCCAATCCTGATCCGCGTGAACTTGATATGCTGGCGTCCACTGGCGAGCAAACGTCGGTTGCCCTGCTAGCAATGGCATTGCAAGCAATCGGTCAACCAGCGGTATCCTATGCCGGATGGCAGGTCGTGATTAAGACTGACTCGGCGCATACAAAAGCACGCATACGCTCGATCGACGACGCTAAAGTGCGGCGTGATCTGGACGAGGGTAAAGTGGTCATTATTACCGGCTTTCAGGGCGTTGACGATAATGGCAACATTACCACGCTAGGACGTGGCGGCTCGGATACCTCAGCGGTGGCGGTCGCAGCAGCCTTGGGCGCAGTTGAATGTCTGATTTATACCGATGTGGATGGTGTCTACACCACCGATCCACGTGTCGTATCAGATGCGCGCCGCCTCAATACTGTGACTTTTGAAGAAATGCTTGAAATGGCGTCGCTTGGGTCAAAAATCTTGCAAATTCGCTCAGTCGAATTTGCGGGGAATTACAAGATGCCAACACGGGTACTGTCCTCGTTGACTGACCCCCTAATGCCGCTGGAACAAGAAATGGTTTCCGGCACACTGATTTCGTTTGAGGAAGACACAAAGATGGAACAAGCTACCATTACCGGTATCGCCTTTAGCCGCGATGAAGCAAAAATCACCGTAATCGGCGTACCTGATCGTCCAGGTATTGCTTATCAGATACTTGGTGCAGTTGCGGAAGCCAACATCGAAGTCGACATGATCATCCAGAATCAATCGATGGACGGCAAGACGGACTTCACCTTTACTGTGTCACGCGGCGATTACGATAAAACGATGGGTGTACTGGACGATAAAGTCAAAGCGCACGTTGGTTCCGGCAATATTATTGGGGACAACAAAGTATCGAAAGTATCAGTGGTGGGTGTGGGCATGCGTAGCCACGTCGGTATTGCATCCCAGATGTTTCGTACCTTATCGGAGGAGGGTATCAATATTCAAATGATCTCAACTTCAGAAATCAAGATATCAGTATTGATCAACGAAAAGTACATGGAGCTAGCCGTACGGGCCCTACATAAAGCGTTTGAGCTGGAAAAAGTCTAAATGAAATAAATTTAGCCTTTTATGGCTAAAAAGACAGACTTTTCATTGACCAACTTCGTATGAAAAGCTATTATGCGTAGCCTTGCTGCAGCGATATTATAATGTGGCAGCGAGTTTGGAGGCGTGGCCGAGTGGTCGAAGGCACTTCCCTGCTAAGGAAGCATATGGGCTTAAACCTGTATCGTGGGTTCGACTCCCACCGCCTCCTCCAAGAATGATAAGCCCCTGATTCGTCAGGGGCTTTTTCATTTCTGAAATTGATTTTAGCTAAGCTACATAACGGCAAAGTGTTTCCCGCGATCTCAGGCCTTGGGATGGCCGGATAGATTGGCTAAAGCATCGCTGCGGTCACCATCGCGCAAGACACTACCGGAACTATGCAATCCCAGAGTATTTATTGGTGATGTGTGCAAACCTTATTGTTTATGCTATTCTTGCGCGCTAAATCGTGGGTTGTATGATTTCGTTAAATGATAGCGCAGTGTTAGTTTTTCGAAAAAACCCTAAAGCCAACGCATTATCGTTGGCTTTTTTGTGCCTCGCGTAAATAGCGTGAGCCGGGATATCGCGTCGCTAACTAGAGCCTTTCGTTTTAATCAATATTATTCCCCGTTGGGGATTTCAATCAGTATATGAATACTATCTATAGCAGCCAGTCTGAAGATAACGTGAATATTGTTTTTGCTATTGTTACGAAGCAAGATTTTGAAAGTTTGGTAGCGCTGCGAATTGCAGCCATGCGAGAGAGTCTGGAGCGCGTTGGACGCTTTGACCCAGTTCGGGCAAGGGATCGGTTAAAAAACGGTTTTAAAGCCGAATACGCGCGTCATATCCTGGCGGATGGTGTGCACGCAGGTTTCTTCGTCGTTAAGCCGACCGATCAGATGCTACTGCTTGAGCATTTATATATACATCCCGATTACCAAGGCCGCGGGATCGGTGCAATAGTGATGCAAAGCATCATTGCCCAAGCGAATGCGCTGGGTTTGCCGATCATGGTTAAGGCGTTGAAGGAGAGTCGTTCCAATGGTTTTTACCAACATCATGGGTTCGAAGAGATCGAGCAAGACGAATGGGACATCTCCTATCGACGTCCAATCGGTACCGAAATATAAGAAGGTGTGTGCGTCGGCATCTGTTGAAGTACAAATTACAGGGACTCTGAATTCGCGCTAGCTCGCGTCTAGCTGATCCGCCAGACTTTCTATGTTTTCATAAAGTTGCACTTACTCATTTAGCAGCTCTTGCTTTATTCTGTGCGTAGCCAAAAAAGTTATATAAATCAAAGTGTTAGTTGCTATATTGAATAGTTCTTAACAGGGTTATTCACAATTTCTGTTGATAACTTATTTTGCTCCTGGGCAGGTTCGGGTTTAACGCGGCTTACTGTTTCCTTCTGCGGTATTGCATCATAAAAATCATAGTCGCACTGGCCCCCGATCTTGCATTCCTGCCCTCAATCTTCGGACCGATGCAATTTGACGTACGCGTCTAACAATGACGACTTGTACACAACTCCTAACAGCTTTGAACGGATGCCATATTCGACCGTTGGGAGTCGTTCGCCCTGATGAGCCAGAAAATGTTCCAGTGCTTGACTCAGTGTCATTTCCGGGGTGATTACGTGTAAGCAATCCTGTTGGAGGAAGTCCAGTGCAGATTTCATTGATATGTCATCTTTATCGAGGAGTGCAGATGTCACGTCTTGCAAGGCGACCACGCCGCGATAGTGGTTGCGGTCATCCACGATATAAATATACTTCACAGGATATTGCAGGAACATGCGCGAAATTTCCTGAAAGCTGGCGGTGATGGGAAGCACAGTATTCGCTGGCTTAATCAAATCTCGCATGTGCGTATTGCGTAACAGTAGACGTGCTTTTGCATCGCGGTTGCGTTTGATCGTGATTTCGTACATTGCGGTATCGTCGATGGAACGTGCAACAAAATACGCCACTACGCAAGACAACATCAACGGCAGCACCACTTGGTAACTTAAGGTCATCTCGAAGATCATGAGGATCGCCATCAACGGCGCGCCGGTTGCAGCGGCGAGAAATGCGCCCATCCCCACGATGGCGTAGGCGAAGGGCTCTGACGTGCCACCCGGTAATAACTGGTCCACGCCAAGCCCAACCAGATACCCGATGGCGGCACCAACAAAAAGAGCGGGAGTGAACACGCCACCCACCGCGCCGGAGCCAGTCGTCAGGGCGGTGGCGATGATCTTAAACACGAGTATGACTAGCACTGCGTTCCAGGCCCACGGAGCCTGCAGAGGTGAATGCAATAACGAATTAACCACGCTATAACCGTTTCCCCATACTTGAGGAACCCAAATCGATATAATGCCCACCATCAAACCACCTATACCGAGCCGCAGAGGCATCGACAAGTTGGTTCGCTGAAATGTACGTTTGCTAAGCTGTAGCAGGCGCAGGAACTGCGGCGCGGCGATGCCGCACAGAATACCGAGCGCGACGAAAAAAATGACTTCTGTACCGAAGATGACCGGAAAGATTGGCATTTCATAGGTCGGCTTGTAACCGGGTAATTCACGCATAGTAATATTGGCGACGACCGAGGCGACCAAAATCGGGCCAAAACTGCTCATGGCGATTGATCCCAACACGATTTCAGAAATGAAAAACGCACCCGCAATCGGTGCATTGTAGGCAGAAGTGAGACCAGCGGCGGCACCGCAAGCGACTAGTAGCCGAAGTTGTTGTGGACTAAAGTGCACTATGCGGCCCACGAAGGAGGCTGCCATTGCTGCCAAGTGGACCATGGATCCTTCTCGACCAATTGATCCACCGGTGGCGATGGAGCTCAATGAGGAAATACTGCGCAACAGACTTTGCCGCACCGGGATGTTGCCGTCGCCGATGGAGATAGCCTCCATATAGTCAGACGATGCGCTGACCGTGACCCGCTTCGCCAGCACCAGAAAAATACCAGCAACCACACCGCCGCCTGCGGGAAGCAGCATGCGCGCATACCACGGCAAGCTCTTAGCGATTTCAACCAAAGAGCCGGTCCGTCCCGTGAGCAGTACCTGAAGACCAAGGATGCCGTCGCGAAACGCGATCGTGGCGCACGCGCCTAGAAGACCACTGAACGAAGCCCACAACAGCATTGTATGTTCGTCCGAGAAGCGGAAGCGGCGACGGAACAGAAATCTATATTTCAGGATCGCGCTGAGCATAACTGTAGATTTTTTCGACAAAGATACTTGGCATCAATGCAGGCACCGCACGTTAATCGCTAAGTGCCTGGCGGCATATCAAGTGAGTTTCAATACACGCTTGGCATTACCTGAAAATACAGCATCCAGCACGTCGCCACGGAAGCCAAGCTTCTGATAATCCTCGACGGACTGTCCCATTGGCCGGAACGGGTAAGAACTACCAAACAGAAGCTGATCTTTCATGAAGCCGTTAGCAGCTTCGACATACAAGCTACTACCAGGCAAAAAGATATACATGTCAGGCACGATAAAGACGTTCTCGTAGCGGAAGGCGACGCCGATTATTTCGTTCACACGGGGATAAAATCCGTGATAACAGACGATGGATAAATTCGGAAAGGCGCGCGCCAGGCGTCCTATTGCGGCAGGATCATTGTGATCGAAGTTAGGTGTGGTGGGGCCCGACATCACGCACACAGGTACATTGAGCTGGGCACATACTTCGTAGATGGGAAAGAAAATCGGATCGTCAGCATGGGTTGGAACCGCACCAAAGCCTGGCTCCAGATTAATCCCCTTGAGGCCCAACTCATTGATGGCGCGCTCGACTTCTTTGGCGGCGCCCTGGCTACCCAACGCGTAAGGATCGACCGATCCGATGCCGACCAATTCTTTGTATTTATTCGTGATCTTGTAAATCTCATCGTTGCTATGACGAATGCCGGGAATATCACGTCCGACGACAACCGCCGTCTGGATGCCGCTTCCGCGTACGTCATCGACGAAGCCCTTGATCGTTTTCGAGCGGGTAAAGTGCTCATCATTCTTAGCGCCTACGCGGCGGTTTAGCCATTTCACGACATCGTATTCTTTGGTGCCGGGCGTCGCGCCGTAAAAATCATGCAAGAAAGACGGACGGCTGCGCATGTCGATAATTTCGGTTGCCATTGTTTAAGTCTCCTGTGGTGGTCTAACATTTTTTATGGAAAAGCGTTCCTGCATAAATTTTAAAAAGTTATTGCGCGACCTCTGACTTATGTGCACGTTTTGCATAAGCCTCAACAAAGTCGGCCGCGGCCTTGCTGCCGCCCGTAAAAGATTTCATTGCTTCTTCATGTAAAAGCGCCAGTGCTTCCATCTTGACTTCATTGGCGCGCTCGCAATTGACCATGTCGACCAGACGGCGCGGGCGGGGGACATCGATCTCAAGCGTGGCACGCACCCGGGCGGGGATATTGGTCATGATCAGCAGGCGGTCTGCCAGGAAGATCGCTTCGTCGATATCGGTGGTGACAAAAAAACTGGTCCTGCGGGACTCGTCGAACAACCCGGCGTAGTACTCCCACATCAGCTCCTTTGACATGGCGTCGAGACCGCGAAACGGCTCGTCCAGAATCATCACTTCAGGATTGTTGATCATCGCCCGTGCCAGTTCGGCGCGGCGTTGCATTCCCCCGGAAAGCTGTGGTGGATATTTTTTACGAAACGCTGTCAGACCCACTTTGTGCAGCAAAAATTCCGCCAGATCGCGGGCTTGCTGGGTATCTTCCCCACGTGCTCGCGGTCCGAACATGATGTTGTCATAGGTTGTCATCCACGGGAATAATGCCGACTCCTGAAATACGACCAGTCGATCACGCCCTGGTTTGGTGATCGATTTGCCGTTGAGTGTCATCGTCCCCGTTGTGGGCGCTTCGAAACCAGCCAACAGTCGGATAAGGGTACTTTTTCCACAGCCGGATGGACCGATCATCACTGTCAATTTATTGCGCTCAATGGTGAAGGAGCAGTCTTGCACCACCTCTTTGGTGAATTGCCCTGCACCATATGATTTGCTGACATTGTCGACGCAGATTTCCCCCGAGCTGCGGAGTTCTTTCGGAAAGCTAATACCCGTAATAGCGGGATTGACATCGTTGATCATTTGTTTTCCTTTAACGTTTTTTCAACCACGGTGTCAGATAACCGCCAAGTGAGCGTAACAACTCGCTACACGCATATCCGGCGATACCGATACTCAACATACCAACCACAATTTGTTCGTACGAGCCACCAACGTAAGAATTCCAAATAAAAAATCCAAGTCCGCCACCGGATCCACCAGTTTGGCTGCCGCCGCCTGAAATCATTTCTGCCGCCACCACGACGTTCCAGGTAATACCCATACCGACCGATGAACCAACCACGATTGACGGCAGTGTGGCTGGGAGGACGATGCGCCGAAAGATGTCCCACTGCGACGATCCCATCGCTTGCGCCGACTGAAAGTAGCGGATGTCGATGGCGCGCGCTCCACCTACCACATTGATAACGACGGTGAAAAACGCACCTAGAAAAGTAACGAAGGCAATCGATAGCTCCTGTGTCGGCCAAAAGATGATGGCGACCGGAACCCAAGCCAAGGGAGGAATAGGACGCAGGATTTCAAACGTAGGAAAGCTAATACTATTAAAGTTTTTGCTCACTGCCATTAGCAGCCCAAGCGGAATTCCCACCACCATCGCTGCAATAAAACCCGCCAGCACCCGAAATAAGCTGAGATACCAGCTTTGCCAGTAACCCCTGTCATTGAGAAGGCCCGCCCACACTATGAGCACGGCTGTTGGGGCCGGAATCATTCCGATCCAGGGTAACGAAACCCCCAGCCATTGTTTTGATCGTGCGCCTGCCTCCCAAAGGATCAGAAATACGACCAGCGAGATAGTGGCGCGTAGTCCAGCGCGACCAGGAATCTTTTTCTTCAAGCGCGATGCAATGGTCATGATTTACTCACCCTTCTTTCTCGCCAGCGGCAAAGGATTTCTTAGCTTCTTCGTGGACCACCTCAATGGTTTCTTCCATCAATTGGCGGAAGCGCAAACTTGTCAGCACACCGTAATCACGGGGATGCGGGATATCGACATTAAGGATTTTTTTGGGGCGGCAAGGGCGCGAGGTCATGATTACCAGGCGATGTCCCAGAAAAATTGCCTCTTCGAGATCGTGTGTGATAAAAAATATAGTCACCTTGTTCTTGTAATATATCTCTAGCAGCGCTTCATGCATGACCGATTTGGTAAGGGAATCGAGGGCGCGGTAAGGTTCGTCAAATAGCAGGACTTTAGGGTCATTCATCAGCGCCCTGACGATCTCAACGCGGCGGCGCAAACCAGATGAAACTTCACCTGGAAAATTGTGCTCGGTACCACTAAGACCTGCATCAGCCATCATGCTGCGGGCTTTTTCGTAAATTTCTTTCTTACCCATTTTCCCTTGCATCAAGGGACCGAAGGCGACGTTTTCCAGATTCGATTTCCAAGGAAAAAGTGCGCCGTTCTGAAAGACAACGATGCGGTCCGAGCCAGGCTCTGCCTGCGGTTTTCCAGGCCCGCACAGCATCTCGCCATCGAGAAAAATCTTGCCTGACGAGATACTGTGGAACCCAGCAATCGCATTTAACAGGGTAGTTTTGCCGCAGCCAGACGGACCAACGATCATACATATTTCACCGGCGGGTATATCGAGGGAGCAATGGTCGACCGCCATCACGGATGCACCGTCTGGATCGTAGATCTTCACTACGTCTTCGATTCGGATTGCGCCTCGGGAAGCGGTTTGTATCTGCGTTTGGGTCGGCGCTGGTGGCGGCATTAATATCGTACTCATTTATCTTCCTCCCAATGCAAGCTCGCGGACTCGCCACTGCATCATGTAGTCGCCTATCAATCGAACGAAAGCGCTGGTGGTGTAACCCACTGCACCTAGGGTAATCATGCCAATCACAATCGTTGGATACCGGACCATGGTGTAGGAGGTATTGATCACGTAACCGAGCCCGAATTGTCCCGATACCATCTCGCCAGCGACCAGCGAGAACCAGGCGACCCCGACCGAAATTTGTAGCCCGGTAAAAATGAATGGCATCGCGCCGGGTATGACGACTTCTTTGAATACCTGCCACTTGGAGGCCCCCAGACACATAGCGGCCCGACTATAGGACTCGTCTATCGACTCGACCCCCAGCATGGTATTGAGTCCAGTGGCAAAAAAAGACGCAAGAAAGGTCAGGAAAATAACTGGTGTTTCGGATCCACTGAACATCAGGATCGCGAGCGGAACCCAGGCCAGAATCGGAATAGGACGTAAGGTCTCAAACAAAGGGAATATATATTCTCTGAAACTTCGTGACCATCCTAAAAACAATCCGAGCGGAACGCCCAGCACAGTGGCCAACAAAAACGCAATCGCAACGCGACGCACGCTGACCCAAATGTGTTCGTAATATTCTGGCGTATAAAGTGAAAGGCCATAGATTGGATCTTTGCTAAATAACTCCTTAACGACGACTGTCAATCCGGGCATATCTCGGAAACGAGGTAATTTCCAAACCTCCACCGTGAGATACCAGAGGCCTAGAAAGATCGTGAATCCTAAAAGCATCAAGTAGGGTTTAGGACTTTTTAGCCATTGTGATGCGCGAAACATGGTTAAGGTGAGACCAGTCGGCATCTTTGGCGCCGCGGTCAAAGCGCCGGGGCCACTTAAAGGGTAATGATGAACCTGCGCTGCCACGGTCGAAGAGGCGTTGAACTCTTTGGTGATCATGGTAGCAAAGCGGCTCATCACCACGTCGCCGGTATCCGGTGTACCGGCAAACAGGTCAAGTAATTTTTTCCCGTCAATTCTTAAGACCTCCGTGCGCTCGGTACACACCGTTTCAGCCAATCGACCGGACTGATTGTCGAGTACTGCCGCCCATCCGAACACGTCGCCGGAGAGCATGGTCTTCTCCAAAGGTTGCGATGTGCCGTCACTGGCTGGCAAAGTGTGCTGCACCTTACCCGCAGAAATGACATAGATATCGTCGGGCCGGTCGCCTACTTGATAGATCACATCTCCTCGCGCAAATAACTGCCATTTTGAAAATCGCGCGATGGCGGATAATAAACCGGGCGTAACCATTTGAAACGGCATCGTGCGTCTCAATAAGGTGCTGATTTGTTCCATGTATTTTCCAGGAAGGTAGATGTGGAACCCCATAACGAGGCACTCGCCACCCCTGAGCAACTCTGACTTTATGTCAGAACACGCTCATGGGAGGGTCTTTTACATTCACTTCAACAGGTCAGGGTTTGCCTTTATAGGCCGATTCTGGCAACGCATTGACGATGCCAATAGGTGCGGTGAGTCCGCGTTCTTTCATCACCGCATCAGCGAATTGCGGCATGACCGCCTCGGGACGAAGTGTGGCGACATTGATACTCTTGGCCGAATACAGAAATGTCGCCGAACTATTAATCATGGTCATGATTGATGGCGTAATGGCGTACGGCAAGGTCAAGCGAACAGGGCTTCCACCAACGGCATCGGGATACCTGCCGTACATGGATGACCACAGCATTTTTTCCGAAAATCCAGTGGTCTGCTCCTTTGCCATCTGCGCTACTTCCTGCGCATTTTTCGGATCAGCCAAAAACATCTGAGCATCAAACTCAGCGTTTAGCCAGCCATTGACCACATCCGGCCGCTGCTTGATAAGGTCATAACGCATGGTTAAATACGCACTGTCTTTTTCATCGATAGCGTTGCCTGAAGCGATACGTTTAGCTAATCCTTCCTGCACCAGGCGTGATGCAGTAGGCTCCCAGATTACTGCGGCATTAAGCTTCCCAGCCCGAAAGCCGCTGGTGATGACCTCAATGTTCTGGTTCAGATATGCCGCCGGTTCGATATTCTCTTGTTTAAAAACGGCCTGACCAAAACGATCTGCGCAGCTACCTTTTGCCACGGCGACCTGTTTGCCACCTAACCATTTGATGGCTTCTTTTTGGGTGCCAAAATTCGGGGCGTCTACACGTGCCAGAAAAATATTACATTGATCAGTACCTTGCCCCAGAGTGGCCACGATGCGGATATCGGCAACTTCTTGTTTGGTCACAGTGATGATGGCAGGCATATCGCCGAGGTAGCCGATATGCTGCTTGCCAGCCAGCATGGCATTGACAATCACGGCGCCCTGAAGGCCGACGGAAAATTCGACTGTGGAGCCTTTTGGCAGGTATTTTTCATACATTTTTTTGCCACGCATGATTACACCGGACCAGCTTTCGGTGTAATAGGGCTGATAGCCGATCACCAGGTGGACTGGTTCACCAATCTTGCCGTATTCCAGCTCACCTGCGCTCACTGTGACGGGCGCCCCCTGAAGGCCAAAGAGCGCCATCATCACCGAACAGCGCACGGCACGGACCCAGCAATTCTTCTTGCTCTTCATGTTTGTCTCCATCTTTTTTTAGGACTCATGCAAAATCGCCCTAGCGGCGTAGTACTCTTTTAGCCGTATGGCGTACTGTGTTCGTCGACAAACTCGCCAAACCCTTTGCTGGGGCGATTTTGCGTTAGTCCTAATTCTGTTTTTCACCCTTCAGGCGAAAGGTGACGTTAGCGCAGCATTTTTATATCGTTGTCGTCTAACTATTCAACTGTTTGCTACATACAAATTACAGATTTAATACGAACATTTTTTCGCTAATTACTTTGCCTTTGAGAGGGTTAGATGGCGCGTAATCATATTGGCAAGTTGTCGCATGACCAGATAGCCGGACGCGGGATCTTGCGCCAAAATATCCAGCACTTGCGACCCGTTAATCCGGATTACAACCGAATCCTCCAGACACTCCGCTTTAGCGATGCGGCGTGGATGGCGATCAAGTAGCGCAGCCCAGCCAAAGACTTCGCCCTTGTGCAATACAAAACCTGCAGCACTAGTGTGATCATCGCGCCCGATCAAAAAATCGACTTTCCCTGATTCAAGAATATAGACATCGTCGGTAGCGTCGCCAATACCGTATAGTGTGCTACGCGCAGGATGGTGCTCTTGGCGCGCAATCTGGTTAAGTCGTTCCATGGTGTCGGCAGAAACGCCGCCGAATAATGACGCCGTCTGGAGTGCACTGGTCCGGATCACAAACACTTCGCCATCCTCGATCGCAACTTCATAAGCTTCCAGAGGCGCTTCAGCCAGTCCAACTGCCGCCCCAGTCGTAATGTCCCATTGCCACAGGTGTTGATGGCAGGTCAGAACTGATCCATCATAAAATCCTTCATCCAGACAGACTTCCTGATGCGGGCAAATCCCCTGATAGGCGTAATATTGGGTATCAGCATTCGCCACCAATACCTTGATCCCATCGCTCAGGTCAAATGTCTTCATCCCATTGGACGGGATGTCGCGTGCGCTACAAACATGGACTTTGCGCATATCATGGCTCCTAGCTAAATTTATCGTAGCGGATGTTGTTGGTCGCGACACGGGCCTGGAGCAGCATGCGGATCGATGCATCGACGGCGGGAGGCGGTCCAGCCAGATAGGCGCGTACATCTGCGTACCGACCTTGCATGCTGCGACCGGCGACTTCATGCACAAAGCCTTTTTCAAAACGAAGTTGCGGATAGTCGGCAACGACTGAGGCCGGAGCTTCCTCCTCGGACATGGCAACGGTGATGTGTAAAGTCTGGGGGAACTGACTACACAGGTATGCAAACTCATCCAGATAAAATGCATCTTTGGCGCTACGCACACCAAAGAAAACATCGCCGGCATAGCGTGTAAAATAAAGACACTGTGCTGCTCGTGACAGGATCGACATCATCCCGGCAATCCCGCTGCCGCCCGCAATGCAAAGCAGATTTTGCCCGAGATCAGGGTGGAAGGTGGCTTTCCCCAGTGGTCCAAATACCTCAACTTCAATCCCTTCTCGGGACGCACTAAAAAGCCAATCACTCAGCGCACCACCAGGTTTTTTCTTAATCACAAAATCGAGTGTTGTGGCGTGACGCTGATAGTTAACCATCGACCAGGCGCGAAAGCCTTCTACTCCAGGTACTTGCACCAGATAAAACTGACCGGCGTCGAAGTCAACAGGCTCCCATAATTCAATTGAAATTGCCATGACGTCATGCGTCAACGCACTCACCGTCTGAATACGCCCCCCTAAAAAATCTGGCGTACAAGCACCGACTTCAATAGGATGTACAAAGGCCGGTACTTCGAGAACAGCATCAGTAACAGCGCTGCATTGGCACATCAAAAATTCGTCACTGGACTTGATATATTTACGACCGGGCGCTTCCGGCCAATGATCGACCAATTCGCCAGAGATCAATCGGGCCTTACACGTCCCGCACGTGCCACTTCCGCACTCGTAAGGTAAATCGATGGATTTACTCAAGCCACCGTAGAGAATATTTTCTCCCGGATCGGTCGCAAAATAGTGCGCATGATTCCTAGCATTCACCTGAATTTTCATATAGCCGCCGAAAGCGTGTAATTAAAATGGAATATGAAACCCGAAGCCAATCATGCGGGTTTCGAGGTGAATGTTGCGATCCAGTAACAAGGCGCCAGCCGCAGACAACTGAACCAGATCCGTCATTTTTCCCACCGCAAACAACTCCGTCGCGCCTCCATCAAGCGTGGTTCGAAAAACTTGTAGGGCGCTGGTTACCTTCGCCGTTTCTCCATTGGCCTGTTCTTCGATGGTATAGACAGTCGCATGCCTGCTTAGCAGTGAATGATCACTGTTATGTTTCGGCAGATTTGCGAATAACGTTGCCATCCCGGCACGGTCATGCTCTAACCACGTCATGTTCTTCCGAATCTCAGGACTGAAGGCGGTAATTGCATAGTGAAATGCGGTGTCGCATAGGGCAAGATAGCCGTCAAAATCCTTCGCATCCATGCGCAGGCACGTCTTATAAATTAGCTCCGTAATTTCTGTTCTGGAATCCACAGGGGTTCTCGCTCGCTAAAAGGTTGATCTGGATTGACCTTGCTGAAATTACACCGAGGTAGTTTCGTCAAAGGGGGCACTTGCCAGGCGACCCATGCGCTTGCTCCACTCTGCGTAAAAATGACGCATCCCACCTTCATCGTGAATGGTCATATTTTCTTCCCGCCCATGGATGACCCATTTGCTGTCGGTGCCTTCTCGCATGGCCAGCCCTTGTCCGTGAACGCCAAGAAGATCCTCATGTAGATTGCGGCCAAACGGCCCCCAAATCTGGTTGTGGTCGCGTACGCGCTCAGCCCGTTCTTCCGGTGTATCGCTCTTTAATCCCAGACCACGAAATTCGATAAGCAGTTTGTTAGGTCCAAGTGGAATAGCGGTGTCCATTCGTAGCACCGAAGTTCTCAGGTTGTATGTCATGCCAGGAAACATGTCGATCAGCACCCATCCGCCCGGAGCCAGACCCGGCCAGCCGACGCCGCGCTGTTTGCTGCCTTCGTATGCATCATATTTGATTGCCATTGATCCGACCGATGCGTGACCGTTAGGATATCCGGTGTATTTGCGATCGAAATAGCCGGGTTGAATCATGCCCGTTATCCGATTGAAGTAATGCATGTAGTCGTGATAAAACTCGCTGTTGGTATCATGCCAAAGCTTGTAGTTGGTATTGACAATCGCTTTGTGATAATGAAACACCTCTAGTGGCGCATCGAGATGCCCGTCGAGAAGCTCCATGGAATCACCGATATACTCTTTTAGCGAACAGCAATCATCATCCGTATTGACCCAAACAAAGCCACCGCATGCGACACCGGTTTTTACTTCACGTAGTCCGGCTTTCTCGCACCCAAAGCGTTCCTGATATCCTTGCTTGCCGCGAGAGATATCGACGCAATCGCCAGTAGTATTAAACGACCATGCGTGAAAAATACACGTGATACGTTTGGCGTTGCCAACCGGGTCATACAACAAGGTGTTTCCCCGGTGCGGGCAGATGTTATAAAAACTGCGTATTTGCATGTCTTCACCGCGCACTACGATCAGTGGCGCTCCGCCCGGATGGTTGAAGGTACGGTAGTCAAAGGCATTCGGTAACTCAGACTCATGACAAGCAATAATCCAGCATTTGTTAAAAATCTTTTGTTGCTCTTCGCGGAACAGCTGGTCGCTGGTATAGATGGCAGTGTCCACATAATGCGTTGGGGGAAACTGCGGGGTTTCGGTCCATTCGAATGCGTTACGTGCCATGGCAGCTATCTTTCAAAGTTGGAGTATCGATGATCGTAGGGTTGCGTTCAACATCACTGCACCAACCTCAGCATAGTTCGTGCCTGCTCGTTTTATCTTCCGGTCAAGCGTTACTTTCCTGCGAATTTTTGATACTTCTCCTCTACGACGGTCTGCTTCGATCGGGTTTTATTTTTATCAAGATGTTTCGATCTGAAACCTCCCTGCGTGTCATTTTGAAACCTGCATGCTGTTTCGTTCTGAAACCTCACAACGTGTCATTCCGAAACCCGTAAGCAATTTGAATCATTCCACCTTCGAGGAGATAGCCCGATGCGGGATCACCAATGTCGTTACGTCATGGAAATGTCATTCGCGAAGCACTTAGCCTACAAAAGTGCACCGTCTTGTATTGGCTTAAAGATTCGATTGGATTGACGTGGCATTACATTTGCATAGGGACTTCGTGGCTACGTAGCGTTTCTTTATGCGATGGCAGCAGTTGATTAGTTTTTGACACTCAAATCGGAGCCATCAATGTCGGAGTCATCCCCTGTATCAAATATCTTGTCGGAAAATATCGCCGGCCTCGAAATCAAAACCACGACATGTTATATGTGCGCTTGTCGCTGCGGTATTCGGGTCCATTTGCGTGATGGAAATATTCGATATATTGATGGCAACCCGGAGCATCCTCTGAATAAAGGGGTGATTTGTGCCAAGGGTGCATCTGGCATCATGAAGCAGCAATCTCCGGCAAGACTGACGGTTCCACTGTTACGCCGCGCCGGATCGGATCGCGGCAAAAGTGAATTTGACGAGATTAGCTGGGAACAAGCCTATACATTATTAGAGACCCGTTTGGCAGGGATACGCGCGACCGATCCGAAAAAGTTCGCGTTGTTCACTGGACGCGATCAAATGCAGGCACTCACAGGGCTATTTGCCAAGCAATTCGGCACGCCAAATTATGCTGCGCACGGCGGATTTTGCTCCGTCAATATGGCCGCAGGAATGATCTATACGATAGGCGGATCTTTTTGGGAGTTTGGTGGCCCGGATCTAGATCACGCCAAACTCTTCGTGATGATCGGTACCGCCGAGGACCATCATTCGAATCCCTTAAAAATAGCGATTTCAAAATTCAAACGTAACGGCGCCAGATTTATTTCCATCAATCCGGTGCGTACCGGCTATTCCGCTGTCGCCGATGAATGGATACCCATTAAGCCGGGAACCGATGGTGCGCTGCTGTTGGCACTGATTAATGAAATCATTGAGAAAGGTTTGTATGACCGTGAATTTCTGGCGCGTTACAGTAACGCCGGTCAACTGGTCAATCAGCAGGACGGGGATGACGATTTTGGCATGTTTGCGATGGACCCGGAGTCGGACCCGATCAATCCCGATTATCCGCACAATAAATTCTGGTGGGACCGGCTATCCGATAAAATCGTCCCCACCCACACGCCCGGCGCGGATCCCTGTTTGCGTGGCGAATTCGCATTAGCAGATGGCACCGCCGTCAAGCCCGCATTTCAGTTGTTGATTGATCGGGTCAAACAGTACACGCCGGAGTGGGCCTCCGAAATCACCGGTATTCCGGCAGAGACTATTTATCGGCTAGCCCATGAAATGGGCGTTACGGCGCGCGATCACAAGATTCAGTTGCCGATTTCCTGGACTGATTCCTGGGGCAAAGAGCACAGCAGCGTCACCGGCAACCCTGTGGCATTTCACGCTATGCGGGGTCTCGCCGCGCACTCCAATGGCTTTCAAACGGTACGGGCGCTGGCGATTCTGATGAGTCTATTGGGAACAATAGATCGGCCTGGCGGATTTCGGCACAAAGCGCCGTTCCCGCGTGCCATCCCCCCGATTGCCAAGCCACCTAAAGGCCCTCAGGACGTTAAACCGAACTCGGTGCTGGAAGGGATGCCGCTGGGATTTCCTGCGGATCCAAACGACCTTGCTGTCGATGCTGACGGAAAACCGGTGCGTATTGACAAAGCATTTTCATGGGAGCATCCGCTCTCAGTGCATGGATTGATGCATAACGTCATTACCAATGCCTGGCGCGGCGACCCTTACAAGATCGACACATTGCTCATTTTCATGGCCAACATGGCGTGGAATTCCAGCATGAATACGGGTGAAGTACGGAAGATGTTGAATGACAGATCCGAAGATGGCGAATTCAAGATTCCGTTTCTCGTCGTCTGCGACGCATTTCAGTCCGAAATGACAGCGTTTGCTGACTTGATTCTGCCTGATACAACTTATCTTGAGCGGCACGACGTTATGTCGATTCTTGATCGGCCGATTTCAGAGTTTGACGGGCCGGTTGATGCCGTCCGGATTCCTGTGGTAGCGCCGCTGGGCGAATGTAGACCTTTTCAGGAAGTCATCATAGAGCTGGGAGGCCGCCTCAAACTGCCCGCGTTTGTTCATCAGGACGGGTCTCGCAAGTTCAAAAACTATCCTGATTTTGTGGTGAATTATGAGACAGCGCCAGGATCAGGGATTGGATTCCTGGCCGGTTGGCGTGGCAAAGATGGTGAAAAATCGATTTGCGGAGAACCTAACCCAAAGCAGTGGGAAATGTATGCCAAAAATAACTGTTTTTTCCACCATGAGTTACCAGCGTCCTATCAATACATGCGCAACTGGAATAAGGGGTACATGGATTGGTCAAAGAGCGTACGCATGCGCCGTGATGCGGATCCGATCCTGATTCATATTTACTCCGAAGTGTTACAAAAGTTTCGACTGGCAGCGCAAGGGAAACGTCCGGGAAAACAACCGCCGGACCATTTGCGCAAGCGCATCGAAACGCATTTCGATCCTCTACCTTTTTATTTTGAACCGCTCGAAGGGCAGGCCTCCGACGCTACCAAATTTCCCCTCAATGCGGTGACCCAACGACCGATGGCGATGTATCACTCATGGGATTCGCAGAATGCGTGGCTGCGGCAGATTCACACGCACAACTACCTATACGTTAATCCGTTGGTAGCGCAAGCAGAAGGTATCGCGGATGGCGACTGGATGTGGGTCGAATCGACTTGGGGCAAAGTGCGCTGCATGTGCCGTTTCAGCGAGGCTGTGGAACCGGGTACGGTATGGACCTGGAACGCGATTGGAAAGGCTGCCGGTTCATGGCATCTTGGTCCGAATGCGAATGAGTCACGCAAAGGTTTTTTGCTCAACCATCTGCTGTCAGAGGAGCTCCCACCGGATCAGGGCGGACATGTGTTTTCCAATTCTGACCCGGTCACCGGACAAGCGGGCTGGTATGACGTCAAGGTACGTATTTACAAGGCAGGACCGGAAGAGCCAAAGGAAACATCACCACAATTTCCGATCGTAGCGCCACTGCCAGGAACCAAAACGTTGCGTCGTGTCTGGCAGGCGTATGTGGCTGGACGGGACGTGCCGCCGAAATAGTACCAAGCGCATATCGACACGGTCGATCGACCATAGAGACGACGACCCATTCAACCATGAGATGGAGAACAATCGTGACCCAGTTGGCCCTTGTAATTGACCTGAACGTCTGCGTTGGCTGCCAAGCCTGCGTGACAAGCTGCAAGTCCTGGAACACCTCCGGCAGTGCCGGGTACCTAGCCGACGAACGGCCCTACGATGAGAACCCCACGGGCACGTTTTTTAACCGTGTGCAGACCTTTGAAGTAGGCGAGTTTCCGAATACCGAGACCGTCCATTTTCCCAAGTCGTGCCTGCATTGCGAAGAGCCGCCATGCGTTCCGGTATGCCCAACCGGGGCAAGCTATAAACGTAAGTCCGATGGAATCGTGCTGGTTGATTATGACAAGTGTATCGGCTGCGGCTATTGCGCGTGGGCCTGTCCGTACGGCGTGCGTGAACTCGACGAAAAACGGCAGGAGATGACCAAATGCACACTGTGCGCAGATAGGATCGATAATCCGGCGCTCCCAGAAGCAGACCGCCAACCTGCATGCGTGATGGCATGTCCCACCAGCGCCCGCTTATTTGGTGACATTCATGACCCTGATTCCACAGTGTCAATCGCGATACGCGAGCGCGGTGGCTATGCACTCATGCCGGAATGGGGAACCAAGCCATCAAATCATTACTTGCCGCGACGTCGGACCGAGTCAAACCTGCGCGAGGATCAAATTATGCGGGTCGATAATCCCATCAGAATTGACGAGAGATTACCGAAGTCATCGACCACCTTGCCCTCGCTAGACGATACAGTGAGCTGGTAATGAGGTGATTGATCGGTGAATGACAGCAAGTTCCAAATTTTTTGTTTTGCTGGCACAACCACAAAGTAGTTAACAATCTTCTTTCACCTGGAAGGCATCGATTGCTGCGCGCTTGATGTCTTTCGCTCCCGGCCGAAAGGCCGGGGTTTTCAGGAGTATTTCTGATGAATCCCGCTGCTTCCGTCATCTTTCTCACGACTCTAATTGGTGCTGGACAGGGTCTGTTTCTGGCGCTTTACGTAGTCGAGCTTGCCAGCAGACTACAACTTCTTCGAATTGAAAACAGCGTTGTGCTATTTGTCTGTGGCAGTCTGATCGCGCTGTTATTGAGCGCTCTGGGTCTGATTGCGTCGTTCTTCCACCTTGGTCATCCTGAACGTGCGTGGCGCGCCGCCGCAATGTGGCGCACCTCCTGGTTGTCACGTGAAGTCATCGTGTTACCGATTTTCATGGTGTTGTTGGTCGTCTATGGCTACGCGCACTATGCGCAGTGGGAAATGTCGCTGGCGGTAGGCGCGGTTACCGCGGTTATCTGCGTTGCGCTGTATATTTGTACCGGCATGATTTACGCATGTATCCGCTTCCTGCAAGAATGGGCCAGTCCATTGACGTTGCTGAATTATTTTATTCTTGGATGCGCATCAGGATGCTCGCTGGCAACCGCACTGGCCGCGTTCGTTGAGCCTGACCTGACCAGAACCTTTGCTGTCGCTGCAATCTTACTGACAGCAAGCGGGCTAGGGGTCCGTTCCGCCTCACTGGTTCGAAATAAAAGACTGAAACTGAAGTCATCGTTACAAACCGCGTTGGGAATACACCATCCGCGCATCGTGCAGAAATCGCAGGGGTTTATGGGTGGATCATTCAATACCCGTGAATTCTTTCATGGCAAGACCCCGCGCATTTTGCGTTCAGTCAAATGGTTTTTTCTGGTGTTTGCGTTTATTCTTCCGCTGTTCTTACTTCTTTTCGGCCAAAGCACTGCTTCAGCGGCCTTATTCTGCACTATTTTCGTCATTCAATACGCTGGGTTACTGGCTGAACGGTGGTTCTTTTTTGCGCAGGCAAACCATCCACAGAATCTTTATTACCAGACTATCTCTTAAGCAGATTAGACGATATCAAGCGAACGCAGGATCAGGCCAGCGCTGACCAGGATACAAAAAATGGCCACAGCGCTGCGTAACGTGCGTGGGTTTAGTGAATGCACGATGTGTACACCCAGTTGAACGCCGATCAATTCTACGATTGTCAGTACCGCAGCAAGCTGGAAATCGATCGTGCCATACCGGAGGTTTCCCAGCGTTCCAGAGATTGCCGCCAGAATCTGGATCACTTGGCTCGCTCCAATCGCGCTTAACGGCGAAAATCCAAACAGCAGCAATATTGGTACTGATAATGCGGGACCACCGACCCCGGTCAGGCCGGATCCGAATCCGCACACTGCGCCAATCCAAAATAAGACAATCTGTTGCCGTCCAGGATTTCCAGAAAATACCGGTGGACGTTGTCCGACGCGGGTCAACCCCGTGTTGAGTCCAGCTACCGCGACCACGCTCGCCAGCAGAAAGATGAGGGTATGCGGGTCTATGCGTGAATTGGCCCATGCGCCAAAAAATCCTGAGATTGCCGCACCTGCGCAGACTGGCCTAGCGATGTTCCAGTCGATACTGCCGCGCCGATGAAACAGAAACGTTCCCAGAAAACCGGTAAAAATAAAGGTCAGGAGTGCGGTCGCCATCGCCGTCTGAACCGGCAGATAGGCCAGTAATGCAATTGCCGGAACCAGCAGTAATCCACCGATCCCGACTGCGCCTATCATTACCCCAACGACGAGCGCAACCAGAATCAGCCATAAACTCATTGGATGAAGGGCTGGTTAGCCACAGGCAAACGCCACCAGCGTGCCAGTGATCAGGGCAGTGACCTGAGTAAGTACACGATAACCAATTGTGTGATCTTGTTCCATGATCGACGAAAGGCCCTTGCCATCAATGGCAAGAATCTTACAAGTGGTCATGCAGGAGGCCGTGGCCAATCGGATGTTGGAGGTTGGTGTCAGCGAGGACCAGCCAAAAACCTGACCCCGATGCAGAATGTCGCCCGCAGATGTCTCGCGACTGCCGAGGCTGATAGCAAAACGTACCATCCCGTCCATAAGAACGTATAGCGTATTGGCATTCTCGCCGATTTTATAGATAGAGTGCCCGGAAGGCCATTCTTCTACGCGACTGACCGAGGCGACTAACGCAAGTTGGGATTCGGACAGGCCTGAGAAAAACTTCGTTTGAGTCAAGATTCCCGGCAGGGAAGCCTGTTGGATAATAGCATCGGGCATATGGGTACTCCCGTAAATAATTCTCAGCATTGAACGGCGAACGGCGCGCATTCATGCCAGCTGCGTAAAACTAAACGAACCCAGCGATTGTGGGAATGAGGTGCACCCCTCAAACTAAAGCAAAAAGCATACCTATGACTGTCGACTAAAATAACACACAATCGATAGACCTGACATCCGCTTTTTCCAATCGGCGCGGCTGCAAAATTAGTACCCGTGTCCGTTATTTACTCTCTTTTAAAAGACCCCATTCTCGTCTTCGTATCCATAAAGCTTTCCTGCCGATGCCGAGAATAGCGGCAAGTTCGGCTTCTGTATGCGTGTCCTGATGCAATAGAATCGTTTCTTTGGTGTATTCTTCGATAGACAACGGCACTCCAGAATGATGTGGTGGTGCGTTGACTTTCTCTTCTGACGACGGAATGGAAAGCATATCGACCAGATCGACTGAGGTCAAAACATCTGAGTCAGCAAGAATGACAACCCGCTCAATGAGGTTTTCAAGCTCTCGAACATTCCCAGGCCATTCGTAGTTATTAAGAAAATGAATAAATTCCTGGCTCATTTGACACTTTCTGCCACCCAATTTTTGACAGTGATATTCTAGAAAATGTTGGGCCAGAATTTCGATGTCGTCGGCCCGGTCGCGTAATGGTGGAACTTGAATGGCGATCACGTTAAGCCGGTAAAACAAATCAGCGCGAAAATTGCCTTTTTCCGCCTCTATTTTTAGATTGCGGTTACTAGCGGCGACGAAACGGGTATCCGTTACATAGGTTTGGGTCGAGCCGACCGGGCGCACTTGCCGCTCCTGAATTACACGGAGAAGTTTGACCTGCACGTTTAACGGCATTTCTGAAATCTCGTCGAGAAACAAAGTCCCGCCGCTAGCTTGCCGGATTAATCCCTCGTTGGCCGTAACCGCACCAGTAAATGCCCCTTTCGTATGACCGAAAAGTTCCGACTCCAGTAATTCAGATGGAATCGCGCCGCAGTTGACTGGTACAAATGGGCGCTCGGCGCGTGGACCACCGTAATGCAACGCCTGCGCCACAAGTTCTTTTCCAGTGCCGCTTTCGCCTTGAATCAGGACGTTGGCCTCGGTCGGTGCGATACGCTGAATCATCGCTTGGAGCTTGCGAACATTTTCGCTTTCGCCAATGATTTGGTTCTTGGTATAAACCTTGCGCAACTGCCGCTTCAACACCACGTTTTCGCGCCGGTCCCGCCGCTCGTTCATCGCGCGATCTACAGCGAATCCGAAGTCGTCATTATGAAACGGCTTGATAATGTAATCGACGGCACCTTTCCGTAACGCTTCGATAGCGCTTTCAACGGATGAAAAGCTCGTCATCAGAATGACGGGCAAATCCAGTTCCATATTTTTTACCGCCCCGATAATTTCGAGACCGGTCATGTCCGGTAACTTCAGATCGGTTATCACCAGGTCGAATCCTCGGCTTTGCAGCATAGACATTCCATCCGCACCGTTGTACGTCACTGCACAGTCATAGCCTTTTGCTTCCAATATCCATTTCACACACTCTACGATGCCGCGGTCATCATCGACGATCAGCACACGTTCGGCGTGGGGCTTGGTCTCGCATGGCACTACTTTAGAAGTTTTCATAACTCTGGCCCCAAAAGCGGCAGTTCGACCTGGAAGCAGGCCCCGCCATGGGCATTATTTGCAGCGGTAATAAGGCCGCGATGTTCAAGCAGAATCTCGCTGCTGATCGCCAGCCCTAGTCCGGTTCCCCTATTTAACGTCTTGGTGGTAAAGAACGGTTCGAAGATCCTCGGCAATATATTATCTGGAATGCCAGGGCCAGTGTCACTCACCAGTACAACGACTGAATTATTACTTTGAATTTTGGTTCTTACGCTGAGTATTCCGACCCCATTCATTGCGCCTATGGCGTTTTCGAATAGGTTCACGAATACCTCCTGCAATTGGCTTAGATTGCCAAAAACCAAGGCGGTGCGATCACGCACAAATTCAACTTTAATCTGCGCCGACCAGCCATTTTCAAACATCACCGAGAATGCCTGTCCAATCGCTTCATCCACTTGAAATCCGGTTCTGGTGGCATCGCCGACCCTGCCGAAATTAAGTAGACGATCAGAAATGCCGAGAAGTCTCTGAACATTGTCGGCTATGTTTGCCAGTCCTTTTCCAAGAAGGGCAGACTTCTTCTCTTGATCCGATCCCAGTATCTGCACCATCGAACGGATTGCAGCCAAGGGATTACTCAATTCATGGCACACGCCTGCAACCATGAAGCCTATCGCTGCCAGGCGCGCCGTTTGTATGTCGGCAACCTCTAACGTGCGTAACTTTGTTTCGTCAACAATCATTAGGTAAGAGCCGGTCGAAGCCCGCCGCATGATGAGACGTTCATGTACCAAATGATCGTTTTTTGCGGTTCTGATCAATTTTACTTCCTGCGGAATTTGCCAGCACACAGGACCCTGTAACGACGTAGCGTATGCAGGAAATAAGGTCGGAAAATAACCCAGATCATTCAGCCCCGAAGCCACGTCAAGCCCCATAATCTGTTTAGTTAATCCTGCCACTTCACCATCGCTACGAATGATAATGACTGGCCAAGGTAAACTCTCTGCGAAACTGAAAAAATTGGATTCATCAGTTGAAAATAATGCAAGAACGTCAGGTGAATAATCTTTCATCTGGTTGCAATGATGAAACGATGACGGTTGCTGGGATGAGGGGGGAAAGGGAAATGTATAACCTGGACCATTACATATGCAGATAGGCGAAGCGCCATTGTTACCATCTTGCAATGCCACCATCGCTGTCGATTTAAAGATGTCAATTTGTCCCCCTTTTATAATTCTGTTGTATTACAACGAGGCGTACTGCCTTGCTGTCCGTCACTATGCTCGCTCTTGTGGCGAACTGGGAAGGAATGATGAAAGCCGCCGGGACCTCGTATTGCCGATTGCGCGACCAAGCCGAGCATCATAGAAATGATTCACGTCGGACTTTGTTAAATTGCTCGGCAGCACCGCGCAATTCGACTCACTCATCAATCTTGCCTAAAAGGCTATTTTATGTGTAGTACCAGCCTACCATATTGATATTTTTGCATCCAGTTAAAACGTATTCTAAAAAGATCGATGCTTTGCCATATATTTGTTAGACGACCCTTCCTGAATTTGAAATGTTTGAATTGCAAAGGGATACGCGAAGTTTGAGCGCTTAATGAACGGCGGGTTAAGCAAGAGATCATCATGTGTAGCGTTAGCACAATCCCCCGCGTCAACCGCAAAGCGCATATTGGCTATCACGCGTTCGGAGATCATCTAATCGCGGCGTGCGACAGTTTCGGTGTTTCGAAATGAAACGGGGGGCGGTATCGAAATGAAACAAATCGAAGAAAAAATTCGCCCTATTCTTCCTATTCTCTCTATCTATCGCGGTAGAAAAATGGTGCGCCCCGTGTCCACAATACTTTCGGCAATCAGCGCTGCGGCCAATGTATTGGACGGCAATTTGTGTGGTCTGGCACGAAATATGCTGATGGGAGATACTTTTTATCGACTTATAAAGCAACGATTCGGACATTTACCAATCCAGATCAGGGCGAAATAGCGTTGATTAAACTATCTGTTTTGAACAGGGGAAAAAGCTGTACTTAAGGTATCGCCAGTGAAAGTCGCGTTGACGTGCGCGGAGCTAATATAAAAAAGACGAAAAACCCACATTAATCTGATTAATCCTGTTGTTCCAAGATCGTATCCTAGAAAGAGACTGTCATGACTTACACAAAAAAATGGTGGGCACGAGCAGCTCAAAAAACGCTATTGGCGTCACTCTTGTTATTGCAGGGCGAACACTTCGCGCGCGCCGGTGATCAGGGGTACGGCAAGGTAGGTCAGCCAGTGCATCTGGTTGTGGGCTATCAACCGTATGACACTGTTTCTTACTCCGCCGCTGTCATCCGAGGCTTAGCGCTGTGGAAAAAATTCCTGCCAGCCGGAAGTGAGGTCGAATTTCAGGCAGGACTTCAAGGCTCAATTATCGTCAACCAAATGTTGGCTGGTAAACAGCAGATTGGCTATTTGGGCGATGTGCCAGCGGTGTTGGTGACTACCAAAACTGAACAAGCGAAGGTCAAGCTCGTCGTCAATACCGGTTTTTCCGCTGGCCAGCGATGCAACGTCATTATGGTACGTGCCGACGCACCGGATTTCAAGACATCGCAAGACGCGATCAAATGGTTAGATGGCAAGACGATTGCCACCCCAAAGGGTAGTTGCGCCGACCGTTTTTTGGGTAATGTGATCGACAGGACCCACATCAAGCCTGACGCAATAATGAATCAATCGCTTGAGGTATTGAGTACCAATCTGCGCGCCAAGAAGCTTGATGCGGTTGCACTGTGGGAGCCAACTGCCTCAAGAATTGGTAATCTGGTGGGGGAGGGCATCGCAAAATACGCTATCACCGGCTATCCGTTTGATATTCCTGATTCAGGATATATCGCCATGCGAGACGATTTCATGACGCAGCGACCTGATGTCGTGAAGGCCTGGGTCAAAATGGAAATGGAGGCGCAACGCTTCATTCTGGACCCGAAAAACCAGTTAAAGGTAGCTGAAATAGTCAAAGGGCAAACGACGGGTATTACGTTACGGATGGCGTGGTTTTCAATTTATGGCGCGATTCCTGTTACAGCCGGAGGTAGCCCTATCAGAGATGAAAAACCATTTGTGTTCGACGAGCGCGTACACAAACAGTTGAATAGCATCTATACATTCCTTCACCAAAGCAAAGTGATTAATGTGGGCGAGGCACCAGTAGGGTCGCTAGATGACTCTGTCGCGCGAGCAGTGGCGAATGAAGCCGGTACCTCACTACCATTGGGGAGTATCAAAGCCCAAGATATTGCCAATGCACCTAAGTGAACGCATCATTTTTTAGTGAGCTCATTAGTGCAATCATTGAATTTGCTTTCATGTGAAGGTAATGCCAGTGGCGTTGAGAATAACGGGTATGAACGCCAATGCTCAAGCCGGGCCGATGCTTGGAACACTGGCTTGGAGTAGTCGTTTGCAAAGGATGCCGATAAGCGCTGATTTTTGGCGTCGCTTATTGGGAAACCTGTTCATGTAAAAGCGGCTAACGACAATGCACGGTTGTGATTCTGGCGTTGATTCTACTTCAGAAGCCGACGAATTGCAGGCTTCTACTTGTGAATGATAGTACAAATTAAAGTTTGTTATATGCAACATGAATATGAGATATCACCACAATAAAGCAGACGATTTTTGTTGCACTGCGATATAGTGCATCTGTCTCCTCCAACACCTCATAGGTTTGGATTTAACCCACTAAATTATTTTGGTGGGTTTTTTTTTGCCTAAATGTTTTTAATGCAGCACGTTTTAAACATTTTTGATGAATTTGACCTTGGCTTTACGCTCAATCCACTAATTCATAAGAATTCCGTAACAACATGATGGTCGTTATCGCCAGAACCTGATAGAATTCGGCCCTGTCTTGAGTGGGTATGTATTAACATTTTTGATTCTCTTTTAGAGGCAAGCTTGCATGAAATTGCAAACTGCCATTATCAGAAGATGAAAGGCTTGGTTTTCTGAAAATTTGACTCATCGCTGTAACGTTAGGTAGAATGCGGACTTCGTGTTTTTCTGAAACTGGTTAAGCAGCCGCATCAAATGCAGTTGTTTAAGAAGCGAGTCAAGCGCTAGGCATAAAAAGCGTTACTCACGCTCAAACGTTAAGCTGAAACGTAAAAAAGCAAAGCATCGAAAGGATCCAGAAAACGGGTCCTAACAATGCCCGAGTGGTGAAATTGGTAGACACAAGGGACTTAAACTAATTTGAGCCCTCTTGAAGAAATTCTTGAGGTGAAACTCGTCAAACTCGGCGAAGGCCCTGGACGGAAGTCCGAGCTAATACCGAGCCAAGCCCTCCGACGAAAGTTTGAGGGAAGGTGTAGAGAGCAGACGGCGAGCACCTAAAGTCGCAAGACCATGGTGAAGGCGTGCTCCAGACCACGAACAGCGCTTGCGCTGGCGGCTAAAGCCGAAGTGGTAAGAAAATCCCTCGACTTAATCGTCGTACCGGTTCAATTCCGGTCTCGGGCACCAAGACACTAGCAGTAGATCAGCATATAACGCCGCAAACCTAAGCCCAGCTTGGTTTTGCGGCGTTTTTGCTTTGTATCTGAATCTGTTGAATACTAGTAAAAATACCTAACTTACAGGGTCCAACTCCCCATATTTTCTCCATCGACTCTTACGTTTAGCGGAAGATCATAGTCGTACGAAATGAGCGTCCTACATTTCAGATCTGCTGAAACCTAATCATCCAGTGCCCGGGACCCGAAAAGTACTGTGGCAGTGATATTGGCGTGATCTCAGGCGGAATCGCGCTATTGGATGTGAACGATGACCGGGCCTTCTCCCACGATCGGCGGCTTCGCGTGGCTATTCGAAGCATTTTTCTGAATCCAGTCGCGCGCAACTTTCAAGCTCTCTTCGGCACCGGTCTTATCCTTGCAAACAGTCCTGCCGCTCCGCCATCACCATGGCGTAGAAGTGTGTAGCTCACGAGACCAGACACTTTCCTTAAACTGGCTTCGACGTCAGCTTTGTGTTCTTCTAAACCATCGAAAAGCTGTTTTGCGCCGGGTCCCGAAAAGGTTCTTATTACCGCATGCATATTAATCTCCTTTGTGAGTGTCCGTCCTGGTGCCAATCTAGATCGGCTGATAGTCACTATCAATTTGGTTCAGTTCATATCTTCATAGCGAGTTAACATTCGACATCACTGAAGCTGCGCCGTCTGTAGTGCAAGGCTTTCGTCGGACGTGGCACGAGGGTCTTGCCAGCGCATTTGTTTAACATAACTGATCGCGGACAGTATTCAAGCGGAGTGCTCGGGGGAAAATAGTATTAAATGATGTCAATCAGAAAATGGATTACTCGATTGTCTAGTGTGCTTGGAATCAACACGATTGCTATTTTTTATTATTTCTAATAATGGAATAGTTAATTATAAAATACGCTATTTATTGTTGATCGGAGAGGCTTTACACTTACTACTGTTGGTGGACGAATCACACAAGGGCATCGCATTTTGGTGTGCAGTGTATGGAAGCGATAATGACGCTCGTTCATTGATTTAGGACCCGAACGGTGTACTTATCTGCTTTCACCGAATTTTGTGATACCCATAACTTTATGGAGAAATAACATGAACGCCAAACCATTGATCGCTGGTTTGATTATTTTTGCTGCCGCTGCTGGGAGCGCTTTTGCTGAGGCACCATATCCAGCAAAT
Organism: Glaciimonas sp. Gout2; assembly: GCF_035018905.1. NCBI lineage: Bacteria > Pseudomonadati > Pseudomonadota > Betaproteobacteria > Burkholderiales > Oxalobacteraceae > Glaciimonas > Glaciimonas sp. Gout2. The sequence continues at coordinate 50,584 of NZ_JASJXA010000016.1, read as the reverse complement.
GATCATTCTTCTTCAACTAAAACCCGTGCGCAAGTCATTGCTGAGTTGGCAACGGCACGTGCGCAAGGATTGATGGATCAAAGCTATACGACTTATCCGATTCTTGAGTTTGATAAGAAGACGACGAGCGCTGAACAGTAAGTTTGTCTCGAAATTGACATTACTTTAAAACTGTATTCATTTCGATTTAAGAATGTCGCTTGTAAATAAATGCGAAGAGGCCGCGCCTAGCGAGGCCTCTTTTTGTCATTGTGGAACAAAGAAGTCGCACGAGACGTGCGTGGTTATGAGAGTGTCGCCAGGAATCCGCTAATCTTGCTGCGTCGATAAGCGTGTTAACGACACCGATCAAAAATCAAAAAAAACGAATTAACACCATCGACCTAAGTGCAATACTAGATAGTGGCCGAAAAAATCTAGTAATAATTAAAGCGAATTGAACGGCGCATCTGCCAGCAGCGCATAGTAGGGATCGTCGGGCTTGCTTCCTCCGCGTGGCTGTCTGGTTTCACCAAAGCGTTGCGCTTCAGTCAGCTCGGGAACGACTGCCTGATTGATCCAATCATAAATAACGGTGCGTGCTGCAATCCGCCAATTGCCATCGCGCTTTTCAAATCGGTCTGCATAGCGACCGCATAAAAGCATTTCACGCTTTTGACCCTCGGCATTTCTGTCTTCTTGCAGCGCCTGAAAATAGCTTTCTACTGCCGCTACATCGTCGTGTAATTGGATAGAAATATTGCCCAGCATGTGCACCATTCGACCACCGCCCTTCAACTTCTCGAGCGCCCAATCAATAAACCCGTTTGCACTTCCCTGATAGGGGCCGTGACGATCTGTCGCATCATGCCAATAAGCCGAGCGCAAGGCCTCCTCGTCCACTCGATCAATTCCACGACAATAGCGAAAGAGACATTCCCGGATGGCTTCACGATCCAGTAATCCTTGTAATCCTTGTAATCCTTGTAATCCCTGTAATGCATGTAAATCAATTTGTGAAGTCATAAAAACACCTCCTGGGTGGAAATTGAATAGGGAGATCTGTTGGCATCTCAGCGCGGTGCGGATACGCACTTTTTAAAGTGCATCAGCAGTTCTAAGCGCTTTATGCAAGTGAGTCCAGGCCGGACCGCAAAAGTACCGTCGCACCTGCAATATACGACTGGGTACGCGGTGATCTTGCGGGGCCAGGTTAAATCACATCCGCGATAATCAAGCGCTCGATTGATTGCTAACCTGTCGACAGGTAATCTAAAAAAAGCGCGATTGTGACGAATTATCTTCTATTAAAAAATCTGTAGAGGGCAGTCGTACGCAGATGCGTTCAGCAGGATTCGCCCTGCATCGCGCATGCAGACGGATTCTTAAGCTGTTATTACCATCAGGGAGCATGCATGAATCGAGAAGAGTTGGATGAAGATCGCGCGTTCCGTGCAGAAGTGCGGGCGTTCTGTTTAAATAATGTGCCAGATACCATGCGAGCACGCGTCAGATCAGGTATGCGTCCAAGCATACCGGAATGGCGACAATGGCAACAAACTCTCTTCCGTCACGGTTGGGGCGCGCCGTCGTGGCCAAAGGAGTGGGGTGGGACTGGTTGGTCGCCGACACAACTCCATATATTTGAGCAGGAAGCCGCACGCGCCGATGCGCCTCCGCAATTTCATCAAGGTCTTGAGTTGATCGGGCCGATCATTTTTACGTTTGGGACGACAGAGCAGAAAGCACGCTATTTGCCGCGTATTTTGTCGGGTGAAGATTGGTGGTGTCAGGGGTATTCTGAACCTGGTGCGGGATCGGACCTTGCCGCGATACGGACTAAAGCGATACTGGAAGACTCCGAATACGTCGTTAACGGACAAAAACTCTGGACCAGTTATGCGCAGGCCGCGACCAGGATGTTTTGTCTGGTCCGGACGGATAGCACAGCCAAAAAGCAGGCAGGCATCTCTCTTCTTCTGATTGACATGAAAACGCCTGGTATCAAAGTCAGACCTATTCTGACGCTGGATGAAGAGCATCATGTCAATGAGGTGTTTTTCGATGATGTCAGAGTGCCGGTGGCGGATTTATTAGGCGAAGAGGGGAAAGGCTGGAGTTATGGAAAAGTCCTGCTCGACCGGGAGCGTGGTGCAACCGCGACCTTGAGTGCGCGTCTTGCAAGACAGTTGGAATACGTGCGCGAGCGCGCTGGTACAGCGATGCAAGGACAGACCCCGCTAATACAAAATGCCGACTTTAAAACAAAGTTGGCGCAGTTGGAGATTGAAGTCATTGCATTGGAATATTTAGGCTTGCGCACGCTGGCCGACGTTGTTGCCGGGATTGATTCTGGTCCACGTGGGTCGATGATGAAGGTTCGCTGGTCTGAACTTTTACAAAAAATCACCGAGCTATGGATTGAAACGCTCGGTTACGGTGCGGCGCGTTTTGAAGCGCTCGACCCGGTTGGCGCAGAAGATATTTACGCGTCGTCAGGGCCGATGATGGGCTATTTATACAGCCGCGTGACGACAATTTACGGCGGATCAAACGAGATCCAGCGCAATATCATCGCCCGTCGATCTCTTGGCTTGTAGGAGTAAATGCATGAACTTTACGTTATCGCACGAACAGCAATTATTGCAGGACAGCGCCGCCCGTTTTGTGCGGGAACATGGCCGTTTTGAAGACTGGCAGAAAGCCTGCGTCGACAAGCGCGCATATATCAAAGAAAATTGGCAGAAAATGGCTGAGCTCGGCTGGTTAGCGATCAGCGTGCCAGAAGACCTGGGAGGATTGGGTGGATCGGCCATTGACACCATGGTACTGATGGAACAATTTGGTAAAGGGCTGGCACGTGAGCCTTACGTCAGTACCTGCATCATCGGCAGCACGTTGTTGCAACATGCTTGTAGTGATATCAAAGAACAGCGACTGAACGCGATCATGATGGGAGAGTGTCGCATAGCGCTAGGTTTGGGCGAACCGCTGGGCCACTTTAACCTGGAATATGTTGAGATGACCGCCAAGGCTCAGTCCGGTGGCTATCAACTGTCAGGAGAGAAAAGTCATGTTCCCGACGGCAGTACAGCGGACTGGTATATTTTACCCGCCCGTACCTCGGGTGCGGTTGATGATCCCGATGGCATTACCTTGTTTTTAGTATCGGCCAATGCACTTGGTTTAGTCCGGAAGAATTTTCGTAGTCCAGATCAACGTCATGTCAGTAGTCTGGTATTACATAATGTTGCAGTGTCAGATACCGCCGTAATCGGTACCATTGGCGGTGGTCTTGCACTACTGGAAATGGCGGTCGATCATGCCATCGCAGCGAGTCTGGCTGAGGCACTTGGCATCATGGAAGCAGCTTGCAGCGTGACGCTCGACTATCTCAAAACACGTCAGCAATTTGGGGTCACGATTGGATCATTTCAGGTATTGCAACACCGTATGGTGGATATGGTGATTGCCTGTGAAGAAGCACGTTCAATGACCTATTACGCCACCGAGAATTTATCTAGTCCCTCACACGTACGCACGCGGGCGATCTCTGCTGCTAAAACGCGGGTTGGACAGAATGCACTCTTCGTTGGACAGCAAGCAATACAACTGCACGGTGGGATTGGCACCAGCGATGAACATATCGTCAGCCATTATTTGAAACGACTGGTGATGTTTGAGCTCAGTTTCGGTAATATCGATTTTCATCGACAGCGTTACGCCTCATTAGGCACTGCTTGCAGCGACCAAAAATAAACCAGGTAAAAGGTCACAAAGGCATATTAAAACAATAGAGAGGAGATTGACGAATGGATTGGAACTTAGGAGACATTCTGGATGCTGTCGCAGCCAATATAGATGGCGAGCGCGCGGCGCTGGTGCAAGGCGATCGTATTATTACGTGGCGCGAGTTTGATCAACGCAGTAATCGGGTCGCACGTGCAATGATAGCGGGCGGGCTGAATCCAGGTGACCGTGTAGCGTTTGTGTCGCGTAATCATCCCGGCTACCTGGAGGGATTGTCTGCTTGTCTTAAAGCCCGTCTGGCCCATGTCAATATCAACTACCGCTACCGCGCTGAAGAAATTGGTTATGTGTTCAAGGACGCGGGTGTGCGTGCAGTTTTTTTTCAAAAAGAATTTCAACCGCAAATGGTGGCCTTGCGGAGTCAATTTCCTGATATCCAGCAATGGATCTGCATTGATAGTGATGATCAACCCGACAGTTTATCATTTGAAGAAATGGCAACGCAAGGGAATGGGACGCCGTTATCCATCAAGCGCTCCGGCGACGATTTTTTGTTGCTCTATACCGGTGGAACCACCGGCATGCCGAAAGGTGTCATCTGGCCAGGCGCAAAATATCGAGAGTGTCAGTTAGAGTCGCCACTACTAAAAAGCCGCCCCAACAATCTTGATGAACATATCGCTATGTTGCGGGCCATCACTTCTCCGAGCCGCTTGATTCCTGTTTGTCCAATTATGCACGGCACAGGATTGAATGCGTCGCTGGCTGAATTGTTTTGGGGTGGAACGGTTGTGTTGTTGCCGTCGCCGTCTTTTAATCCTGTTGAGTTATGGCAGGTTGCGGCGCGCGAGAAGGTGAATAAGGTCTTGATTGTTGGTGACGTATTCGCAAGACCGATGTTGCGCGCGCTTGATGAGGCATCTGAACCATATGCCTTGGACGCTCTGCAAGTGATCAGTTCAGCAGGGCTGATCTGGAGTCATGACATCAAGCGGGGATTGTTGCGTCACTTGCCACAACTTGCGCTGGCAGATAATTTTGGCGCGTCTGAAGCTTCAGGTCTCGGATTTTCCATCACCACCGTCCAACAATCGATTACCACCGGCAGTTTCCACGCTGGTGCAAGAACCGTGTTGATTACCGATGATGACCGTATTCTTGGACCCGATCAGCCAGGTGAGGGCATGATCGCGCGTGGCGAACCATTGCCATTGGGGTATTTCGGCGATCCCGAAAAAACTGCTTCAGTATTTCGTTACATTGATGGCGCGCGATATGCGGCTCCCGGTGACTGGGCGCGCCGTGACGAGCAGGGCTTTATGCAACTGATTGGTCGCGGCAGCCTGGTGATTAATACCGGCGGTGAAAAAGTATTTGTCGAAGAAGTGGAAGAGGCTTTGAAATTATTGCCCGATATCGATGATGCACTTGTAGTCGGGTTGCCAGATGAAAAGTGGGGCAGCGTTATCGTGGCGCTTGTCAAATCGCGCAGCGGGGGCGAGTTAGATAAAACCCTGGCACATCAGCTTTCGTCGTCCCTTGCTGGCTACAAGTTACCCAAAGCCATTTTTAGCCTGGATATTTTGCCACGTAGCGACGCTGGCAAAGGCGATTATCAGACCGCACGAAAAATTGCTACGAGATGCATGGCAGAGCGCGAGACCTTACATCAGCAAGGCTGAGGCGGATCGTTATGACGTTGGCTTACGTTTGATACGTATGTCACGTATTCAGCAACGCACTGCAAAAAATTACTCATGGAGAACACAATGACTTTTATTACAACCGAGATTGTCGATCACATTGCCGTTATTACGATGGATGCGCCACCGGTCAATGCGGTGTCCCCGGCATTCATGACAGAAATGATTACGGCCTTTGACATGATTAACGATTTGGACGATATCCGTGTTGTAGTGCTCACTGGAGCGGGCAAGATTTTTTCCGCCGGTGCAGATATTAAGGCGCGTGCCACACTTGTCGTACAACCAGGTGATCGTTGGACCAGTGCGCGTCTCGCACGCGAAATGAGTTATTCAATCCTTGAGTGCAAGAAACCTGTCATTGCTGCCGTGAATGGTCCCGCGTTAGGCGCTGGGTTAGGGATTGCGGCATCATGCGATATCTTGCTATGTTCAGAGAATGCGTGTTTCGGCTTGCCCGAGGTAGATGTTGGATTAATGGGTGGTGGAAAGCACGCCATGCGTTTGTTTGGTCACTCGCTATCGCGCCGTATGATGTTCACCGGATATCGCGTACCGGCGGCGGAGCTTTACCGACTTGGTATTGTGGAGACCTGTGTGCCACTGGATCAGTTAATGCCCGCAGCGATGGACATGGCCCGGATCATCGCATCCAAGAGCCCGATTGCCAGCCGTACCGCAAAAAATTCGGCGGCGACGATCGAGAACATGACCTTGCGCGATGGCTATCGCTTTGAACAAAATATGACCGCAGAATTAGGTCGAAGCGAAGATGCTAAGGAAGCCATGCGCGCCTTCTCTGAAAAAAGAACACCTGTGTTCGTCGGAAGATAAGTACCTTATTACACAGCGCTTCACGGCTAAGTTATCAAGACAGATCAATCGTCAAAAAATAGCTAGAATAAAGTTTCTCCCGCACATGCTGAAGATTATTCTTTCATCAGTATATCGCGGGAGATAATTGTTTCTTACGACGAAATTAAGACGCCTGCTAATACCAGTTACGGTATTTCTACATCAGGTAATTTCAAATACCTCATACATTGGACCCGTGTCCGTTCGCGTACCGTTGGCGACGGCAATGACTTTATTTAGCCATGCATATTGCGGCGCTTCGGTTTCGAAGGTCAGACTAGTGCGAGCGTAGACATTTTCATATGGTTGCGTTTCTCTCTGAATGAAGCGTTGCATGTTTTCTGGAGATGCATGCGCCAACCCTCTATATCGCAGAGAAATCAGCGCATCATCACTCGTCTTCAATGTCGTCCGTACGTCGATTTCCATGACGCCATCGCTACGAAAACGCACCCAGTCGGCACCGTCCGGCAACACCTCGCCGCGTAATCTATCTCCCTCAAATCGGCCGCCATCAACTGGCGCAATGATACGACGACCAGTTGGTACGTTGCCGATAGAATAAATACGGTCATACGCCACCTCTAAATACATGGTGAACAAATGTCTGGATTGCAAAGTTTTAATCGATTGCATGGAAACCTCATAAAGATGATTGGGTATTACGGTTTTGTTACTACGGCTTGTTGACATGTAACGGTTAAAGATGGGGTGAGTGACCACTGAACTCATCCACCATCAAAGCTATTGCGGTTGCGGTTGCGGTTGCGGTTGCTGTTGCTGTTGCTGTTGCTGTTGCTGTTGCGGTTGCGGTTGCGGTTGCTGTTACAGGCGCAGCCACCTTTGACGTTGCAGTTGATTTTGAAGTGGCACTTGACCTACTCCGACATTGGCGCTGCCAAGTTTTTCGGCCGTTAGTCGGGAATTGTTGGAAGACATGTTTGAGCCGAAGGCGAGTTGGTCTTTCAACCCGACTGACGGCCGAAAAATTTGGGAACCCGAAGGGCAGCGTCTCTGCGGTCGCCTTCTTTTTGGTTACTCTTTTCTTGGCGAAGCAAGAAAAAGTAACTAGCTGTCGGGCTACCCCCGACCAGCACCCACGAAGCATTAACCGTGTTAAGTAACGAAGACCGTATTTGCCAACTGTCGGGCCACCTTAGACCAGCATCCAAGGAGCACCAACCGCCTCAGCAACCAACCAACCAACCAATCAACCAATATCAACATTCAATTGTAATAGACAAAAAATACCATTAAAAAATACCTGACACCTACACTGTGATCCCAATTACGGATGTGATATTCATCAGAAATTGACAGGTTAGATTGCCCAATTCCCATTCAAATGGAAAAATGAAATAAGACTGTACCAACACCATCGTTGCCGCCGTACAGCATAACCGTATTCGTGAATGCCACGCATTGAGCCAATCATCAAAAGTATAAAAAACGACGACCAACAATTTCAACCGGAGTCCCCTATGCACGGGCTAATGCAACAGCAAGAACTCTTAATCTCCTCCCTGATTGAACACGCAGTAGCATTTCACGGCGATACAGAGATTGTCTCCAATATGCCCGAAGGAGGGCAGCACCGTACCAATTGGCGCGGCATTCATGGACGCTCAAAGCAACTTGCCAATTGTTTGAAAGCGTTGGGCGTCGGGCACGGCGCACGTGTAGGAACCCTCGCATGGAATACCCACCGCCACCTGGAATTATATTTCGGTGTATCCGGTATTGGCGCGGTTCTACATACGGTTAATCCCAGATTATTCCAGGAGCAGATCGAATATATCGTCAATCATGCTGAGGATGAATATCTGTTTTTTGATATTTCATTTGCCGCACTCGTTGAAAAAATTGCACCCCAATGCCCCACTGTGCGTGGCTTTATTGCGATGACTGATCGCCAAAACATGCCCGATATCGACGTCAAGAATCTACTGTGTTACGAAGACTTGCTGGCGGCGCAGATTGATCGCTACGATTGGCCGCAATTCGATGAAAATACCGCATCCTCACTTTGCTACACATCAGGAACCACCGGTCGCCCGAAGGGTGTTTTGTATAGTCATCGTTCGACAGTTTTACACTCGTTTATCGTCTGCGCAAAAGATGGTCTGGGCCTCTCCGCAAGTGATGCCGTTTTGTTGATAGTGCCCTTATTCCATGTCAATGCATGGGGAGTTCCCTACGCAGCAGCCATGTGTGGTGCAAAACTGGTATTGCCAGGACCAACGCTTGATGGGGCTAGCATCTACGGCTTATTACGTGATGAAAAATGTAATTTCTCACTAGGCGTGCCCACGGTCTGGCTTAGTTTCCTTGATTATGTTGAAAGCCAGCGAGCAGCGCTAGACCTTGAAGAGATTAGGCTTGCACGCGTAGTGATCGGCGGTTCGGCCGCACCACGCGCCATTATCGAAAAATTCGACACGCTATTTGGTGCTTTCCTCATACAAGCATGGGGCATGACCGAAACGAGTCCACTTGCATCGATTGGCAATTTGCTAGCGAAGCATCGCGATTTGTCACTAGAAAAGCGCTACGACTTGCAGTATAAACAGGGCCGGGCAATCTATGGCGTGGGTATCAAGATCGTCGATGAAAAGGGCGATTCTCTGCCACATGATGGCAAGGCGTTTGGTGAGCTGAAAGTCCGTGGCCCGTGGGTCATTGCCAATTACTACAAGTCGGAAGAAACAACCCAACTCGATGCAGATGGGTGGCTAACAACCGGTGACGTCGCGACGATTGATGGCGATGGCTATATCCAGATTACCGATCGATCAAAGGATGTCATTAAGTCAGGCGGGGAGTGGATTTCTTCGATTGACCTTGAAAATGCGGCGTTGAGTCACCCTGCAGTTCAGGAAGCCGCTGTGATCGGTGTTAGTCATAGCAAATGGCAGGAGCGACCGCTTCTCATCGTTATTAGAAAGCCAAACATGGCGCTAGCCTCTTCGGAAATGCTGTCATTTCTTTCCGACAAAGTGGCGAAATGGTGGTTGCCCGACGAGGTCGTATTCGTAGAGACATTACCCCATACTGCGACTGGAAAACTATTAAAGACGGCGTTGCGCGCGCAGTTCCGCGATCATCGTTTGGCGAGTGACCCGGCAGGATGATGTTTGATTGCGGCAATCTTGCCGTAGTTCCGAAAATTGGATAACAAGTGGTAGGCCGAAGCAGTTTATAAAAGTAATCATAGAGGAGACAAAATGAAAAAAACGAGTAAACATCCGCGACACTATTTGTCAGGATTGGGCCGGACAGTTTTTTTTGCTCTGCTGGTCGGAGGTATATCGGCTAATGCGTTAGCGCAAATATCCGATAATGTTGTACGCATCGGCGTATTGAATGACCAATCTGGTCCTTATGCTGGCGAATTAGGCCCCGGAGCGGTCGTTGCCGCCAAAATGGCGATTGAGGATTTTGGTGGAAAAGTCGCCGGAAAACCGATTGAACTGGTCGTAGGAAATGATCAGAACAAGCCCGATGTCGGTTTAAACATTGCCCGCAAATGGATTGAGTCCGACGGTGTCGATGCCATTATCGGCGGCTCGGCATCCTCTGTTGCATTAGCGGTTCAGGATTTTTTGCGCGAGAAGAAAAAGCCACTTCTCATAGCTGGCAGCGGTTCTGCTGATTTAACCGGCAAAGCATGTTCGCCGACCAGCATTCAATTCGTCTACGATAGTTATTCTTTCCCGAAAGCAGTCGTAGGATCATTGTCGAAACAGGGCGTGAAGACCTGGTTTTTCATCACAGTCGATTACTCGTTCGGAAAAACAATGCAGGCCGAAGCAACGCATTTTATTGAACAGAGCGGCGGCAAAGTGATTGGCTCCGTGAGGCATCCGCTTGGTACCAGTGATTTTTCGTCCTACATTTTGCAAGCACAAGCGAGCGGGGCGCAGGCCATTGCATTCGTGAATGCAGGTGCAGATTTTGTGAATGGCATCAAACAAGCAAGGGAATACGGTTTGAATAAAAACGGTCGCATCTTGACCTCGTTCGGCGTCACAACCAATATGGTGTTGGGAGTCGGGCTGGCTTCAGCGCAAGGTATGCAATTTGCTGATCCGTTTTATTGGGACGCGACCGCTGAGGGGCGCACCTGGTCAAAGCGATTCATGGAGCGCTTTAACGGTCAGGCACCGACCTTTCAACAAGCGGGGACTTATAGCGCCGTTTTGCATTATTTAAAAGCGGTAGAAGCCAGTAAGAGTGATGATGGACCGACCGTCGTGGCGAAAATGAAATTGACACCCATTAATGATTTTGCGATGAAAAATGTCCATATTCGCGAGGATGGCCAAACCATGCGCCCGATGTACCTGGTCCAGGTTAAAACGCCTGCCGAGTCAACATCCAAGTACGACCTTTACACGATAAAAGGCATTATTCCGCCAGAACAAGTCTGGCGCCCTTTAAGTGAAGGGGAGTGTCCGTTTGTTGGGAAAAAATCATAAGCGCATCGCTGGCCTTCTTGAAGGTCAGCGGCACACCATGCAATTAACTTAAAAAAGTGAGGTTGACGTGAACATAACACCTTTGATTGGCAGGAAAGATTTGCTCGGCGAATGCCCGATTTGGGATGCGCAAAAGCAGTCGTTATATTGGGTCGATGCGGTTGGACGGTTGGTACATCGCTATGAACCATCAAGTGGAAATCGTGACAGCTGGTCAGTACCATCTGTCATAGGATCCATTGCTTTAGCGCAGGATGGATGCATTATTCTGGCGCTCGAAGATGGATTTTATAGGCTCGATACGGGCTCGGACGCAATAGAACTGATCGCATCGCTGCAGCATCCAGCGGAAAAAATGCGGTTAAACGACGGCCGCACTGATCGGCAAGGACGTTTTTTGTCCGGTTCGATGGTGGTTGGCAGGCATGACAGGGAAGGCGCGCTGTATCGCCTGAATCTTGACGGTAGTGTTGAAATCCTCGATAACGGTATTGCAATATCGAATTCGATTTGCTTCAGCCCGAAAGGTGACCGCTTGTACTATTCCGACAGCCTGGCACATACCATCTACACCCGCACCTACGATACGGTCAGTGGAGAAGTTGGGCCACGTGAAGATTTTGTTCATACTCTCGCACTCGGTTCCGCTCCGGATGGTGCAACAGTCGACGCTGAAGGCTACTTGTGGGTTGCGTTGGTACAAAGTGGAAAGCTTGCACGTTTTAGTCCCGATGGGGCGCTGGAGCGACAAATTATGTTTCCAACCACTTTTGTGTCATGTCCCTGTTTCGGAGGGGCTGACCTTGACATTCTCTATGTCACGACCATCAGCAATTCGGGCAACCTGCTGGTGGCAACGGATGAGGGCGCAGGGTATGTGTACGAAATTACTGGACTTGGCATATCCGGTATCGAGGAAGTACGCTTTGGCGGGGCGAGAAAAAATCTTGAAATGGAACGAGTATGACAACGAACACAACAAGGCGGCTCGAAGGAAAAGTAATGCTGGTCACCGGCGGTGGACGTGGAATCGGACGTGCGATCAGTAACGCTTTTGCCAGAGAAGGCGCGCATGTCGGCATATTGGACATAAAGGGTGAGATTGCAGAAGAGGCCGCGCAGGCGATTCGCGCTGAAGGCGGTAGTAGTGTCGGATTTACCGGCGATGTTTCGCAGCGGGATAGTTTCATTAGAACGATTGACGCTTTACAAAAGCAATTTGGACGCTTTGATGGTCTTGTCAATAACGCGATTTGGGTACGTTACGGCGCCATTAGTTCCATCACTCCCGAGATGCTGGATCGTATGGTCGGTAGTGGTTTCAATTCAGTCATTTGGGGAATGCAGGCGGCAGGCGCGGCGATGGAAGAGTGTGGTGGTTCCATCATTAATATTGCATCGGTCGCGGGTTATCTCGGCATGTCTAACGCGGCAGCCTATTGCGGTATTAAAGCCGGTGTAATAGGGTTGACGCGTGCCGCAGCCACGGATTTTGGTCCGTCGGGCATTCGGGTCAATGCGATTGCACCTGGCTCTATTCCAACCGATGGCGCGATGATCAATGTCGATGAGCAGAAAATGCAGCAACGCATCAGTAAGACACCATTACGACGCTTGGGAACGGTAGACGATATTGCTTCTGCCGCATGTTTTCTGGCCTCGGATGAGAGTAGTTTCATAACAGGTGAAATATTGACCGTGGATGGTGGTATCGCTCGCGCATTTCTATGATCTGTTGACCGGCACGACTGATTGCCGCATTGACCTGTTTTGAACGGATGAGGCTTGAACACAAAATGGTCATACGTCATTCGCTTAAAATATTCACCGAACCAGCTAAAGAAAACGGTACCTGACTTGCGGAGAATTCTGGCCTGCGGATCCGGAATTTTTCGAAGTAAAAAATGTGAATCGGAATACATTATCACCGCACTGTAAAGCCTGTATTAAAGCACGCTTTTGTGGAGTGAAAACGGCTGGTGACGATGTAAAAAAAGTGGAGCATGCCTTCCCTATAAGGTAAATAGTCTCATCCTCTCACATGCGCTCCGATGTACTTAGCACGTGGACTACCTCGCTGCTTTGCTGGTACCCGCTCGACTAAAATTTGTGCAATGTAAAAATGGTGCAACATATCGGCATGGCTGATGATCGATTGGCTATCGCTTGGTTATCGATTAATCGTCGATATCGCACCTTTATCGCATGTCTCTGGTTGCGGCATATGCGTATACCGCAACCAACATTCACATTAGAACAAATGCTTTATGCCCAATGCAACCGCGCCTGACTGCGCATTGACTGCGCTCGCGGGTGCACCGGAAATCGCACTGATGGGTACCTTGCCGTTATGATTTCTGGTGATGAGCGTATAGAGAGAAGTGCGTTTCGATAGTGCGTAATCTGCATTCAATACCAGCTGTTTGCTAGTCGTATTAGTGATGTTTTCTTTGAGATTAAAGAATTGTGCCGCTACGCTAAGTTGGGTAGTGATCAAATAATTTCCCCCTACACTCCACATCTTTGAATCGCGCCAGGGAAGCCCGCTCGACAGGACCGGCGGATTGGAATTATTCACGTTTGTGAATGTTCCCGTGACCTTGAATTTCCCCGTTTTGTAGGATGCACTGAGTACGCTCCAATCAACATGATGACCCAGACGGTCATTGTCTCTCTGCATGCCTGCAACAGTCTTGAAGCCGCCGTTTAAATAGGTCACCGTACCGCCAAAATTGGTACCAGCTTTGTTGTCCCCAGAGACCTCACCGAATGCATAATTGGTCTGAAGCGAAAAGCCGCCGTATTCTAAACTTTCAAACTTGGCCTGATTACTATTCCAATAATCATTGGCGAGCCCTTGGGGCAACGTTGCCGTCACCATGCCAGTATTTGCACCATCAATGATCGCAACGCCATTGAGTAGCGCGACAGCGCCAGAGGTCAGGTGACGGCCAAAGGTTACTTTGCCGAAGTTGCCTTTCAAACCGACGTAGTTAGACAAGTTATAGAGGGATGCGACGCCAGGGTTGGTTCCTGTGAAAGCAGTGCCGCCACCGACGCCGGTATCGAGTGCAAGCTGACTCTCTAGAACGAATATTGCCGATAGTCCGTCGCCAAGGTCTTCGGTTCCCCTAAAACCAATAAATGACGTGGTCGCTGAGCTTGACGTCATTTGTGTGACGTGTGAATTGGTTGCAGCACCGGTTGAAATCGCCGCAACGTTGACATCTAATATGCCGTAAATAGTCACGGATGATTGCGCTTTGGCTGGATTGCAAAAAATGCTTAATACCGCCAATGAAACAAGTGTCTTTCTCATGCTAATGTCTCCTCCATTCATATTTTTTTATGCTTGTAATGAAATGCAGTTTCAGATGTCTTTGAACTGGCGCTCTTTCTTGAGAGCAGGCTAAATAATGTTGCGGCTGATTGTTCCCATCAAGCCAAATAGCAGTTGGCGTCGCGATATCACGTACGTAATTTTCAGATGTCTTTTTTTGCGCGTGCCAGACGTTTAGGAGGGAATAATGTAGTTGTTCTTATGATCCGTATCAGGTTCTCGGTGCGAATGACAGGGCAGGATCAGGGAATCGGCAGGCAAACACCGGTCCATGATTGGGGTATTTTGTAGACGCAATTCCGGTAACAACATGTGTCTTGACAGTCTCTTTGTCAGGGGGTATCTTCTTCATTACCTGCCGACAGGTTAGTAAAAATGAAGCATATAAATTTCGCTAAGTATTGGCATAGAAGAAACAAAAAAAATCAAAAAAATCAACTAATAAAAAAACGGAGATAGCCGGAGTGGAATCTAAGAATGCAGGATTACTTGACGGGAAATTAGTGCTCATTACCGGTGCCGGACAGGGTATTGGTCGGGAGATCGCCTACGAGATGGCCCAAGTAGGCGCTAAGGTTATTCTCACGGATATTGGTACGGCTGGATGCAAAGCCACTGCGGAACAAATCTCCGCGGACGGTGGTTCTGCATGGCACTTCGAACTGGATGTTACCGACGTCGAGGCCTGTGGCGAATTGGCAGAAAAAGTGTTGCGCGAGATTGGCAACATCGATTGCCTGATCAACAACGCAGGTATTCTCATCCGTGAAGGGATCGATAGTCCCAATGCGCATCAAAATTTGCGGCGTGTGCTGGATGTTAATTTGATCGGTCCCTTCAATATGATCCACGCCTGGTTGCCTGCGCTGCGCGCTACGCGGGGAAATATCATTAATATTGCTTCTGGCGCGGCATTTGTCGGCATACCGGGTACGCTCGGCTATTCTCCTTCCAAGGGTGGTCTTAAGATGCTCACCCAGTCGATGGCGAACGATCTTGCGGCAGATGGGATAAGGGTCAATGCGATTGCGCCCGGCGTCATCGAAACGCCGATGACGGAAGTTACCCGTTCCAGCAAAGAAAATCTAGAAAACTTTATGCGACGTATACCGATGCGACGACTAGGCCAGCCGCGTGAGTTGGCGGGGCCAATTATATTTTTAGCATCTGAACTGGCGACTTACGTGACCGGCGTCACGCTCCCTGTAGATGGTGGTTTTCTGGCGGCTTAGTTGAAATGATGGTGTTCGGAGCGGCCGACAGGACGGGATCAAATGCGACGATTCCAGCACTACAATAACGGACTTGAATTGGATTTAATGGTGGACTTGATATTGGGTCTGATATCGGGCTTGTTGCAGGGCATAATGGTCAATCTAAACGATCGTTAGAATCGTGTTGTTCAGACCGCATAGTGCATATATAAAGAACCCGCGTGGCGTAGCGTGCCGAAAAGGTTCATATAGCATTCATACATGAATGGAGACAAATATGGCAGTCACAGCGGCCGTTAAATCGGCAATTAGAGTTATCGAGATTTTCGAATTTTTTGAGAGTTCGCGTGAACCGCGCTCTCTGAAGGAGATCATCAGTCACCTGCAGTATCCTCAGTCAAGTTCCACCGTATTGCTAAAAAATCTCGTGAGCCTTGGTTATCTTAGCTACGATTGCCAGCTTCGGAAATATTTCCCGACACCGCGTCTGGGACGATTGGGAGATTGGGTCTCGGAATCGCTTTTTGGGGAAGGACGAATTTTGAGCGTCATGAATGAAATACACAGATTGACCGGTGAATTGGTTGGTGTTGGTATTCAGAACGACGTTAATCTGCAATACCTCAAAATCATCCAGCCAAAGCACAGTCTTCCCTATTTCGTCCCGGAGGGAAACATGCGGTTGCTGACGCAATCAGCTGGTGGCTGGATGTTGCTGGCGGCACAACCGCTCCGCAAGGTCGATTACACCGTACGACGTGCCAACCTCACCGCCGAGCATCCGGAGGAGCGGGTGCAGGTCGATCAATTCATGGAGCGGATTGCAGAGGTCAAGCGTAACGGCTATGCGTATTCTGAGAATGTTCCTTTCGCTGATTCCGCGACGCTATGCGTTCCACTGCCGATTACGTTGAAGGGACAGTCAGCTACACTCGGTATCGGTGGATTAACCGATCAAATACGACCACGCAAGAAAGAATTGGCAGAGTTGTTGTTGCGGGCGATGCAATTGTTAATTACAGATCGTCCCATCGAGGAACTAGGTAAAGAAGTGGCGATGCCTAACTCAACGCCAAACTGGCGCTCGGATTGTATTTCGCCGGTACGTCGAAATTGGTTTGATTCCTTGGGGCAGATTGAAGAGGATGTTGCCCATCACTGAACTACTGCAATTGAACTACTGCAATTGAACTACAACAACTGAATGGAACGGACGAATTCAGAGGCTGAGCTGTTGATTTATGCAGCGATAGGAGTCTCGCCAAAGATTTTTTTGTATGCACTTTGAGTGCTTTACGTGCAGCGGTTGCTTAACAATATGCGCAAGTTTGCTGTTGAGATTTGACAAGCGAATAGGGCGCAGCCGTGACGGTTGGCGGTCGTTTGATCGCACCTTGGGCGCGATCAAACGAATTGGCGGACCTTCCGTCCGCGTCTTCGTTAAAACCAGTGGTGAGTACCTGATTTATTTACGTAGTTTTAGCTTCTCGCGAAGATTTTTAACAAGAAGATCTTCGAGCGCCGGCACGTTTTCTGCCCCGTGGCGAACGAAGAGGTTCCATTCCGCCGTCAGCAACCGTTCCTTCGTGTGGACCTGTGTTCCGAACCAAAGCACCGTTTGGGTATCTTCGTCGAAACGTTTCCACGTCAAGCCAGGCTCGCCGTTTCGGATAAATGCTGCATAGAGTTTGCCCATGTCATCTGAAACACGCTTAAGTTCTTCTCTGTCGGTACCGTCGAAGCCAGGCCATTGCTGTAAGTCTTTTTCCGTAAGGTTGCGCCACAGGAATGGCATATCGCCGGTGTGCACCGCACGCAGATCCCCATCCCACCCCGGGAGATCGTAAGCGAATTCAAATACATGAATTGGAACGCCTTGCGATGCGAAATTTTTCGCAATCGCCAACGATGAGAACTTGAAGAACTCGAAAGACATGATGTCAGAAAGCACGTGCCCTGGCCTTTTATGATCCGGATAAAGCTGCGAATATCCATCAAATAATTCCTTCGCTCGGGCATCACCAAAAATTTGCGCGAGGACAGCGATCGCCTGCGTCTCGGTTCCATTTTTGATTGTTTCGGAATGGCCACGGAAGAACTGCCACTCGTCTTTTGCGAAGCCAATCATCAAGGCTTGCTGCGACTCTCCGAGGTTGCGCTGGGATAGGTATTGAGCTGGCGCTTCCCGGATCCAGTTTCCATCAATGACCCCTCCCAACGGACGCCAGGCGACGTTATCGTCCGGATCACAAAATCGCGTAAGAACGTTCTGAGCGGCGAGGAATTTAGTTGGATCAAGGTCGTTCAGATCCGAAAGATTCTTGATGCCTAATAATTCGATATATTTCTCCGCTACAACGACGGCTTCTTCTTTTTGCTGTGTACACCATACGTTGAACGGCGACAGCGACTGCAAAATTGCCCGTTTGAAGTATTGCCGCGAGTCAGGATTCGTCATCAAATGCGAAACCGCTGTCGCGCCCGCTGATTCACCACCGATAGTGATGTTGTCCTTGTCGCCGCCGAAAGATTCGATATTATCGTAGACCCACTTTAGCGCAGCGATCTGATCTTGAATGCCTAAATTAATCGCTTCAGGAAATTCATCGCTGATCAGACCGAAGTGAACCCAACCCAACGCGCCCATTCGATAATTCGGCCGCACAATAATGATGTCTTCTTGTTTCGCGAGGTTTTCGCCACGCTCAACCTCAAAAGATCCTGAACTTACCGCGTTTGCACCGCCATGATAGTAAACATACACGGGAAGCTTTGAATCCGGCTTTGCTTCTGGCACCCACATGTCGAGATAGAGACAATCTTCGCCGACGTTATCCTGATTATACGTTTTACCAACATATCCAGGCCACGCAGGAATGCCGGGTACTCCCGGGTCAATTGTCTTGACCTCATCGAATATTTGTTCCGCATTAGCCAGGTTCATCTGGTAGGACGCAAGACCGGCTACTTTTGCCTGGCGCACCCCGTCCCACGGCGCGAGCGGCCGTGGCGATTTGAAGCGGAGTTCACCAACAGGTGGACGTGCAAAAGGTACTCCGCGAAAAACCCGAAGACCATCTTCGGCACTACCTTCAAGCGCTCCCAAGGGGGTCGTGACTATATTTGGATTTGTTAATTTACTCATAATTTTACCTCTTCAAGTCGTGCCGCGGCTGCAGGAAACAGACGCAAGGCGTTGTGGCCGATTTCTTCGATTTGGTCACGCGTAAGTCCGCAGAAACGTAATAGTGCGTCAATGTTAGCCGCCAAAGTCGCTTCCGTGGAGCAAGGCACGCCGCAGTCCGAACCGTAAACAATGTGATCGCATGTGGTCATGGCCAACGCCGGTGCGAGCGTGTGAACTGTGCCCGTGGCAGCAGTGTCGAGATAGAGCTGACTGAGGTGTTCCCGCATTTCTGCTTGAGTGATCTGGTTTGGATTCGGTACCCAAGCCTCTGTGCCGAGAGCGATCAGCCTGCCGGAGAGTGCGGGCAGGGCTCCTCCGCAGTGGGCGATGACGAGTTTCATTTTGGGAAATTTACGAAACGTGCCAGCGTACAACATGTCAACGATGGTGCGGGCTGTTTCGAACGCGACTTCTAGAAGCGGGCTCGGGCGACCTAATGACGCGGGAGCATAGGCATTCGGGTGGACGAACACGACCGCGCGCAGGCGATCCAGTTCGGCCCAGACCGGCTCAAGGCTGGGATCTCCAAGATAGACGCCGTTGTACTGGCAGGTTACCGCGAAGCCGTCCGCGTGCAAATCGTTTGTTGCACGTTCAATCTCGGCGAGGGCGGCGCTGGGGTTGTCGGTTGGCAGCGCTGCAAGGAGGCCGAACCTTGATGGATACTGCGACACGAGTGAAGCGCCGTAGTCGTTGGAGGCAACGAGGGCGTCCAAGGTCTTCGGAATGTTGCTGAGCATCTGCATCGCCATACCCGCGCGGTCCATGTATTCCAGCGTACCTTCGGGGCTCCACTGGTAAGGCTCGGGGGCAAGGAAACATTCCGCTCGCATAGCCTTCCAGCGCGTCTGTCGCTCCTCATCAGTGATAGGCGGAGTGAAATGTGCGTGTACATCAATCCAGTTAGAAACCATGATCGTAATCTTTCAATTAGTGGGCTCGGTGTTTAACCAGGCCGAGTTATGTTGTGCCCGTGTTCTCTGCGGCGATATAGGACATTTTTGCCAGACTCCAAAAATGGTGGCAATTGAAGTCCGGGACGTCCGTGGATCCGAGCAAAATTTTGCCTACGCCAGAGCGCTGAGCGCATAAAGTACGAGGATAAAAAGCAGAATACTCTGTGAAAATTTTATACCGATTGCGGCATTTGATCTCCTTCCGTTAAAGGCTTTTCATCAAGAATTGCCACGGCACGGGTCCATCCTGCAGAGGCGCCTCTTATCTTTACGGGAAAGCAGGACACGGTAAAACCCTTTGAGGGAAGGCTCTCAAGGTTGTGCAATTTCTCAAGGTGGCAATAACCTATTTCGCGCCCCGCTTTATGCCCCTCCCAGATCAGACTTGCATCTTGCGTTTCCGCATACTTGGTTTGCGTATGAACGAACGGGGCGTCCCAACTCCACGCGTCCGTTCCTGTTAGACGCACTCCACGCTCGAGCAAATAAAGTGTTGCCTCGCGCCCCATGCCACATCCGGCTGAGGTGTAATCCGGGTCGCCATAGGCTAAGCCAGCGCGGGTATTCACGAGAACGATATCGAGCGGTTGCAGGGTATGAGCGATGCGGCTCAATTCTGCCTCGACGTCTCTTGCGGTGACCAGATATCCATCAGGAAAGTGCCTGAAATCAAGTTTGATTCCTGATTGCAAGCACCAGTCGAGCTGGACCTCGTCAATCGTAATCGCTCGCTCGCCGCGATTCATTGTCGAATGAAAGTGATACGGTGCATCAAGGTGGGTACCGTTATGCGTCATCAGATTTATCCATTCAATAGCCCAACCTTCCTCCTGAGGAAGATCCTCTGGTTTTAGACCAGGAAAGAATTTAGCGATATCTTTAGCCGTGCCTTTGTGGGTCAAATACTCGATATGGGGACCGTAGCCCGGTGGATCCGATATAACATCGTTTTCCAAAAATACAGAAATATCAATCAGTTTGCGCGTCATAGTGGTCCAATTACTAAAGTGTTTTTCAAATGAAGCGGGATGTTCAATAGTGCGCAATGACCATCTCGCGGACGACGACCGGAATATCTGGCGTGGCCATCGGTAGTCGCTTCATATCTTGTCGCCTGTCCTCTGGCTCTATCGTTTTTGCTGGCTAAAATGCGACGTTCTCACTTCCTTTCAACTGCAGCATTTCCCGCGCCTCGTCGGGTGTCGCGATCTCATAGGACAACTCTTCGAGAATTCGGCGGATTTTAAGTACCTGTTCGGCATTGGATACCGCGAGTTTTCCGCGACCGAGGAAAAGACTGTCCTCAAGGCCGACCCGCACGTTGCCGCCCATGATCGCGCCATAGGTGAGCAAAGACATTTGGCTGCGTCCTGCGCCTAGGACTGACCAGTGATAGTCACGGCCAAACAAGCGATTCGCCGTTTGGCGCATAAAAGCGACGTTCTCCGGATCAGCACCAATACCACCCATGATGCCGAAAACGGTTTGAATTAAAAACGGTGCTTTGATCAGGCCTGCGTCGACAAAATAGGCGAGATTGTAGAGATGCGATACGTCATAGCACTCGAACTCAAATCTCGTGGCACACCCTTCGCCTACCTCGAGCAAGATCCGGCGGATGTCCTTAAAGGTATTGCGAAAAATGCCCTCTTCCGAAGCTTCGACATAAGGCTTTTCCCAATCGTGTTTCCAATCAAATTTATTCGCAATCGGGTGAAATGAGAAATTCATTGTGCCCATGTTCAACGAAGCCATTTCCGGCTTCAACCGCAACGCGGCTGCTATACGTTCGTCAACCGTCATCTTCGTACTGCCACCAGTCGTGATATTGATGATCGCATTTGTGGCCTGCTTTATTTCAGGTAGAAACTGCAGGAAGACTTCGGGATCTGCAGTTGGCCGACCGTCGTTTGGATCCCTGGCATGCAAGTGCAGAATAGCTGCACCGGCTTCGGCAGCCGCGATAGCCTGCTCGGCAATATCTTTCGGCTTGTAGGGCAGATACCGGGACATTGACGGTGTGTGGACCGAACCAGTTACCGCACACGTGATTATCACTTTTTTCATTGTTATGACCTATCTCGAATATTCAAAACATATAATGGTGGAAATGCCGCTTCCTTACTTCACTGATGCGTATTTGTGGCACGCTAGAGAAATTGCAAAATTAGATAGATTTCTTTATTAACACCCTTGCATAGCGTGTATACCTCCGTAGACAAAGGCAATTAAGTTTCGGCCCCATTGCCCGCGCCGGGTCCGCAGGCAACTTTCGTTAATCTCTCGACGCGCTTGTCTGTAATGTCCATTAAGAGCGCACCCAAGCCTGATCATCGGCCATGTACAGCGATAACTCGTCCCGTTCCGGGAATAGCACTTGCGGTGTTGCGATAAAATCCTTGGCAATAATGTCGTTGTAGCGTTGCATTGGACACACTGCAATTTCTGCGTGTTTCCGCATATCCTAGCCACTAAAATAAACATTCTCCGTCCCGATGTGATCGGATTTACACTAGATGTCTCACCGGGCAGGCACGATTTTTTCGAACATATCCGGGACACTTATTTAGTCCTTTGCCTCTATTAGAAGATTCAGAAGCGCGTCGATATTGGGCTTTCGATGCGCCAAAGTTGTCTCGAATAAACCGTCCTTTTTGGCGAAAGAATGGCCGGCCAATCTGGATTGAACCCCGCTGTCATTCGCAATATCAAGGATAGAAACGCCATCGTAACTTCGCATCGCGAACAATTTCTCCATGCTTAGCCAGATGGTCTTTTTTCGATCCTGCTTGAAAAATTTCGACACCAGAGCTTGATTGATACTGACTTTCTTCATTGCTCCAACCCAAATACTACACAACTGTGTAAGTTACGCCATACAAATTGAACCGTCAAGTTCATTTTTTTTCTTTTCTCTAAAATGAAATACTTTCAATTCTCAGAACACTTGTCCCGCTTTGCCTCCGAAATACAAAAACTTGACTCAATCAAAATCCATTTTTATTATACATATGTGTAATATACACTTATGTAACACTCATTGCTACGTTAGGATTGCCCATGTCTTTGGCAATCACGCAAATAGAACAGGCCCTAAACGATTGTGGATTTATCAAGTCTCTCGAGTTCCCCGCGGGCGAAGGCGAGATTTTGCAATGGGCAGCTCTAAAAAACGTGCTGCCCCTGGTATAAAAGGAGAGTCTGGAATGCATCAAATGCGTACCTGCGCCTGCATGGTGGCGTCTCATTCACATGCCGGGCATCAAGCATCGTCCGGCACGCCTGCGCGCGCGCAGCCGGGACGGCATCAACATTCAGCCCCCGAAACCATCCTTGCTGCTGGTCGCGGCAAGTCCCCTACGATCGACGTGCATTGCCACGTGATGGTGCCACAGGTGGAACTCATACTGGATATCGAAGCGCCGGTCGAGAAGCAGGCGGCAGCCATGGCATTGCTGGAGGGCCAGGGAAGGCCATCTACGGAATACAACCAACGCATGTTCCGCGAACTGGAGCCGAAGATGACGTTGCCGGAAGTGCGCTTAAAAGATATGGACAGCATGGGTGTCGATGTACAGATTCTGAGTCCTTCACCAACCCAGTACTACTACTGGGCGGCTCCATCGCTGGCAGAAAAGATCGTTCGCATGCAAAACGAGACGGTGGCGAATCTCTGCCGACTTCATCCGGAACGATTTGCCGGACTCGGTACCGTGTCCTTGCAACATCCAGAGCTTGCGGTAGCGCAGCTCGAATACGCGATGCGCGTGCTTGGCTTGAAAGGTGTCGAGATCTCCACCCAGGTCAATGGCCTCGAATTGTCCGATCCGGCGTTCGAATGCTTTTGGGCCGCAGCGGAACGCCTCGGAGCGGTGGTGTTCCTCCATCCGCTGGGTTGTTCGTTAGGGCAGCGTATTGGACACTTTTACCTATCCAATATGATCGGGCAACCGGTTGAAACAGCAACCGCCCTGGCTTTGCTGATGTTCAGCGGCGTGATGGACCGATATCCTGACCTGAAGCTACTCGCGGCGCACGGCGGCGGATTTTTGCCTTTTTACGCTGGGCGCTTCGACCACGGTTACAAGGTACGGCCCGAAGCGCAGGGCATGAAATATTCGCCTTCCGACTATCTCAGACGCATTCATTATGACTCGCTCGTTTATGAACCTGCAGCATTACGTTATCTGATCGATAAGGTTGGACTGGAACGCATAGTCATCGGCACCGACTACCCCTTCGATATGGGTCATTACGACGTAAGTCCCTATGTGATGGCTGTTCCCGGCCTGGACGAAGCAGAACAAAAGGCGATTCTGGGAGGTAACGCCGCGAGATTGTTTGGTCTGCTGGCCTAAGCGGTATGAGCGGCACCTGGTCGCATGGATGCCATGCGAGTCAGGTAGCGCCCCAACTGAAGGAACATCCTTGATAGTCAATAATCGTAGACGATCCTGGCATATGTGCTGACATCAACACCATGTCGCAGTTAACAGCTAAAACATAACAGTGGATGCTTTCACGAAGTTTTCTTCTTACTGACCTGACGCGGGTTGACGGCCACGCGCGAGGCAACGCCCGATTTGGCAGATTTCTTTTTGGGTTGCGCTGGCATAGCGCGTATACCACCGCAAATAAAGGCAACCAGGTCCGGCCCCCTATCAACCCCACCCGCCTTACAGACGCCTTTCGACAGTCTCTCGACACGCTTGTCTGCAATGTGCATTAAGAGCGCCCCCAAAGCCCACTCATAGGCCCAGTAAAGCGATGATTCGTCACGATCAGGGAATAGCACTTGCAGTGCATCGATAAAGTCTCTCGCAAGAGGATCGTAATAGCGTTGGATGACACGCACAGCAATTTCTGATTGTTCCCACACTGTCCTGGCCACCAAAATCAGAAAATTTTCCCCGTCGGGGTGTGCTCGCATTTGCACTACTGGCGCGCACCACGCATGCACGATCTTTTCGAGCGCATCCGGCGCATCGATATGTGCCTTTGCTTCCTTTAAAAGATTCAGGCGTTCGTCGATATTGGGTTTCCGATGCTCGAAAATGGCTTCGAACAAATTGTCTTTTTTATCAAAATAGTAGCCGACCAATCTGGATGGAACCCCGGCGTCATCCGCAATATCACGGATAGACACGCCATCATAGCTTCGCATCGCGAATAACTTCTCCGCACTCAGCAAGATGTCTTTTTTTCGATCTTGCTTGATGAATTTCAACACTGGAGCTTGATTGATATCGTCTTTTTTCATTTCGTTGGCCCATGCGTTACACAAGTGAGCAATTTAAGCAGTCAAGACAGAACCGTCAAGTTCATTTTCTCCTTTTACCTAAAAAAGGTTCTTTCAATACTCAGAATGGATGTCGCGTATTTCCCCTGAAATGAAAAAAACTTGAGGACATTAACACCCATCACTAAAAAATAGCCTTTGAATACTGCAGTTGGCCCGTCGCGATTTGGCCCAATTTCGTGCGTACCCGATTTAATAACACTGGGTTAGCTGCTCGCGAAGATTGCTGATAAGAAGATTTTCGAGCGCCCGCACGCTGTCTTATCATATGATCACCCATACAGCGACGGGCCTGTTCAACCAAAATTAAAACGTGTGACGGACACCAGTAGTGATTGCTGTTTGGTTACCGGCAGAACCGGTTCCATCAAAAATGCCGGGATTGTTAGTGTTTGAAGCACGTATGTTCTGCACAACGGCATACACATCTGTCCGTTTCGACAGGAAATAGTCGGCACCCAGATTGAACTCGTTCAAGGTGCCGATACTGGAGACACCTGCGAAATTAAGTCGGTTATGTATAACGCTTGCCTGCAGGCGCAAAGTAGGAGTCAGAAAGTAATTCACGCCGAGTTCGTAAAGGTTAGCCTTCCTGTTGCTCAGACCGCTAACGACATTGGTAGTTGAAGCGCTTGCCAACGGTTGCCCGGAGCTTGAGAAATAACCGTACACGCGTACTGCTGAACTAACTTCGTAGCTAGCGCCAAGACTGTATACCTTCAATGCTATCTGGCCCGGTTTGCCTATGAACGCAGGAGCGAATATTCCACCGCTTCCTTCAATGGTAGTATCGCTAGGGGTTCCGGTTGCGACGTTTGCTGCGGTTGTGCCACCGAGTTTCGATTGGTAGTAAGCAGTGTATAAGGCGAGTGGACCGTTAACATATTGACCGCCGAGGCCGAGCGACTGGCCGGAAGAGTTACTACCTGCCGTTTCGCCGAAACCATAAATGGCGCTGGCAGTGAAACCAGCCAGGTTCACTGTATCGTAACGGATCGAATTGATGGTGAGAGCACCTTCGGTACGGTTCATATAGTGGCCTACACTTCCAACCAGAGCACCGAAACTACCGCACGCATTCCACCGGCATGTGTCAAACATAAAATCAGTTTGGCGACCTAATTTAACGGTACCGAAGTCCCCGGCCAAGCCGACTAACGATTGACGACGGAACAACTGGGTACCAGTGCGGTCTTGTAAAGTCAGTGCACCGGTGTCGACGGCGAAACCGGCTTCCAGTTGAAATATAGCTCTCAATCCGCCGCCTAGATCCTCTGAGCCTTTAAAGCCGATACGCGGGCCTGTCACGCTGCCCGCACTTAATTGCAATTTGCTGCCTGTTTTTGATGCAGAGCCAGCAGGAGTCGCGGCTTTGTTTTCATAAGCGATACCAGTATCAAGAATCCCGTAGATGGTGACCGCGCTTTGCGCTTGTGCTGAACCTCCGATTGTTCCGAGTATCGCCAGTGCAATGATTGATTTTTTCATTTGATTTCCCCTAGTAACCATTTTGAGGTCGCCGTATTTTGTCCCGGATGGACGCACTACGGCGATTTGCACCTATGTATGTAGACTCTTGTAATGACTCAACGTCGGCATTAAAGCTTTACTGGCGCCCTTCGGATTTCTTTTATTCCCTCGGTAGTTTTGACGCCAAGTGCATATAGGCCGGCAGACTTTCCGTTGTAACGAATTTCAAAAGGAAACTGTGATGGTCGAACAACGTCGCCCAGCCATTCCGCGAAGGCGGACTCCGTTTCGCCAATTTCAATCCAGAGCAGCCCTTGGCCCTTTGCGCTTCCTGTCCCAGGCTCCACAGGCAAACTGGCTACGTGAGGAGGAGGAGGTGAGCCCGGTTTGAAGTAAAGGTTGGGTTTCCCCATTGGCCATGCGGTCATTGCACTGGGGGTTTGCAGTGAAAAGCCCCGGCTACCGTTCATCATTTGGCGGCCGGCCTCTTTTCCGGTCAGGTTTGCATCCACGATGGTATTGTGGTGGGCAGCAAACATTTCCATTTCCTCCATGGTGTCTGCTCGCAGGCACCATCCGATAAAGCAATCTCCATCCATGGTTTGTTGCTCAAAGAATTGGGCGGTCGAATTCTCCTTCTTTAGGATCGTATGATCGACGATGCTCTCAATCTCGATGTATATGTCATCTGAGAGCGGCACTACTTTATGACCAAGTCCATATAGTGGAAAAAATCCGCCATCATAATTGCCCAGTCCGGTCTCCCGACTGAGTCGAAAGGTCGCTTCATAAACGTTTTGCGCCGCCAAACATACATGGTCAAAGTGAATCATTTTGTAAGTCCTTTATGGGAGGGAGAGAATATTTACCTGGCTGTAACGCGTTACCGAGCATGCGTTTTTCGCTCAATTACCGCGCCAGCAAAAATGATTAGTGCGGCTGCGAGAATAAGCATCACAGCAATGAAACCCAGGCCCGCGTCATACGAGCCGGTTCGTTCCTTCAACCATCCGATAATGATTGGACTTGTGAATGAGCCGAGAATACCGACCGAATTGACTGACGCGATAGCGATCGCCGCAGCACTTGAAGACAGTCCGCGTGTTGGTAATTGCCAAAGTGGTATAAGACCGCAAAGCAGACCAGATTGAAGCAAGGTCAAGCCACCCATAAGGCCAAAAACACCGCTTGAAGTCAGGCAAATTGCTATGCCCGCTGCACCGAATAAAGCGCCGATAGCAGCGTGCCAAACGCGCTCATTCGTTTTATCCGAATGTCGCACCCAGAAATACGATACAAGCGCTGCAAATATGCTCGGCACTGAGGTCAGCAACCCTATCTGCGAAGCCGAAAGGGTCACACCGACCGTTCGACTGAACGACGAGATTATTTGAGGGGTAAAAATGAGTTGTGCATAGAACCCCATTTGAAGGAAACCATAGGCAAGGGCGTAAATCAGCAGGCTGCGATTTTTGAATAGTATTCGAAGGCTTTCACCCACTGAATGCTTCACACCTCCCGATACCTCGGCGATTGATGCCAGCCAAGCCTTTTGTTCGGGATTCAACCATGTGGCATCAGCCGGAAGTGAGGTGAGATAGCGTGCAGAAAAACAGCCAAGAAGGATAGGTAGCGCTCCTTCAAATAGAAACATGATGCGCCATCCGGCCATGCCAAACCAACCGTCAGTGTATTGAATGATTGCAGTCGAAGCTGGGGCACCAAGTATCACTGCAAGCGGTAACGTTGTGAAGAAAAACATACGTGCCCGAACTTCCTTCGGAAACCACAAAGCCAGATAGAGAATGAGACCAGGAAAAAATCCGGCCTCAGCGATGCCAAGCGCAATCCTTACCGCAATGAGCTGATTTGGTGTCTGCACAAATGCAGTGAGGGAGGAAATAATCCCCCAGGTAATCATTATTCGGGTGAGCCACACACGCGCCCCGTATTTGACGAATGCGAGATTACTTGGTATTTCAAGGAAAAAATAGCCCAATAAAAATAGGCTTGCCGCCAAGCCGAAGACAGCTTGACTTATACCCAAATCCTTATTCATGGTGAGTGCTGCCGTACCGATGTTGATTCGGTCTAGATACGCGGCGGTATACATAAGGGTGAGCAGCGGAATAACACGCCACATTACCTTACGCAGCGTCGCTCTTTGAAACTCGTTTTCGGGGTCGTAGGACGCCATAGTCATAGGTAACTTTCTTATGCAATGGGATAGTAGAGGTCCAGCAAAAGCGCCTCTGACTTAGAACATATTTTTAATTTTATTTCAGCCTAAAATGACGTCGAACTCGACAGATTTTTTAGGGCAGCGGCAATAACGTATCTAGCGGTTTTCCATCTGATTTCTTACGGATACGATGACGTGGTGATTGATTAATATATAAAAAAATATCATTTATACTAATCTAATTACACAATTGTGTATTACACGATTGAGTAATAATAGTTTGTGTTTTTTTGGTAGTCAAGTTTTTTTTCTTTAATGCGCACATGTGGTTTTTTGGGGCCATTGAGCGCTAAATAAAAGCGATCGAAGTCACGTGTCCAGACCAGTGCACGGGAGTGATCGTAGCGATCTGAAAGATCACCATTCTGGTGCGGAAGCCCATGCAGGGCGGCTTAGAGGCTATTCAAACTCTTTTTCAAGGATGCTAAAAATGGTTAAATTAACGTGTAAATAAATACACAAGCGAAATAAGCCGAGAAGAGTTTGAAAAGGTCAATACGCTACGGGCACGTGCGCGCCAGGCAGCGAAGCCACGCAACATTTATTTTTACAAAGTATGTTGAGCAGGGTCTGTATATGCCGCAAAAGCGGATGAGAATATCGTTTCCTAATTAACAGATTTTTTTTATTCCGCCGCCGGTGCCAGCTCTTGCGCAATAAAATCCACGAACGTACGAATGCGGTTCGACATCTGATGACGCTGTAAATAGACTGCAAAAATATCTGCATTTGGCGTATCACAATTGGACAGCACCTGGACCAGCTTGCCGTCCTGCAGGTATTGTTTGACATCCCATTCGGCACGCAACAAAATTCCATGGTCATCGAGCGCCCATTTCACTGCGATTTCACCATCGTTGGTCGTCAGATTGCCGCGAATCTTCACGGTCTGGGTCTTCCTGGCGGTCCCACTTCCCGTCGTCAGACGCCATACGCCATACGCTTCATCTCCTTGCCTGATACCGATGCAATTGTGCTTCGTCAGATCGTGCGGAGTGATTGGCGTACCACGTCGCGCCAGGTAAGCAGGCGTCGCGCATAACACGCGGCGATTGGGTGCTAAACGTCGCGCGACGACGCGGGTATCCGGCGGTTCCCCGAATCGGATGCAGACGTCAAAAGTGTCGTCAGTGAGCGGTGGTGGCATGACCGAAAGTTGTAGTTGTACCGAGACTTGCGGATAGGCGGCGACAAATTGAGAGATCGCCGGCGCTACATGGCTTCGCCCAAATCCAAGTGTTGCGTTGACCCGCAGCAGACCTTCCGGTCGCTTCTTGGCGCTGCCCAGCAACTCCGAAAGTTCGTTGATTTGATCCAGAATTCTCCGCGCATGCTCTAGGTAAAGCTCACCCTCCGGTGTCAGCATCATGCGCCGTGTCGTCCGATTCACCAGCGGTACGCCAGCCCGGGTCTCCATTTGTGACAAATGCTTGCTTACCGCAGCAGCCGTAAGGCCTAGCTCGCGGGCGGTAGCGCTGAGGCTTCCAGAAGCTGCCAGGGTTGAAAAAAATCCCAAATCTGATGGCAAAACAGTATCATTCATGGCGTCTCATTTGTAAATAATAGTTAAGAATGCTTTAAGTTTAGCACCGGTTTTTGCCAAAAAACGTAGGTAAAGTACGGGCATATTCATCATTTTTAAAGGCAGGAGACATGAAAACTTATCGCATCGCAACTATTCCAGGTGACGGTATTGGCAAAGAAGTCGTCCCCGCGGGTCAGCAGGTTCTGGAAGCGCTGGCCAAAACAAACAACACTTTTGCATTCGAATTTCAAGATTTCGATTGGGGTGGTGACTACTATCGCAAGACCGGTGCGATGATGCCGGCCGACGGCCTGGATGCGCTGCGTGACAAGGACGCAATCCTGTTTGGTTCAGCAGGCGATCCGGATATTCCCGATCACATCACTTTATGGGGTTTGCGCCTGAAAATTTGCCAGGGTTTCGATCAATACGCCAACGTGCGCCCGACCCGAATCCTGCCAGGCATTGATGCACCGCTGAAGCGTTGCAAGCAAGACGATCTGAACTGGGTAATCGTCCGCGAAAACTCCGAAGGCGAATACTCCGGCGTCGGTGGTCGTGTCCATCAAGGCCATCCGATCGAAGCAGCTACCGACGTTTCGATAATGACGCGTGCCGGTGTGGAACGCATCATGCGCTTCGCATTTCGTCTGGCCCAAGCCCGCCCGCGCAAATTGCTGACCGTCGTCACCAAGAGTAATGCGCAACGTCACGCTATGGTGATGTGGGATGAAATCGCTGTTCAAATTGCAAAAGAGTTCCCTGATGTGAGCTGGGACAAAGAACTGGTCGACGCTGCAACGGCGCGTATGGTCAATCGTCCCGCAACGCTCGACACGATCGTCGCTACCAATCTTCACGCAGACATTCTGAGCGATCTGGCAGCGGCACTGGCGGGCAGCCTGGGTATTGCGCCAACCGGCAATATCGATCCGGAGCGCCGCTATCCATCGATGTTTGAACCGATCCATGGTTCGGCATTCGACATCATGGGACAGGGCTTGGCCAACCCGGTCGGTACTTTCTGGTCGCTTGTGATGATGCTCGAACATCTGGGTGAATACGACGCCGCAAAACGTGTCATGCAGGCCGTCGAAGCGGTGACCGCGGACACTACATTGCATACCCGCGATCTGGGTGGCAATGCCACAACGGCACAAGTGACTGCCGCTGTTTGTGCGTTCATTGAAAAGGGCGCGCTTACGCTAGAAAAAGCCGCTGCGTAGCCATCAATTCCCCTGCAAGTCAGCATCGGAAAATATAAAAATATGGGGAGCAATCTGGTTTGCACTGAGCCGAGGTTTCGCTACCCCTTAAAAAAATAAAGCTGGAGACATCATGTGTATTGCTTTGACTACTTGCGGCTGGCTTGCGACTTGGCTCACAAGATGAGCACTTCCGACGCGCTTTCCGGCAGTCTCGACGCCGGATCAGTGAGGGGCATCAATCGCTTATGGAAAGACGCGTTTGGCGCAGCCAGTGTGATCGCGCAGCTAACTGCGCGCGTTCCAGAATTCTTGCCGTCTCCTCCGTGTGAACGTTTGATTGTTATTGGCGCCGGTGTGCCGTCTGTGGCAATGGACAAAGCCACCGAGGATAACTGGAGCGGGCCACTGAAAGGCTTCAAGCTTTACCTCGGGGCGTTTGCGAACGGTCCGCTGAAGCTTGAGCAAGCCTTCGCTTTCCGTTTGGATCGGAATGCCATCATCCCAAGCGACAGCGCCAACGTAGCGTCGCCGCAGCCAGAATGGGCCGAGAGGAAGATGTAGAATTTTTGGGCAGACAGCGGTGATTGCGGCTGGTATACGTTTGGGTGCGCCTGGCACTGCCACTATTCTGCGCAGTACACAAATCAACTCAGGTTGCGTCGCAAGACGTCAAGTTTTGCCGGATTTTGATTGGCCGAATTAAAACGGCAAAAGAAAATTCCTCGCATTCTACTTGTTCCGAGGTCCAAAAAGAACCGGTATAAGCGGTAGTATCCTCGGCGGCACTGTTTATTTTTTTACAATGTAATGCTATAACCTCTAAGGAGGAGACAATGAAATCTGATCTCGAATCACGCGTTTCCCGCAAGCTCATGTGGCGCATTATTCCGTTTGTCATGGCGCTTTATTTTGTCAGCTTCCTCGACCGTGTCAACGTCGGCTTTGCTGCCATGACGATGAATAAGGCCATCGGCCTCTCGCCCACGGCATTTGGCTTGGGTGGCGGCCTGTTTTTCATCGGCTACTTCTTATTTGAAGTCCCGTCCAATCTGATACTTCATCGTGTCGGCGCGCGTATCTGGATCGCACGAGTGATGGTTACATGGGGTATCGTCTCTGCGCTATCGGCCTTTGCTGTCGGACCGAACAGCTTCTATGCATTACGTTTCTTGCTGGGTGTTGCAGAAGCTGGCTTCTTCCCCGGGATCATTCTTTATCTTAGCCTGTGGTTCCCGGTGAAGCAACGCGCAGTCGCGGCAGCCTGGTTCATGGCCGCTGCACCGATTTCTGTAGCGATCGGTTCTCCCTTGTCGGGCGCCATCATGCAATTGCCAACTATTTTCGGCCTGGCAGATTGGCAGTTTCTGTATATCGTTGAAGCAATCCCAGCTGTGATTCTTGGCTTCTTCGTATTGAAATACCTGACCGATATCCCTGCCAAAGCAGAATGGCTGGCGACCGATGAACGTGAATGGTTGATAGCCAAGCTGAAGGCTGAGGCCGATGCAAAGCAAACTAATGCCGGGCACACCACAGGCGCTTTTAGCGCACTGAAAGATCCGCGTGTCCTGGCTCTCGCTCTCATCTATTTCGGCACCTCCGCTGGCCTTTATACGCTGGGCTTGTGGGCGCCGCTGATTATTCGTGAGTTTGGCTTCACTCCCTTGGAAACCGGCTTACTGACCGGTGTGCCGAGTGTTGTCGCCGTGGTCGCCATGATCCTGTGGGCTAAGCATTCCGATCGTACCGCAGAGCGCACCTGGCACGTCGTGATTCCTTGCATACTGGCATGCATAGGCCTTGTCTTTGCCGGCCTGGCGAGCACAGCATTGTGGGTGGTTTTGGCACTTGTCGCAGTGAATGTCGGTATCAGCTCGGCTAAAGCACCGTTGTGGGCCATGCCAAGCTCTTTCCTGTCGGGAGCAGGCGCAGCCGCTGGCATAGCAATGATCAATTCCGTCGGCAATCTTGGCGGTTTTGTCGGCCCGTTTGCGATCGGCTGGTTGAAGAGTGTGACCGGCGGATATGCTGCTGGCCTTTACGTGGTTGCTGCAACGTTGTTGGTGTCGGCAGTCGTGACTTTGCTGTTAAGCCGGCAGGCAAGGCGAACCGCTGCAATTGGCAATCCGCGTCACGGGCATTAAATGGAAAAGCCCGATTGAAGCTGCGGCCGGTATGATGGTGGTCAATCCGATCTGAAGCCTGAGCGGCTTCGTCGGATCGTGCGCGTTACTAGCTCAGGATCGTCGTAGCCACTTTGCATAAAGATCGACCGATCAACGAGGCTGACAAAAATTTAAATTGATAGGGAAATATCTTGGATTTCAACCACTTTCCAAATACTGGTTTGGTACTCGCAGAGCGCCGAAGATTCTTGACTGGTGCGAGTGCCGCAGCGATCTTGCAAATGACAGGGATATCGCTGTCACAGGCTGCCAATCATACGCCTGGTCCAGTGGCTACCGTGCGCACTGACTTCGTAGCTTATTCGAAGCTTGATTCTTCGAAAATCAAAGCCTTGACTTTCGATATGCAAGGTTCCTTACTCGACTTCTATTCCACGATTGCAGAGGAAGGAAAGCGATTCACAGACTCGCGCGGCATCATGGCGGACTGGACGACAATCTCAGACCAGTGGCGCAGCGACTATCGCAAGCAGCTTGATCAAGTCATTGCTGGATCAATTAGCTGGCGTTCGACGGATCTCATCTATCGTAATGCGCTTGATAATGTGCTTGCGGGCTATGATTGGGGCCGCTTGCTGTCAACCAACGACCGCGACGATTTGAGCTCGGTTTGGTCCAGACTAAGACCATGGGCCGATACCCGTCCGGGCCTCGAACGATTGCGTAAGAAATATAAGCTGTCGACCTTGTCTAACGGTTCGATGGCTTCCGTCGTCAATATAGTGAAGCGCTATGATTTGCCATTTGATTGCGTGCTTACCGCAGAATTAGTAAAGTCGTCGAAACCTGACCCGAAGGTCTATGCGCTTGCCCAGAACTCGTTGGGCTTACGGCCAGAGGAGATACTCATGGTCGCTTGTCATAAGTACGATCTTGCGGCAGCGAAGAAAGCCGGTTTTCACGTTGCATTTATCCCCCGTCCGTTGGAGTTCGGTCCCAATGGCAAGGTAGATACAACAGAAGAAAGCTATTTCGACGTGATGGCGCCTGACCTAGTACAGCTTGCAAAATTACTTGCTGCTTGATTGATTGCAAAATTGGAGAGCGGTCAAAACCGGAGGCAACCAGGCCGGGTGTTCGTTTGTGATATGGGAAAAATTTGCGCGAAGAACTTCTCCTGCAGCTGATTGGCGTTCCGTTACTTGGTCGGCAGTCTACGCCGATATCACACTGCTTTTTGAATTGCCAAACGGGTGACAGGGAATTGCCGCGCATGGGTGTGCGCGGCAATTTGCTTAACGATTTCTACGTCTTTAAACAGCCTCCGCCGATAACGGTCATTACTTCCCGAGTGCAGCTTTAGTGAGCCTGGGGAACGCGCGGTCCACTTTCTGTTTGGGCTGACATTGGGTGGTTTCGGTACAAGGCAAATGTCGCTACCAATCCCACAAGGGCTGCAACGCTCAACCAGATGCCGGGGGCTGCGCGGTTATCGAGAGCGTGGATCAAGTAAGTGCAGACTACTGGCGTAAAGCCGCCAAATGTGGCCGTCGCCAAACTATAGGCGAGTGAAAACCCGGTAGTACGAACGGCGACTGGCATCACCTCCGTCAACGCCACGACCATGGCGCCATTGTATGTGCCGTACAAGAACGATAACCATAGCTCGACCTCCAGTAACCGCTCAAAACTCGGATGAGATGCCAGCCACGCCAGGGATGGATAGGCCGTCGCAATGGCCAGTACCGTCGAGAAAATAAGCAAAGGCTTGCGCCCGATACGATCAGAGAGCGCCCCCATAACTGGAAGCCAGATGAAGTTTGAAATACCGACCAGCATCGTCACAAGGAAGCTGTCGAAATTGGATAGATGCAGCTCGGTCTTGGCGAACGTCGGCGTGTAGGCGGTGATAAGATAAAAAGATACTGTGGTCATGACGACCAGGCCAGCACCCGCGACCACGACCCGCATATTTCCCCATATGGAATGCAATACTTCTTTGATATCGGGGTGGTGCGTACGCGCTGCAAATTCAGGTGTTTCCGTGAGAGAGCGGCGAATGAAAAAAATCGCCGGCACGATCAGGCAGCCGAACAGGAAGGGCAAGCGCCATCCCCATTGGTGCAACGCCTCATTGTCAAGCAGCGTCGACAGCCCAATGCCCATTGCTCCTGCCACGATGACGGCGACTTGCTGACTTGCGGATTGCCAGCTTACAAAGAAACCTTTGCGATTTGCCGGGGCAATTTCGGAAAGATAGACCGACACCCCGCCAAGTTCAGCACCGGCGGAGAAGCCCTGCAACAGGCGCCCTACTAAAACCATGATCGGCGCAGCAACGCCAATTTGAGCGT
The DNA here is from genome assembly GCF_035018905.1 of Glaciimonas sp. Gout2. Classification (NCBI taxonomy): domain Bacteria; kingdom Pseudomonadati; phylum Pseudomonadota; class Betaproteobacteria; order Burkholderiales; family Oxalobacteraceae; genus Glaciimonas; species Glaciimonas sp. Gout2. Next base: position 14,898 of record NZ_JASJXA010000016.1, on the reverse strand, counting down.
AACCCGGCACGAAGGCAATGAGGACGGTCCCTACCGCCATGAGGCCCAGCGTGATGATCAATCCTTTTCGTCGCCCATGTTGGTCAATGTAAGCGCCAAGAACAATGGCGCCAATCGGTCGCATCAAAAAACCTGCGCCAAAGGTGGCAAGTGACAACATCAAGGATGCGAATGCATTACTACTCGGGAAAAATGTATGAGCGATTGACGAGGCATAGAAGCCGTAAATCATGAAGTCGAACATTTCCAGAAAATTACCGCTGACCACACGGAACACCATTCTGCCCCTGCCTTGGGTTGATTTCATATCTATCTCCAAAAGTGTATTTGTTATTAAGGCCGGTATCCGGCTCTTTTAATTCGACCCAACGGGCTGATGACGAATCACTGCGTCGTGCCAATGCGGATGGGGTTTAGATGTGCAGAATGGGCTTGCCGACTTGCTCTCGTCTTTCGATACGAGCGTGTGCCTGTTCTACGTTATCGAGTGAGTACTCACCTTCGATGTCTATCTTCAGGGAACCATTAATGAGTGCAGTGAAAACAGCATCTGCTCGGCGCTGCACCATTTGCCGATTTACCATGTGATCCGCGAGACGCGGACGGGTCAGGAAAAGTGAGCCGGCCTCACCCAGTTCGATGGGGTCCAGGTCGGTGAGGGAGCCGGATACATTGCCATAGTTAACGATCAAGCCGTGTTTTTTGCAGGCGCGGAAGCTATCGCGCAAGGTTGCCTTGCCGACCGAGTCAAACACCACGTCTACACCGTTGCCGCCGGTAGCTTCGCGAACTTGTTCAGCGACGCCGCCTTGCGAATAGTCAAAGGCGTGGTCGGCACCGCGCCTGATTGCTGTTACGCGTTTTTCAGCCGTGCCAGCGGTGACTAATACCGTTGCGCCCCGCAGTTTTGCCATTTGCACCAGCAACTGACCGATGCTGCCCGCCGCGGCATGGATCAAGCACGTGCTACCGGGTTTGAGTCGCGCCACGTCTTCAATAAGGTAATGTGCCGTGGAGCCTTGGAAGATCGACGCTGCGGCCAGTTCATAACTGATATTGTCGGGAAGTTTGACGACCAGAGCCGCTGGTACCGAGATGTATTCAGCGTAGCTGCCCCAGGCGATGCACCAGGCGACGCGATCGCCGATAGAAAAATCCTTAATATCGTCGCCAAAAGCCACCACTTGACCGCTACCCTCCATGCCTAGCGTGCAAGGCAACCGCACCTTATAGGTCTGCGAGTTAACGTATTTCCCCTGGCGCGTATGCACATCCATAAAATTGATACCGGCGCATGCCACCTTGATCAGCACATGGCCTGCTTGCACGTCGGGGATCGGTACATCATTACGTTTTTGCAATACTTCAGGCCCACCGTATTGTTCGATGGTGATGGCTCTCATTGGATGGTTTCCTCTTCAGATGATGTGGTATCGGGTTGCCAGCGAAGCAAAAAGAACGTTGTTCTACCTGCTAAATTGTCTGATTGGCAATGGCGGCGAGTGCTCGCTAAAATTTTTCTGTTTCACTCTTCTTGTAGGCATGATAAAACAGTCGTGTTTGTTTGAAAATTCCCGATTTGCTAACCTATTCTGTGAATATATTTACCGATGTTCGACTGGCAAGATCTTTATGTTTTTACGGTTTTAGCGCGCACGGAGTCGCTTTCCGCTGCTGCAAGGGAGCTCGGCATTGAGCATGCGACGGTGGGTCGACGCCTGGAGTCGCTGGAAAAGGCATTGGGCTTGCGGCTTGTCGACAAACTGCCGCGCAGTCGTCCTCTTACGCAGGACGGGCGGGCCATCGCCACCTTGGCGCAGAATATGACGCAGGTAGCCGGATTGATTGAACAGCGCGCCCGCCCGGCCTTGATAGGGTTGGCCGGTTCGGTGCGAGTGAGCGCGCCGCCGTCGCTTTCGCGCGCCTGCATTGTTCCGCGTATCGCGGCACTGAGAGCCAGCCATCCCCAGCTCCGCCTGATCTTGCAACCATCCACTACCTTGGCCGCCTTGGGCAGCGGAGAAGCCGATATCGCGATTCGCACGGTGCGCCCGGAGGATGGTGATTTAGTCCGTAAAAAGGTCGGCGAGGTGCATTTTGGGCTTTACGGCACGCGCGAATTCAGTCGGCGGCCGGCCGAGCAATGGACGTTCATTTCCTACGACGAGTCACTCGATCATCTGCCACAGCAAATATGGCTACATCAGGTCAGGGCAGGGCGTCCGATCGCCTTCTTCGCGAGCGACTTGATGTCGCAGCAAATGGCGGCCAGGGATCATGTCGGGGCGGTGGTGTTGCCCACCATGGTCGGCGAGGACGACCCGGAACTGGTGCCGCTGCCCACCCCGGAGACGGCCCCCGCACGCGATATCTGGATCATTGTTTATCCCGATGTCCGGCGCAGTCCGCTGGTGGAAGTGGTGATGGATTTTCTGGTGGATTGCATCGCGCGTGAACCCAGGCTAGCAATGTCTGTGCGTCCGAAATGAACGCTTCCCCGGCGTCGTGCTCTTTTCAGATAAATGTTTTAAAGACCGAGTGGGCGATCTTTTTTCCTTTATGGAAATGCCTGTAACTGGCTGGTTAAAATCATGCAAGCTGCCGACATACCGTCAGCACCAATTGGCGTAGCCAACGATGAGCAAGATCGACTTCTAACCGAGGATGCCACATCTGCGACACAGTAATTTTTTCAGTCCGTACGGGAAGCGCGAAAATGAAGGGGGCGCTCGATAGCGACAATTCTTGATGCACAGACTGACTGCGCATAAAAGATTCCGGGACGAGAGCTATTAAGTCAGAGGCTCGCGCCACCGCCAGTGCAGCAGGAAAGCTGGGTACAACGGCGACGATCATTCGCTTCAATCCCAAAGCAGCCAACGCTTCATCAACAGGTCCGTTTCCATTGGTGCGCCCGTGGCGCGAAGCAACAACGTGGCCGAAGTCCGTGTACCGTTTTGCGCTTACCTTGCGATCCGATTCAAGCGGATGGCCTCGCCTGACAACGCCAACAAAGCTATCGCGAAAGAGCGCCTGCACACGCACTTCCGGCCCCATTTCACTCAAGACGCCTATCTCAAGATCTGCCGAACCATCTCGCAAATGTGCTGCCGTCTTCTCAGGTTTGGGAGCAAAGCGCAAACGCACCAGCGGTGCCGCGGCAGTAACTGCGGTGATCAGTGGCGCGCCAAAGGCTTCTACAAAGCCGTCGTTGGCTCGGATCGTAAAGGTTCGCTGTAATGTCGCGAAATTCGACTCCGTTATTAAAGGGTGCAGTACCGAACGCGCCTCATGCACCGCATCCTGCGTGCGTTGACGGAGCGCCTCTGCGTGAGGCGTCAACACCATACGGCGTCCCGCACGAACCAATAAAGGGTCGCCGATTGTCTCGCGTAAGCGGGTCAAGGTTCGACTCATTGCCGAGGCGCTCAACTCCAGTCGACGCGCAGCGCCAGCCACGCTACCTTCGGCAAGCAATACATCGAGCGCAATGAGTAGGTTCAAGTCGGGTTCGGACATGTGTGATCGTAGCACGAACCGATCAGATAGGGCGTTTGGTGCAGTTTATAAGTGCAAACGCTGCGTCTTCCGCCTTATCTTCCGCGTCGCTATAGTGCAATAAGCGACTCAGCTTTCCATTCGAATTTCATCAACCAGGAGCCATCCATGCACCACGTATATCAGCAGAAAACCGTCCTTCTCATCGGCGCATCGCGCGGCCTCGGCTTCGCCATGGTGGAGGAATACCTCAAGCGGGGCTGGCAAGTTATCGCCACAGGACGAGAGGGTTCAACAAACAAACTGCGTCAACTCGCCCTCGCCCACCACGGGGCACTCGAAGTTGAATCAGTCGATATCACCATTCCCGCGCAGGTCGCGGCGTTACGGGTTCGTCTTGAAGTGCGACGTATTGATATGCTATTCGTTTGTGCTGGCGTCAAAAACGACGATAGCGAAACGATTGCGGATGTTTCGATTGAGGAATTTATTCGCGTGATGGTGACGAACTCCTTGTGCCCGATGAGAGTAATCGAGACGTTTCAGACGCTCGTGCCGCCAACCGGAACGATAGGAATCATGTCTTCCGGGCAAGGCAGTCTGACCAACAACACGAACGGAAATTATGAGGTCTACCGGGGCAGCAAGGCGGCACTCAATATGTTCATGCGTAGTTTTGCTGCGCGCCACCGAAACGACACAAGAACCTTGCTGCTGATGGCGCCTGGCTGGGTAAGGACGGACATGGGCGGTCCGGAAGCGCGCCTGAGCATAGAAGAAAGCATTCCGAACCTGCTGAACACGATTGAGACATACGAAGGGCGTTCAGGACTACATTACCTCGACTATCTCGGGAAAGTAGTTCCCTGGTGAATAGCCGCGAATGGCCGATCATAGGCAAGTCTGCACGCCTGAATTGAACCATCGTTTATGGCTGCGTCATTAATAGTATTGAACGCTCCATTGACCGTTCAATGCGCTACGGCTACCGTCATAGCGTATTGATTTGGTCTGTCTTGGAGTGTTGATAATTAAGCAGTGATTGCCATTGATCGCAAAGAAAAATCGATCACTTGACGACCCACCATATCGAGTTGCTGGGCAACGTTTTCAAGCAAACACTCACCGGAAGGACCGAATACGGGCATAGCTGAATTGATCGTCACACCGAGTGGCGTCGGCCATCCGCGCAATGCATGCACGACCGAGCGCAGCGCCATTAACGATGTGGTGGTCGCTTGCCATCCAGCGGCAGTGACAATACAGCCCACTGCGCGTCCCTCAAAATAAGGTTTTGGGTCGCTTCGCATATCTTCCGTGTAATCAAGCGCATTCTTCACCAGGCCGGACATACTGCCGTGGTAGCCCGGTGAAGCAATAATGATCCCGTCGGCGCGGCGCAGCAAGGCCACCAGCCGTTGCGCATTTGGCGTCCGCTCCACTAAATCTGGCGCATACATCGGCAGAATCAGATCTTCCGCCCCCAGCATGACCGTCTCGGCCCCATATCCCTCGGCCGCGGCTAACGCGATGCGTAGCGCTTTTTCTGTGGAGGAGTTGGCGCGTGTCGTTCCGCCCAGACCCACGATGAAAGGCCGGTTCGGCAAAGGCTCGCGGCTGAGGTTGCTATTTATTGCATTCATGTCTATTCCCCTGCTTAAGATAAAAATCTCGTAATGTTTTCGCGTGGCTGTTCAAGGGTGAACGGTCGACACCATCATCACCGAACAACAGGCTCAGAATCAATCGGCGGCTGTATTTCGACGCTAATATCCTGCATCTGATAATTGATAAAATCGCATCGCTCTACAATCCTCCACAATATTCCATTTCTACTCATGCTTGATGCACTGACATGAGGCGCATCATTTTCATGGATGCTTTATTTCATACGTAATAAACAAGAAGCAAACAAGAAGCGTCGAAGGCTTTCAATAAGTTGATAGTAAATTGGGCGTGTCAGCTCAGTGGGAGCTATTCATACGGAAGCACCAACACATGACCAAGTTTATTTCCATATCGCTCACAAACGCCGCTGAGGGTCGCGATGATGACTACAACGCCTGGTGCAACAATCAACATATTGGCGATGTATTAGCCGTTCCGGGGATCAAAGCGGCGCAACGCTTCCGACTTTCCGATCAAATTTCCGCGAAGTTGGGATTCCGTTATTTGTCTCTGTATGAAATGGAAGCAGACCAAATCAGCGATGTGCATGCCGCCATAGCGGCCAGAGCCGGAACAGCACTGATGCCCCGCACCGATTCCTCGTCACCAGGTCGCCTTTTTTTAGAGTTGGAGCCACTTTCTGCGCGCATTACGGCTGAGGAATCGGCAGCCACGCGTGGCAGCTTATTACTGGATTAGTGCGATTAAAAAGGGATAGGGAGCGGTAAATATCTATAAAGAGCGCCGCCTTTCCAGCCACACATACCCAATCCATCACCCGATTTATCACACTTGTAATGATCGCTCAGGCTATCAAAAGTTGATTGCTTCCAACAGTCCGGAATATTTAAAATAAGTTTTTCTCAGGAGATAAACATGCGATTCCTCTGGTTTCATTTGATGCCTTACAAAGATTTACCCGAGAACTTTAAAGAAGATCATAAGAGCATTTGGGTCGATGTCGATCCGAAGTTGGGTGATCCGATGAAGATGCATGATAACTACAACGAATACATGGACGAGCTTGAGTTCGCTGCTGAGTGCGGATTCGATGCCATCTGCGTCAATGAGCATCACGGCAACGCTTACGGCATGATGCCTTCACCCAATTTGATCGCCAGCGCGCTGGCACGTCGTACCCAGCATACTGATGCCGCTATCTGCGTGATGGGTGCATCGCTGGCGCTTTACAATCCACCAACGCGTGTGGCTGAAGAATTTGCGATGATTGACGCCATTTCGGGCGGTCGTCTGATTGCAGGGTTTCCGGTCGGAACGCCGATGGATACCACCTACGTCTATGGCACCAACCCAAGCACGTTGCGCCAACGGTATTACGAAGCACACGACCTGGTCATTCAGGCATGGACAAGGGACGAGCCGTTCAGCTTCAACGGACGCTTCAATCAACAGCGCTATGTTAATTGCTGGCCCCGTCCGATCCAGCGGCCGCATCCTCCGGTATGGGTTCCCGGTGGCGGCTCGGTAGAAACATGGCAGTGGTGCGGTGAAAAAGATTATGTCTATTCATACGTTTCTTATTATGGCCACGTTGCCGCAGAAGCCACGATGAACGGCTATTGGGCTGAAATGGCCCGACAGAAAGTCGACCGGAATCCGTTCCGCGTTGGATTCCTGCAATTTATCGGTGTCGCTGAGAACATGGAAGAAGCGGTAAAGCTTTACCGTGAACCAGCCGAATTCTTCTATACCAACTGCTTGCATGTGGACCCGCGCTGGGTATCGCCGCCAGGTTACGTTACCGAAGCCACGCAGCGCATGAAGATGACATCTCAGGTACAAGCTGCTGCAGATCGCAGTGAAATATTGGGCTCGTTGTCCGAAGATTTTGCAGGGATATTAAAAAGTGGCTACGTCATCATCGGTTCCCCTGATGAAGTGGCAGCGCAACTACGTGAAGTAGCGATCAAGTTCAACGTCGGCAATTTATTGACGCTGCTCCAGTTTGGCAACATGAGTCGGGAAACCACCATGTACAACACCAAACTGTTTGCCGAAAAAGTGATTCCGCAACTGAAGGATTTGTTTGAAGATGAATGGGATCACCATTGGTGGCCGGAACCAGCCGATAAATCGCTACGGGCTTTGCCACGCAAGCAGGAGGAAGTATGAGCGCGCTGACCGTCAGAACCGTAGACGTTAATGGTCGTTCCTGCCGCATCTGGGAGCAAGGTAGTGGCCCAAGAGTGTATTGGTTAGCTTCCAGTCCTATGCTGATGAGGCAGACCGCGTTTCATGAAGCCATGGCAGCGGGAGTCACACTGGTTACCTGCGGTTTACCCGGCTTCCCTGGCAGCGAAGGGCACGACATTCTGGACAGCCATCTTGACTGGTGCCTAGCCACGCGTGACCTGTTGCAGGCTGCTGGATTTCAGCCGGGCGACACGCTGATGGGATCGACTACGGCAGGTGCTTTGGCAGCCGATGCGGCAGCGCTGTGGCCAGAGTTGATCGGCAAACTTATCCTGATAGCGCCGTTTGGGCTATGGGATGACGATGCCCCAAGTACCGATATGTTTGCGGTGACATCGAAAAATGCGCCAGCCCTGTTTTGCGAAAATCCGGAACGGTTCCTCGCTCAGGTTGCGACGCCTAAAGATGCAGAACCTGTTCTCTGGTCGATTGTCGTTAATCGTGGCAACGAGTCTGCAGCACGCTTCTTGTGGCCCTTCGGTGATACGCGTCTGAGTAAACGACTGCACCGCATTAGCGCACCGACCTTATTGCTATGGGGCGCAAAAGACAAGGTCATACCGACCAGTTATGCAACTACATTTGCCGAAGGTATCACGGGGCCAGCTTCCATCAAGCTCATCCCAAATGCAGGGCATCTGGCCGAACTGGATGAACCGGCAGCGGTGGTAGACGCCATATTCGGATTTGTTGGCTGAGATGTCCGACGTTATCCTGGAAACATCTGGATTGAGCCGCGTTTTTGGCGGCTTTTTCGCAGTCAATGGCGTGGATATTAAAGTCCGCGAAGGAACGATCCACGCCTTGATTGGCCCCAATGGCGCGGGCAAAACAACATGTTTTAATTTGCTGAGTAAGTTTCTGCAGCCGACCGATGGCAGTATTCATCTGGCGGGGCAGGATATTACCAACATGAAGCCAGCGGCTGTCGCGCGCCTTGGTATGGTGCGTAGTTTTCAGATATCGGCGACATTTTCCAGCATGTCCGTGCTGGAGAATGTACGTCTGGCATTGCAGCGTAAACGCGGGGGAAGCTACGATTTTTGGCGTGGTGAAAAAATACTGTGTGAAATGAATGCGCAGGCACGCGGCCTGTTAGAGGATGTAGGACTTGCTGACTATGAAGACACGGCGGCAGGTTTACTCCCGTATGGACACAAGCGCGCCCTTGAAATCGCCACCACACTGGCGCTTGATCCCAAAGTCATGCTGCTTGATGAGCCGACCGCCGGTATGACGCATGAAGATGTGGATCGTGTTGTTGCGCTGATTCGGCGCATCCGAAAAGGTCGCACGTTACTGATCGTGGAACATAACCTTTCTGTAGTGGAAGGATTATGCGATGCGGTGACGGTATTGACCAGAGGCAGCATTCTGACCGAAGGCGATTATGCCAGTGTGTCCAAACATCCCGACGTCATTGCCGCTTATCTGGGAACAGCCCATGGGTGAGAATACTTTACTAAAGATAGAAAACCTCCAGGCATGGTACGGGGAAAGCCATATTCTTCACGGCGTCAATCTTGACGTGAAGGAGGGTGAAGTCGTGACGTTATTGGGGCGCAATGGCGCGGGTAAAACCACCACAATGAAATCTATCATGGGCCTGATGGCGCACCGCACCGGCAGTATCAGGATGCGTGACGTGGAAACGATTGCTTACTTACCAGAACAGGTCGCCCGCACCGGTATCGCACTCTGTCCTGAGGAGCGTGGTATCTTCGCTTCGCTAACGGTGACCGAAAATTTGCTCTTGCCACCAGTCATTTCGCCGGGTGGCATGAGCGTGGAAGCCTTATATACGCTGTTTCCAAACCTAAAGGAACGCGGCGCCAGTCAAGGCACCATGCTCTCAGGAGGTGAACAGCAGATGCTGGCTATCGCGCGTATTCTGCGTACCGGAGCACGGTTACTGCTACTGGATGAACCGACCGAAGGTTTGGCGCCCGTCATTGTTCAGCAGATTGGGCATATGATCCAAAAAATTAAAAATCTTGGTTTTACTGTTTTGCTGGTTGAACAAAATTTTCATTTTGCATCGACCGTCGCAGACCGTCATTACGTCATGGAGCATGGAAAAATTATCGATTTGATTCCCAATGCTGCACTGGCCTCAAATATGGATAAATTGCACCGGTATCTGGGCGTCTGACAAACTAAAGGATCTGAATTCATGTTCACACTGTTTGGAATGCCGGGCCAGTTGTTGCTCGGTCAGCTGCTGCTTGGCCTGATCAATGGCGCTTTCTACGCGTTGTTATCACTCGGTCTGGCCGTTATATTCGGCATGCTGCACATCATCAATTTTGCTCATGGCGCGCTGTATATGATGGGCGCTTTTGTTGCGTGGTTTTTGCTGGAAAAGCTCGGCCTCGGCTATTGGTGGGCGTTGATACTGGCACCGGGTACGGTTGCCATATTCGCTTATTTTCTCGAAAAGTCGGTTATCAGACGCCTGTACGGGATTGATCCGATGTACGGCTTGATTTTGACTTACGGACTATCGTTGATCATTCAGGGCCTGTTTCGCAATGCGTTTGGTGATACCGGTTTGCCTTACAGTTTGCCGACCACCTTGCAGGGAGCGATGGATGTCGGCTTCATGTTCATCCCGCTCTATCGGATTTGGGTCGTGATCGCTGCGCTGGTTACCTGTTTTGCTACTTGGTATCTAATTGAAAAAACAGCGCTGGGATCGCGCTTGCGTGCCGCCACCGAAAATGCATCGCTGGTACGATCTTTTGGTCTCAATGTGCCACGTATGATTACCCTGACTTATATGGGCGGCGCGGCGCTGGCTGCATTTGCCGGTGTGCTGGCGGCCCCCATCTATTCGGTTAATCCAAACATGGGCGAGAACTTCATGATTACGGTATTCGCCATCGTCGTGATCGGTGGTATGGGATCGATTCTCGGTTCGATCGTCGCTAGTATCGGCCTCGGTATTCTGGAGGGCGTGATGAAAGTATTCTATCCGGAAGCGTCCGTGATTGTTATTTTTGTCGCCATGATTATCATTTTATTGACCCGGCCAGCCGGCCTTTTCGGAAAGCAGACCTAATATGGATTCCGTCACATCGCCATCGATTGCGGCAACAGCGCAAGCGCCTCGACAATTCCGCTTGCTCTCTTTTTCTCCTGCGCAGAGCATCGCCTTTGTGTTGATGCTAGCCGTCATTCTGTTAGCGCCGACGGTAGGATATCCAATCTTTTTGATGAAGATTTTATGCCTCGCGCTCTTTGCCTGCTCATTTAATCTGCTGGGAGGTTATGGCGGTTTGATTTCATTTGGGCACGCAGCTTACTTCGGGCTTGGCGCCTACATTACGGCATGGGTCGCCAAAAATTGGGGTGTGTCGCCCGAAGTGGCAATTCTGTTAGGCGGTCTTACCGCAGGAGGAGTCGGCACGTTATTTGGCTGGGTGGCGATTCGTCGCCCCGGCATGTTCTTTCCGATGATTACGCTGGCAGTCGGACAAATGGTGTATTTCTTCTGTTTGCAGGCACCTTTTACCAATGGCGAAGATGGTATCCAGAAAGTGCCACGCGGCGCACTATTTGGACTGTTTCCTCTGGATAATAACCTGGTGTTGTACTGGGTAATCGCAGCAATCTTTCTGGCTGGCTTTTTATTGATGCATCGTGTGGTGCATTCTCCGTTTGGACAGGTGTTGAAATCGATTCGCGATAACGAACCACGTGCCATCTCGCTTGGCTATGAAACCGCGCATTACAAGCTCATTACCACCATGCTGGCAACCACCATCGCGGGTATCGCTGGCGGTAGCAAGGCGATTGTCTTCGGCATTGCAACGCTGGCTGATGTCGGGTTTGCCACCTCGGGCGAGGCGCTTCTGATGACCTTGGTCGGTGGACTTGGCACTATTTTTGGACCAGTTGTTGGCGCAACAATAGTGGCCTCGATGGAGAATTTTCTTTCACCGTTTGGCGCGTGGGTGACCGTCGCCCAAGGGGTTATTTTCGTCGTATGCGTGTTGATGTTTCGTAGTGGCCTGATTGGCGAGCTGGGTAAGAAGCTAAAAATATCACTCTGATAGGTGAGGTTACGAGCGGCGTCATCACCTTAATGCGTCCGCATCATCTTGTGACATCGATGCTGCGACACTTTTTTTAAATATTGGATCTGCGTGTAAGCGGCCCCAGAAATAACTGATATCAGATCTGTTAATTAAGGAACCTATGAATTGGAATATGGGCGATATGTTGGATGCGGTGGCCGCAGTTGTTCCCAAAGATCGGCCTGCCATTATTCAAGGCGATACAGCGATCTCGTGGCAAGAATTCGATGAGCGTAGCAATCGCATGGCACGTGCAATGATCGACGCAGGGTTAACACCCGGTGATCGGGTTGCATTCATCTCCCGTAACCATCCAGCATATTTGGAAGGCTTGGCAGCGTGCTTAAAGGCGCGTCTGGTACATGTCAATATTAATTACCGCTATCGGACGGATGAAACAGCGTATGTCTTCACTGATTGCAATGTGCGTGCGGTGATTTATCAAAAAGAATTTGCCTACTTGATCGCTGATCTGCGGAGCAGTTTTCCTGCTGTTTTGCTGTGGATCTGTATTGATGGCGAAAGCAACGTCACGCCTGGCGTACATTTCGAGAAGTTGGCCGAACAGGGAGATCCTGCCCCGCTGGGGATTGAGCGCTCAAGTGATGATGCATTTCTGCTGTACACGGGCGGCACAACAGGCATGCCAAAAGGGGTTATCTGGCCTTCAGGTAATTATCGCGAATGCCAGCTTGAGTCGCCTCTGATAAAAAATCGGCCACGTAATCTGGCCGAGCATATCGAACTGGTCCGAACAAATGACAGCCCGGGCCGCGTCATACCGGCCTGTCCTTTGATGCACGGCGCTGGCATGAGTAGTTCATTGGCAGAGTTGTTGTCGGGTGGGACGGTCATTTTGCTATCGGCAAGTGGATTTGATACTGATGAATTATGGCAAGCAGTTGCCCGTCATAAGGCAACAAGAATTTTAATCGTTGGCGATGTTTTCGCTCGCCCAATGCTACGTGCGCTTGATGCGCTGGACGCAAATCCCAAAAAAGTTGATCTTGACAGCCTTCGGGTGATCAGCTCCGCTGGGTTGATCTGGAGTCAAGAGATCAAACAAGGGCTATTGCATCATTTACCTCTGGTTTCTATGGTGGATATCTTCGGCGCTTCGGAAGCGTCCGGATTGGGCTATTCGGTGACAACGGTGAATGCGACTGTGCCGACAGGCCGTTTTGTTCCTGCATCAACGACGGTATTAATTGACGAACACGGAGCCCTTCTTCCATCCGGAAAAGTAGGCGAGGGATATATCGCCCGCTCAGAGCCACTTCCGCTCGGCTATTTCGGCGATGCAAAAAAGACTGCGGAGGTTTTTCGTATCATCGACGGCAAGCGCTATGCGGTTCCTGGCGACTGGGCGCGACTGGATGAAGAAGGATTTATGCAAGTCATCGGGCGCGGGAATTTGGTGATTAATACCGGCGGTGAAAAAGTATTTGTGGAAGAGGTTGAAGAAGCTTTGAAGTTACACCCTAGCATCGACGACGCGTTGGTAGTCGGCATCCCGGATGAGCGATGGGGCAATATTGTTGCGGCGCTGGTATGCATTAAGCCTGGCATGACCTTTGGCAAAACAGCGGACTTTACCGAGGTACGCCAAGCAATGGCCACAAAGTTAGCGGGATACAAAATACCGAAAGTGTTGTTTGACGTAACCGAGATGCCGCGTAGTCCCGCTGGCAAGCCTAACTATAAAGTCGCACGTGAATTGGCCGCTGCACGCTTGGCGCAATCGCTGCCAAAGCTGAAGCAACTTTAGGCAACCGCAGACTATGCCAACCATCTACAGAACGGAAATACCTGTCGACGCCGTAAAACCAGCGGCGCTCGTCACCGGCGCGGCACGCGGAATCGGTTTGGCGATTGCGACCCAACTGGCGCAGGATGGCTTTAAAACTATTCTCACAGATATTGACCATGAAGAAGTACAAGCGGCATCGAAAAAGTTACAGGAAATGGGACTAGACGTGGCCGGGCATGTTCTTGATGTACGCGATCGCGCGGCGGTCAGTCGCCTATTCGATACCGTTGACGGGTTAACTGTTGTAGTCAACAACGCCGCCATTAGTGCCAAACTGAAACCCTACCACGCGCTCGAAATGCAAGCATTTTTGGCAATCTTCAGCATCAACGTTCAGGGCTGTTTTATCGTCGCGCAAGAAGGTGCCAAGCGGATGAAGGCAGGCGGAAGAATCATCAACATTGCCTCGCGTGGCTATTTGGGTGGCGCAGGTTTATCGCATTACGTCGCCAGTAAAGCAGCGGTCGTTGGTCTGACGCGTGCTATGGCGATCGAACTCCGCTGGGAAAATATAACGGTCAATGCCATTGCACCAGGCATGGTCGATACCCGCATGATGGATGACTACACCGCAGAAATACGGCGCACCCTAGAAAGCAGAGAGCCGAGTGGCGGCCCAGCCAATCCCGCAGAAATCGCCCAAGCCGTCGCATTTCTGGCTTCTGAAAAGGGGCGTTTTATCAATGGTCAGGTCTTGATGGTCGACGGCGGTAAATCGCTAGGTATGCCACCTCTTTAGTAGGATTCGGTAGGGGGTTGTTCAGTACGGTGTATTCAAACCAAGTTGTTCACCATAAACAGAGAGATAGCATGTTGCCAGCAACACCGACCAAAAATGCCATCGTAATCGGAGTCGCCGCCGCGTTCGGTCAGGAGATTATCCTCCGGCTGGCAGAAGACGGCTACAACGTCAGCGCAGTGGACAAAGATACCAGTTCACTGACTTCATCCGGTAAGTGCATTAATTTGATCAACATAGAAAGAACCGATCAGCCCAAATTAGCCGCACTTTTTGCAGCACTTAAACAGATTGATCTACTGGTGATCAACGTTCCGCTAACGCTTGCCGACACGCGTTTCGTTGATATAACGGATGATCAGTTTGCGGCCGCGATGCACTATTTTTTCTTCGACGTAGTAGCCGCCAATCAAATCGCCTATCCCTATTTGGTGAATGGTGCCCGTATCGTCCATGTATCGTCAAAAGGCTTTTTAGGCGCATGGGGCGGCGCGCACACCATCGCTGCAAGTGCCGCATTAGTCGCCTACACCAGATCCCTATCACTCGAACTGACCGAGCGCGACATCACAGTCAACACAGTCGCACCGGACTTCGTCGGCAGTAAATGGGATCAAACCAACGCACGCACCAAAGTCGCCAACGCAGTAGCATTTTTTGCAGCCCCGAACAACGGCGTCAGTGGTGAGACATTGCTGGTAGATGATGGTCGAAGTTTAAGGATGACCGAAAGTCGACGTCGAACCCCGTATTGATTGGTTCCGGTATCGTAGAAACTTAAACTGAATTACGTCTAATATAAAGGCTATTGTAGTTGCAGGCGCAGCCACAGTTGACGTTGCCTTTGACCTTGCAGGCGCAGCCACAGTTGACGTTGCCTTTGACCTTGC
>NZ_JASJXA010000015.1:0-122864 GCF_035018905.1 Glaciimonas sp. Gout2 | reverse complement strand
TCGACTCGGCTGCGCGCATCCCGGTAACCGAGGCCGAGTTGGAGGGGATGGGCATCAAAATCCTGATCGCCAAGCTGTATACACAGGATTCGCATTCGAACCGATGTCGTGAAATTTACATCCACAGCAAACTGATGATTATCGATGACGTGTTTTTAACGCTCGGCAGCGCCAACATGAATGTGCGCAGCATGGTGGTGGATAGCGAAATCAACATCAGTTGTGTGAATGCGGAATTTGCATGGGGCGCACGGACGAGGGTATGGGGAAATTTGGCGGGAGAGGAGTTGGATGGCAGCCAAAAGAGCATCAAAGAAGTCCACCGCGACTGGATAAAAAAAATGGAAAAAAATGCCGAAATTGTTGAGAAACAAAACGGGAAGCTTCAGAATTTCATCGTCACCTACTCCGACCAGCGAGGGGGAACGGGCGTTACTGGCGTCCGCGTGGCGCAAGCCCCTGCTGCCGCTACCTATAACGAGGCATTGGCATGACCGTCCAATGCGGTGGGCAACCGGTTTGTAAAAATGGGATGTCTAAGTTGCTCAACGTTATTTCACCCCGGTACAACCGGACCCGATGCGGATTAGGCCGCTGGTTATCAGCAGTTTTTCTTTTTATTTCACTTACACTGACAGCATGCTCCATGGATAACACACTTCCCCGTCACCAGATTCCCCCGCTTTTTTTTCCACACCGTACAGAGTTCCTCTGCAAGCATGAATTGACGGTAACGCCGCCAGTGGATGCGCAGGCAGAAATCTGGTATCAACAGGCGGTGGCGCTGGACACGCCCACGCTCTGGAAGGAGGACCGCGACTGGCCGCAAATTCTGGCGCTGTACACCAAAGCAGCGGAGCGCAAGCACTGGAGGGCGATGAACAATCTGGCTACGTTGTATCAGACCGGGGTGTGGGGGTTGATCGATTCGGATAAACTCTTGGTGGCACGACAACCGCAGGTGGCGATGGCACTGACAGAAGAGGCGATGCAGATGGGCGTACCTCTGGCGTACGCGGTGATGGGCAATTATTACGCCGATGGCTTTATCGTCAAGCCCGACCCAACCAACGCGTGGGCGTTCTGGCAGCAGGCCGCCGAGATGGGGAGCAGTTATGCTCAGTTCACGATTGGGCGCAGTTTGAATTCTGGTAGCGACGCGCCCGAACGTGGTCGGTGGGCCAATGTGCCGATGGCCCTCAAGATGCTCGAATGTGCGTTCTCACAAGGCAATGGGGACGCCGCGCAGGCGCTGGGGATCGAATATGACCTTTTCATAAAAGACAAACCGCGCGCACTCCATTACCTGCACGAAGGCGTCAAATTCGGGAGTTGGGGGGCCGCAAATTATTTGCGCAGCGAATTTCAATCAGTCGCCGGCCTCTCTCCTTATGGTATCGATAATTCACGCGCTGAGCGCTATGACATATTTAATGATGCCATCGAACGTAATCGCGATCTCCGCTTCCCCAACCTGGACAAAGTGTTACCTTTACCACCCGCCGACCTGCCGCAATGGAACGGTAACAAAGAAGACCTGATCAACGCCGCCAAACAGGTGGTGCCAATCCCACCCCCTCCGGCACCCACGCCTGGAGCGGACTTAACCGGCCGTGCACATATCCCGCAAGGGTGGGTATTGCCAGAATATCCCAAGGTGCCCTATGCTTTGTTGAGAGAGGGGCATAATCATGTGTCATCGGAATACGAGGGCGTCAGAGTGCCTTTTAGCGGCTATTGGCTGCCTCAGTTACTGGCGCGGACCAGCTATGAGGATCTGCTTTTTGATCGCCAGCAGGCCCCGCAACGCTATACCGATAATGAAGGGTTCGACAATCTGCGCCATTTTCTAGGGCCAAAATCCGGCCGTATCATGTGGCATTTTAGAGGCGATCCCGAGCAGTTGCCGGTCCCCGCCCGTATCGGACAACTCAGCAGCGGTGAATGGCGCGAAGCGCGGGCCAATCCGGTCCGCACTGAGTGTGACGGGGCAGAAACGTGTCCCCACACCGGCATCTGGCAACCGCTCTTGCCGGACGAACATCCCCTCAAAGCACTGGTTAACTGGCGCTGGCGCCAAACCTGGGCCGTCAAGGGACAACCTTTTCCCGATCCGCAGCAGGATTGGCTGGTGGATGTAGCGAACTACGCGGTGAAGTGGCGATTGATTGAGATGGGGTGATGAGTATGACGCTGCGATATCGCCTGCGACGTTTTATTCATCGACTACTATTAACGCTATCTTCGGCAATGGTGCTGTCGCTTCTCGTGCTGTCCGTAGCATCGTGCTCCATGGATAACACACTTCCCCGTCACCAGATTCCCCCGCTTTTTTTTCCACACCGTACAGAGTTCCTCTGCAAGCATGAATTGACGGTGACGCCGCCGGTGGATGCGCAGGCAGAAATCTGGTATCAACAGGCGGTGGCGCTGGACACGCCCACGCTCTGGAAGGAGGACCGTGACTGGCCGCAAATTCTGGCGCTGTACACCAAAGCAGCGGAGCGCAAGCACTGGAGGGCGATGAACAATCTGGCAACGTTGTATCAGACCGGGGTGTGGGGGTTGATCGATTCGGATAAACTCTTGGTGGCACGACAACCGCAGGTGGCGATGGCACTGACAGAACAGGCGATGCAGATGGGCGTACCGCTGGCGTACGCGGTGATGGGCAATTATTACGCCGATGGCTTTATCGTCAAGCCCGACCCAACCAACGCGTGGGCTTTCTGGCAGCAAGCCGCGGAGATGGGAAGCAGTTATGCCCAGTTCACGATAGGGCGCAGTTTGAATTCTGGTAGCGACGCGCCCGAACGTGGTCGGTGGGCCAATGTGCCGATCGCCCTCAAGATGCTCGAATGTGCGTTTTCACAGGGTAATGGGGACGCCGCGGAGGCGCTGGGAATGGAATATAACCTTTTCATAAAAGACAAATCGCGTGCACTCCATTACCTTCACGAAGGCGTCAAATTCGGTAGTGTAGGTGCTGCAATTTATTTGCGTGTTGAATTTGAGCAAGTCGCAGGGCTTGGGCCTGATGGCATCGATACTTCACGCGCTGATCGCTATCTAGTCTTCAGCGATGCACTCGGACGCAATCGCGACCTCCGCTTCCCCAACCTGGACAAAGTGCTGCCTTTACCGCCCGCCGACCTACCACAATGGAACGGTAACAAAGAAGACCTGATCAACGCCGCCAAACAGGTGGTGCCAATCCCACCCCCTCCGGCACCCACGCCTGGAGCGGACTTAACCGGCCGTGCACATATCCCTCAAGGATGGGTATTGCCAGAATATCCCAAGGTGCCATGGGACTAAGCGATAGAGGAAACAATTAGGAGTAGCTACAATCAGAACAAAACCGCTTAATCGGAGTAGCGACTATCCAGCTTGCTTAATCTGTGACGTTAGCAGCGTTCCAAAGGTCGTTAAATTTACTACCGCTACATCGGATACTGCCCAATAGGTCATTCCACTGATTGTCCAGTGCGCGAGATGATAGCCTTGCCGGGTTTCGGTGCGTGGTACGGCGTCGTGATCGCTAGTTGGCCAAATATACAAATTGATGGGATGTAGCTGGTGATGGTAAATCAATGCAGCTACCGGGCGACCATTGATATAGTCGAGTCTTCCGCCTGTCAGTGGATACCCTTGTGGGGCAAGATCGAATACAGGGGGAGAAAAATTCAGCTTACCGTTGAACCACGGTTTGACCGTGTGACGGTCGGTGGAAATGACGTCGGACAGATGGTCTACTTGTAACGAGCGGACGTGGCTAGCTACAATCTCTTCCGTCAATTGATCTTGTGCTGATGGAAGCGAGAGAAACATGCTGACACTCCAGAGCGCAGCAGCCAGAGTTGCTAGGAATGCGCCCACGTTGAAGCGGTCCAAATGCCAGCCGAATCTCTCGCCAGGTCGCCAACGTTTGGCGGTGGGCGCAACAAAGGTTGATCGCTCTTTTGGTAATGCTTCGCTGATTCTTTGCGCGAGACCGGCGGGTGCTTCAAAGTGAAATGCAGCGGATTTTAACTCGGCACTAAGTTGACTTTGTTGCGCAAAATCTTGTTGACATTCGAAACAGTTATTCAAGTGACGCTCGATCTGTATCGTCTCTGATACCCCGAGTTCTTGATCGACGTAGGCGGGTAAGAGTTCAAGTACTTCGTCATGTTCCATCAAATCCCCCGCTGCATTGATGTTATCGGTAGGTCGGATGATGCTTGCTTTACCGCCGATGTAATTGGTGCCGGTTGAACTAGCGGTGCTTGGCTAGGAACGGGGTTAGCCTCGTTAATCTTATTTTTTTTTGCCGAATTGGTTGGCAATAGATTTTCTCGCAATGTGCTTTGCAATAAACCACGACCGCGTCCCAAGCGTGACATCACCGTGCCAACCGGAATGCCGATGATCACTGAAATTTGCTTATAAGAAAGCTCTTCCAGTTCGCGTAGCACCATCACCTCCCTAAATGCCAACGGCAACGCTTGCAAGGCACGCAATAGTTGCGCCTGACTATCTTTTTGCAAAAGTATATTTTCCGGATTGTTATCAACCTGGTGGGAGATACCAATATTTTCGCCATCGATACTGTGACTTTGTTCATCGAACTCGGTATTTTGCGTCGGATTTTTCTGATGCCATGTATAGAAAGTATTTCGGACAATAGTTAGGAGCCATGCACGACCATCTTCGCCATAAAAACTATCAAAAAAAGTAAACGCCCGCAGATAAGCCTCCTGCACGATATCCTCAGCATCCGTTCCATTGCGCGTGAGCCATCGAGCCAAGTTAAATGCCGAGTTTAAATGCGGCATCACAATGGCTTGAAAGCGCATTTCTTTGGATAACTTCGTCATGCGTAGCTTTCCCGTGTTCTCTCTATCATACCGCTCGAGGTTAAATTTTATTCCCCAAATGACGAAAAATAGTTCTGTCCTTTTTTTTTGAGGTATTTGGGAATAAATATTCCTTAATGCTGGTATTCGCTTTACCGTTCAAATGATCGGCGACTATGGGAAAACCGAGGAGATTCACATGAGTAATCAACTAAACAGACGCAGTTTTATCCGACTTGCCGGTCTGGGTGGTGCAGTATTTGCTTCAGGTTTGAGTGGTTGGGCAAGCGCGGCGAATAGTTCAGGTAATACTTTAGAAAACTTCTTTTTTGTGCAATTGTCTGACACGCATTGGGGCTTCGAGGGCGCACCTAATCCAGATGCACGTGGCACTTTGCCAAAAGCTATCGCGGCTGTTAATGCACTGGAGCAATTGCCGGACTTCATCGTATTTACTGGCGATTTGACACATACCACAGACGATCCGCAGGAACGCCGGAAGCGCCTGACAGAATTTAAAAAAATAGTCTCAGAGTTAAAGGTAAAGCAGGTTTATTTTATGCCCGGTGAGCATGATGCCGGACTAGATCAGGGCGCAGCTTATCAGGAATTTTTTGGCAAAACGCATTACACCTTCGATCATAAAGGAGTGCATTTCATCGTGCTCGATAATGTTTCAGATCCGGGTGCAAGTATTGGCGAAGAGCAACTGAATTGGCTCGCAGCTGACTTGGATAAATTAGCGCCAGACGCAAGAATCGTCGTGTTTACGCATCGTCCATTATTTGATCTTTACCCGCAATGGGATTGGGCTACGCGGGATGGTGCAAAAGCGATCGCGCTATTGATGCCACACGCTAACGTCACAGTGTTCTACGGGCATATTCATCAAGAAAATCACCACATGACCGGTCATATTGCGCACCATTCCGCAAAGTCTCTCATTTTCGCGTTGCCCGCGCCTGGATCACAGCCAAAGCGCACGCCACTGGTCTGGGATAGCGCACAACCGTATCGCGGTTTAGGTTTTCGAGAGATTGCCGCAATCCAAAAAAATCCTGAGCTCAATCTAACCGAATTGCCGATTGCGAAGGGGTAATCATGAATGTGAATACAGAACGCCGCCAGTTTTTGATGGGTATCGCAAGTGCCGGGGCTAGTGCCATTTTCGCAGTGACGATCCCAAGCGGTGCGTTGGCAGAGACACCCAATGAAGTAATAAAGGTGGTGGCGAGTAGATTTACGTACGCGCCTAATCGCATTATGTTGAAGCGAGGACTCCCGGTGGTATTGGCGTTCTCGACGCTTGACATGCCAATGGGATTTAATGCGCCCGACTTTGGTATTCGCACAGATATTTTGCCTGGAAAAGAATCACGGATACGTTTTACGCCGGATAAGGTCGGAGAGTTTATTTTTCACTGTGATTTATTTTGTGGTTCTGGTCATGAGGATATGACCGGTGTGCTGGTGGTGACATAACCAATAGTTATGCGTAATGACAACAGTAAAATAAAATACTCAGTCAAAGGTGTTCTCGCTCGTCTCACTGGCCAGAGTGATTCGAGCGATAGCGAGCTACCTGTCTGGAAAAATCACGAAAAAAAATTAAGGCAGTGGAAAAATCAAGCAGGTGGTAGTCGCGTGCGCGTATATTTTGCCATCAACATCAACGATGTTTGCTTCGGCTACGCCGACTTGTTTTCCGACCTGGATCACTTTTCCGATGGCTCTGACCGGACCTGTTTTTTCAGTTAATGCACGGAGCAGATTTACTTTCAGTTCCAGTGTGGTGTACCCGATCCCCTTGGGAAGCATTGTGTGCACTGCGCACCCGAGTGCGGAGTCGAGTAGTGTGCAGAAATAGCCGCCATGAACGCTGCCAAGCGAGTTGTAATGCTTTCGGCCGGGCGTACCCTGAAACACGACACGGCCTGGCTCACCTTCGAGTGGAATAAATTCCATCGTCTCTCCAATATGCAAAGACGGCAATTTGCCTTCCCAGATATGTTGGAGAAATTCTATGCCGCTAAGCTCTTTCAGTTGTGCCAGAGTCGCCACTCCTGGCGGGGCGAGTCGCGATCTTACGTCTGCTTCTTGCGCCTGCCAAAGGGTTAATATTTCTTCGCGGCTGTTCATTTGTATCCTTGGTCTTAATATTACAAAAAATCGATGAGAGTAGACCGTTATTTCGTCCGACGATAAAAATAGAACTTACGCAAAGCCGCCCCAGCGGCGTTGTGCTTTCCTTGCCGCCTACGGACCCGACCTGCGCGGCCCGAAACTAACATACTGTCTGCGTCGGTAGGGTTGGCAAGCCAGTTGCTGGGATAATTTTGCGCAACTCACTTAAAAAAATAATGATGATCATCACAATTTATTCAGCATGATTATGCCTTGATGTAGTTATTGGTGTTGAGAGGGCGTTTGGAAAATCCACTGCGTGAATTAGGTACGTCCTAAAAATGCGATAAATTGTGGAGGTCGTCTCAATTTTGCAACTAAGTTGCATTTTTGTTGCAACTCAGTTGCATTTTTGTTGATGAAATCTTGGTTGGCATTTAAACTAGGCAGTATTGCGGTGCTAATGGGGTGCAGTCAGATTACTTTGGCCATCATCCCCTTTTGCCGATCTATTTATGATCTTTGACCGCCCTGTTATTTACATGAACGACACGCCATTTTTTCTGCTGACACTACTGCCTTTGTCGATTAATCACGCTGCAAAGAGCGATCTGAAAAGCGATCTGGCTTTGTTAGGGCGGAACCTTGAGGGTAGAAATAGTCGGTCTTCGGGCGAACCATGCAATTGATCGTTTTAAATAGTTTCCCGCGTCGGCGAATGCTCAGGACGCGCTTCTATCAAATCGCTTTGTGGTGTGCGGTGGCTATTTTGGTGGCGCAGCTGATTGGCATGGCTTTTCATCGCCATAGTTTGCTTGAGGAGTCGAGAGAATGTGTTAGCTGCAATCTTGCCGTCCATGTACCGGCACCGCCTTCGTTGCTGCCGCTCATGGCGTTGGTACCGATGCTGGTTTTTGTGTATCACCTCGCCCCCGACAAGGCGCATTTCTTCGCGCTACCGCTAAGAGGTTATCTCACGCCGCACTCACATGCGCCGCCGCAGTTTTATTCTCGCAGTTAACTTCCACACTATTTTGATGCAGTTAGGCGACGACAGCCTGGTTATAACTTGTTTATAGCCTGGATGGAGCGCGGTTGCATTTTGCCATTTCGGAGTTTGAGAATGAAAACACGTTTGTTGCGGCTAAGCGCCTTGATTGCGCTTTCCACCGGTATTTCCACGCCTTTTACTTATGCACAAACAGCACAATCAGCGCAGATTTCGACCCAGAAAATCAGCGGTTTAATTCATGATGCACTCGGTCATCCCTTACCGGATGCAAAGGTTGATTTGAACGACGCGGCAGGTCACGTCGTTGCCACCACCATTAGCGATAATCGGGGAAGTTTTATATTTTCTGACATCGCACCCGGCAACTATGCCCTGAACGTAGATAAGCCAACTTTTTCTCCCGAGAAGAAATTGATCAGGGTGGCCAAAAATGTGTCCAGCCCGACCATTTCTTTGACGTTAATCAGCGCCGAGACTCTGGATCAGATCGTCGTGACGAGTGAGCGGCTTGATCGCGCCAGAAATGGCATTTCTGTAGAAACCGGCAGCAGTATTTATCGGATTGGGCGCAAGGATATTGCCGCACTGCCACAGGGCGAAGACACGCCGTTTAATCAAGTACTGTTGCGTGCGCCTGGTGTGGCACAGGATTCCTATGGTCAACTACACGTGCGTGGGGATCATGCCAATTTGCAGTACCGCCTCAATGGCATACTTTTGCCGGAGAGTATTTCGGGATTCGGGCAGACGCTTGATACGCGTTTTGTCGATAGCGTGAATTTATTGACAGGTGCATTGCCAGCCCAATATGGTTATCGTACTGCGGGTGTTGTCGACATACATACCAAGACTGGGCAAGTTGAAAACGGCGGTAATATCGGTGTTATGTTCGGAAGCAACAATACCCGACAAATTAGTGGGGACGTCAGTGGCTCCCATGATGCATTTAGGTATTACCTCAATGGATCTTTTGATGCAAACAATCTCGGTATTGAAAATCCGACCGGCGCATCGACCGCTCTTCATGATCGGACATTGCAAAATAAGGGATTCGGTTACTTTTCTTATTTGTTGAATCCCGATACGCGGGTTAGTTTGATCCTTGGTACTTCGGACGGCCGCTTTCAGATTCCCAATACCGCTGGAGAAACACCGAGCTTTCAGCTCAATGGCGTCAATAGTTATCCTTCGGCGAACGTGAATGAGCGACAGCGAGAGACTAATCGCTATGGCATTCTTGCCTTGCAAGGCGTGATCGGTAACGACATTGACTATCAAGTCGCTGCATTTAGTCGCTATTCCAAAGTGTTATTTGAGCCCGATCCGGTTGGCGATTTGCTTTATACGGGTGTCGCCTCGCGCGTTCTGCGTACCGGATTGGCAAATGGTTTGCAGGCAGACGGAAGTGTTCGCCTAAATGACAGTCACACATTGCGTGCCGGTATTTCTTATACTCGCGAGAGCCTCAAAAATAGCAATAATTCACTGACATTTGCCGCTGATGACAACGGCAATCAGATGGGAACGCAACCATTTTCGATCAATGACCAAGGTCAGAAGACAACCAATCAGACCGGCGTCTATTTGCAAGACGAATGGAAACTAAACGACAAGTTCACCATCAACACCGGTGCACGGATGGATTGGTTAAATGCTTATGTGTCGGCCAGTCAGTTTAGTCCGCGTATCGGTGTGGTCTATCAGATGACGCCGCGTACGACGTTTCACGCAGGCTATGCAAAATACTTTACGCCACCAACGAGTGAGTTGATCGCTGCAACGACAGTCGCCAGCTTCAATGGCATGACTAACGCTGCAGCGAATAATCAGAACGATGCGGTGCAGGCCGAAAGTGCCGATTATTTCGATATTGGCGTTGTGCATCAATTGACGCCGCATTTAACGATTGGATTGGATGGATACTACAAAAAAGTGAAAAATATGCTGGACGAAGGCCAGTTCGGCTCCGCTTTACTGTTCACCCCGTTTAATTATGCGCAAGGGAAAGTGATCGGTCTGGAGTTAACCCTCAACTACCGTAACGATAATCTTGGAGCGTATTTAAATGTGGCGCGCTCGTCCGCATTAGGAAAAAATATTACCTCAAGCCAGTACAACTTTGAGCAAAGTGAATTGGACTATGTATCCAATCATTGGGTCCATTTGGATCACGATCAAAGTATGACCGCATCGGCTGGCGTTTCGTATCTTTGGCAGGGCACGACATATAGCGCAGATGCGCTGTACGGGAGTGGCTTGCGTAGTGGCTTTGCCAATACTGAACATTTACCTTCATATACAGAAGTCAATCTTGGTGTAAGCCATATTTTTAAAGACTCTCCGGTAGGAAAACTGACGACGCGTCTAAGTGTTATTAACGTGTTTGATCGGGTCTATCAAATTCGCGATGGTTCAGGGATTGGAGTGGGCGCCCCGCAATTTGGTCAGCGTAGGGGCATGTATGTGGCGATGACTAAATCTTTTTAGCGGATAGACGAAAAATCGCCTCAGCGGCGTTATCCCTCCTGGCCTTAGTTTCGTAATGTCTTCTTCGGTCTGCCTTGCTGAGACGTTTTTGCGTCAATCCTTGATTAAGCTGTGTTTGACGGCAAAATCACCGCTTTTCTGGCTTATACTAAAAAACAACGCATTGATATTTTAAAAGCCGCGCTCCAGAAGATCGCGGCTTTTTATCATTTAGCAAGGCGCTTTCGGCAGAACTCAACTCGAACCCGGAGACGTTATCTTATCCGCGGCAATCCTTCCATCCCGTATTTCGAATACGGCATCCCCCAACAGGGCGACATCAGCGGGATCGTGAGTGATCACCAGCATTGGCACATCGAGTTGCTGTTGGAGTGCGCTTAGTTCACTTCGCATACGATCACGTAATGCTGGATCGAGGGCTGAAAATGGTTCGTCGAGCAGTAAAATATCTGGTTCGAGAACTAACGCGCGGGCCAACGCCACGCGCTGACGTTGACCGCCGGACAGTTGATGCGGATAGCTATTGGCGGTGGTATTAAGCTCGAATAATGTCAGCCATTTTTTGACCGCCGGAAAGTTGTTTGCTTTGCGTGGATTGAACCAACCAGATCGCAGACCGAAGGCAATATTTTGTGCCACGGTTAAATGTGGAAACAGCGCGTAATCCTGAAATAGATAAGCAACCTTGCGCTGTTGCGGTTGCAGATTAATGTTGCTGGCTTGATTAAATAGTTGTCGTTCATTGATGCGGATGAGACCTTGGTCCGGCGTCAGTAGCCCCGCAATGGAAAGTAACGTCAGGCTTTTACCTGCACCGGAAGGTCCAAATAGGACAATCCGCTTGCTATCGGAGATGAAGTCGATATCGAGTTGAAAACGGCGATCA
This sequence comes from Glaciimonas sp. Gout2, assembly GCF_035018905.1. Lineage (NCBI taxonomy): Bacteria > Pseudomonadati > Pseudomonadota > Betaproteobacteria > Burkholderiales > Oxalobacteraceae > Glaciimonas > Glaciimonas sp. Gout2. Next base: position 111,517 of record NZ_JASJXA010000015.1, on the reverse strand, counting down.
TCGGCTTGTAATTGTTTGCGGATTTGAACTTTAATGGTCATGGTTTGTTCAATACGCCCGGCGCGGATTTTTTGGTACCAAACGTCCCGCGATCAGCAGTAGTAAGACGCAGGTCACGGATGTAATCAATACCAATAAATTGGCCGTATTGTCGTCACCCGCTTGCACAGCTGCATAAATAGCGACTGATAGTGTTTGCGTGCGGCCTGGCAGATTACCTGCAATCATCAAAGTCGCACCAAACTCGCCAAGTGCGCGGGCGAATGCCAGTAAAACACCCGCGCTGATGCCTTTGGATGCAAGCGGTAGTGTGACGCGGAAAAACACAGCAACTTCTGAAATGCCGAGAACACGTGCCGCATTCTCCAATTGTGGATCAACGTTTTCGAACGCGGCGCGCGCAGATTTTAATACTAGTGGAAATGCGACGATGGTGGATGCGATAACCGCCCCTTGCCATGTGAAGACCAGCTCAATGCCCCATTTTTCAAGCCATTCACCGACCACGCCCCGGCGACCCAGAACGACTAATAAATAGTAGCCGAGCACGGTCGGCGGTAGCACCAATGGCAACGTCAGGATCGAGTCGACCAAATCACGGGCCGATGAGCGCCAGCGCGCCAATCCGTAGGCGATGGCGACGCCAAAAACCAAATTTAATAGCGTCGCCCAGCCTGCGACTTTGAGCGAAAGAGCAAGTGGAATCCAGACCGCATTCATCGGGTATCAATCATCGATATGCTTTATCATTTTTGGCTTTAGTCAGTAGCGTTAGTCGTTAAGGTTTCAAAAAACCATAGCGGGCCAGCGTTGCCTGACCTTTGGCCGATAATACGTAGCTAATAAATTGTGCGGCAACTGCCGGCTGTTTGGTGTTGGTCGTCATGGCAATCGGATACGTCACCGGCGTGGTGGACGGGACGCGAACGGCGACTTTCACTTTTTCCGGCATGATAGCGGCATCGGTCGAAAATACAAAACCGGCATCGACTTCATCACGTGCCACGTAATCCAGACTTTGCCGAACGTTTTGCGCAGGAATTCCCTTTGCTTCGACGGCGGTCCATAAATTATCACGCTCCAGAGCGGCTTTAGTATAGCGACCAACTGGAACTGATGCAGGATTGCCGTAAGCGACACGTTTGACGGCGGGCGACAGCAAATCTTTAAGCTGGGTGATTGCCAGCTTGCTATCTGCCGGAACGATCAAGACGATTTGGTTGCTCGCGAAGTTTTTGCGGCTTACGGATTGCACCGCTTTTCCTGTTTCAGCCTTGTTCATCGCATCCTGATCGGCGGAGGCAAACACGTCTGCCGGTGCGCCTTTGACGATTTGTTGCAATAAAACGTCGGAGGCAGCGAAATTCAGGATGACCTTGGTATCGGGATGTTGGGCTTCAAAGTCTTGCGCCACTTCTTTAAAAGCATTGGTCAGGCTGGATGCGGCTGAAACGATCAGATCTGCAGCGTGTGCGGATGCGCTCGACAGCATGAGTGGCAATGCGGCGACAACAACGACGGCAAAGCGTTTGAGTGTTGGTAGCATGCGTGGTGTCATCAGAGTTCTCCGAAGGTAAGATGATGGTAGGCAACTAATGAAAGTAACCCGGATAGAGCAAAAACGATAGCGAAATATATGGCAGGATATAACGAGCGTCAATACTTATAGTTTTGCAGTAATCGTTCCGAATAGTCATAAGTGTCTGGCGGCGACCATCTTCGACTTGCTACAATCAGTGCATGACACATACTAAATCGATACGGCTGCGAGTAATGCGGGGTGGAGTTATTGCATTTGGGCCCGGTAAGGCGGCGTTGTTGCTAGCTATCGCCCAATATGGATCGATTTCCGCCGCAGCGCGCGCGCTGGGGATGTCCTATCGGCGTGCGTGGTTACTGGTAGAGGAAATGAATACCAGTTTTCAGGAGCCATTGGTGGCAACTGCAACTGGTGGTGCAAACGGTGGTGGGGCGCGCATCACTGAATTGGCCCAAACAATGCTGAGGCGATATGAACACATGACCGCGAAAGCAGAAGTCGCGGTAGCGCAGGATATGGCGTATTTTGAGTCCCTGATGGCGTCAACAGTCGACGTTTCTCCTGGCGAATAGAGGTTTTCGCGTCAATGTGATGATGACGATGCTTAGTGACATCGGTGCAGTTTTCAGCCCTGACGTGCAAGAATTGACTATGCTGTACCGGTCGGGACCCGTATTCCGATCTGCATGCCGGCCTGTAATGCCGATCAATAACGTTATAAAAAATGTGTTTCTTGTAATTTAATCAATCGTATAACTCAGGATCACGCCATTATTTATGCGGACCACTCTTCTTGAATATCGAATCCGCATCCAGCGCCTATTTCATTTTTCTCCCAGCCATTCGATGCTGTTATGGGCGGTAATCGTTGGCGTGTTGGGCGCGCTGGCAACGGTTCTGTTTCGTGAATGTATCGTTGGCTTGCAATTGTTGTTGACAGGGGAAAGTGGCAGTTTTGTGAGCATCGCAAAGGGCTTGCCATGGCACTGGCGGGTAATATTGCCGACTGGCGGCGGCGTTGTGGCCGGTTTGATTCTTATACTGGCAAAACGGGTGCCATCCGCGGCTACCTCGGATTACATGGAGGCAGTCGCGATTGGTGATGGCAATATTCCAGTTCGCCATAGTCTTTTGCGCAGTTTGTCTTCGTTAGCCACCATTGCATCGGGAGGATCAATCGGGCGCGAAGGATCAATGGTGCAGTTATCCGCGCTGGCGGCTTCTCTGGTGGGGCGTTTTACGCATTTTGAACCTGGTCGTTTGCGACTTTTGGTGGCATGCGGTGCGGCGGCAGGTATTACATCCGCTTATAACGCGCCGATTGCCGGAGCTTTTTTTGTGACTGAAATCGTTCTTGGCGCGATTGTGATGGAGAGTTTTGGTCCGGTAGTAGTTGCCGCGGTTGTTGCTAATATGACTATGCGAGCGTTGCCGGGTTATAAACCGGCCTATGAAATGCCCGCCTTTCCAACGATTGCCGGGGCCGAAATAGTACTCTTCGTCATGCTCGGTATTTTGGCCGGTTTCGCAGCCCCGCAGTTCCTGCGTTTATTACAAACGTCTAAAAAACAATTTCAAAAGACTAAATTGCCGCTTCCTTTAAGGTTGGGTTTGGGCGGTTTGATTGTCGGCGTCATATCGGTGTGGGTTCCTGAAGTCTGGGGTAACGGCTATAGCGTAGTGAATTCGTTGTTGCATACCTCATGGCTATGGTGGAGTGTTGTGCTTATAGTGGTGGCCAAAGTTGTGGCAACTGCGGTTACGGCAGGTTCGGGTGCAGTTGGTGGTATTTTTACGCCGACCTTGTTTGTCGGTGCAGCGATTGGGTTTTTGTTCGGCCTGGCGGTACATGCACTATTACCCAATGTCAGTTCTCCTCCATTTGCGTACGCTATTGTTGGAATGGGGGCGTTTTTGGCTGCGGCGACTAGTGCCCCTTTGATGGCGATCTTGATGATTTTCGAAATGACGCTGAGCTACTCGGTGATGTTGCCGCTCATGTTGTCATGCGTGGTTGCTTATTTCATCGCCCGCAGTCTGGATGGCGCATCGATGTACGACATCACGCTGAAGCGCAATCGCGATACGCAGGAGCGATTGCGGCTGCGTGGAATACATATGAGTGATCTGATTCGTCCCGCAGATACGGTTCTTTCAATGGACGCATCGTTCGATGAAATGAGTAGCCTGTTCTTGAAATATCCGGTGAAGTATATCTATATCGTTGATGAAGCTCAGCACTATTGTGGTGTGGTGGCGCTACAGGATATTACGTCGGTTTTATTAGATAAAAGTGATACTTCAGGTCGTGTAGCGGCTGATTTTTTACGTCGGGAATTTTTGCATATCATCACTCCCGATATGTCATTAGGTAATGCGTTACAGTTATTTCTGGATCACCAAGGCGAGCGTTTGCCTATTGTGCGCAGTCAGGCTGAACCGGTGTTGTTGGGAGCTATTTTCAAGAGCGCATTGCTGGAGGCTTATTTCCGTCTGGACAACGTAAAAGGCTATGCGGGGTAGGCCAGTTTTTGTGGCTTACATTTTTGGCGCGATGCAACACGCTGCCCAAGCCAGCAACCAGCTATACGTTCGCGTTAGCCGTTAGCCGTTAGCCGTTTGTCGTTACGATTTTGAATTAATCTTAGTAGGTGCACTCTTACTAATCTCTGCGGCAGTGTCAGTTAAAAGACTTTCCAGCGTCCCTTTAAAAGAGGGAAAGAAAGGCAAGGTGCAATGTTGATTCCCAAATGGTTACACGCTCGTACTGAACCAAAAATTACATTTGAGACACCTATTCCGGCTTCTGACGTCGCCATGGATATTGTGCGACGTCGTTGTCAGGCATTGGTCGCCCGTCGTGCGATGTGGTCGGCCGGGGCCTCGGCGTTGCCGGTGTTTGGGGTGGATATCGCCATCGATATTCATTTGTTGTCAGGTCTAATCCAAGATATCAATGCAGAGTTTGGTCTGTCACCAGAGCAGATTGAAGTTCTGCATCCAACCCGTAAAGTCGCCATTTACAGCGTCATTGTGGGCGCTGGCAGTACCTTGGTTGGCCGTATCGTGACGCGTGAATTATTGCTCAAAATATTAATGCGCAGCGGTGTCAAGCTGGTCAGCAAAAATGCCGTCAGATTGGTTCCGATAGCTGGGCAGATGGTCTCTGCTGCGATTGGTTATTCCGCTTTTCGCTCGGTGGGCAATCGCCATATTGATGCTTGCGTTAAAGTTGCCAAAGAATTATCTAAAATGCAATCTTTGCCGGATTAACCACTAGCGGTGGAAGAACCGTTTCGCAAAATCTTGACCGAATTGTGAGGATGTTAGGGCGAAAATGCGTGCAGAATGCACACTTAGTCGCCTAAAACAGGGCTAAAAGTGTGATATCTGCCATCGAGTCGCTGAAATTGTTAAAATACGCCTCTTCTCCATTGCAAAGCAGTTATTTGGACTATTTATAGTTCAATCCAGAAAGCTTGCGCTAGCCACGAATTGCAACGTACCGCATACGACAATCATCGTGCGAGGCGGATCTTTTTTTGTTGCTAACCACATCGACAAAAACGCTGCCGCGCTGCCGATATGCAGTTGGAATCACCCTTTACCAAGATAGATATTTTTATGCTGAGTTATCGCCACGCTTTCCATGCAGGCAATCACGCTGACGTGCTGAAGCATCTCGTGACCATCCAACTGCTTGATTACCTCGGCCAGAAGGATACCGCTTATACCGTCATTGACACCCACGCAGGCGCGGGCGTGTATGCGCTGGATGGCGGTTATGCGTCAAAAAATGCTGAGTTTGAAACCGGTATTAGCCGTCTTTGGAGCCGTAAGGATTTGCCGCCAGCGCTCGCCGAGTATGTCAATGTAGTGCGCAAACTCAACCCGGACGGCAAACTGCGTTTCTATCCTGGCTCGCCGTATTGTGCGGATATCACCATGCGTGAACAAGACCGTTTGCGTTTGTTTGAACTGCATCCAAGCGACAGCAAGATATTGACTGACAATTTCCGCAAACTGGATGCGCAGCGTAGTCATAGTAACAGTCGTGGTAAACGCGTCATGATTACGCAGGGTGATGGCTTTTTGGGTTTGAAGGCATTATTGCCGCCGCCGTCGCGCCGTGGTTTGGTCTTGATTGATCCGCCTTATGAAGTTAAGGACGATTATCGTTTGGTAAAGAATACGCTTGAAGATGCGCTGTTGCGCTTTTCAACCGGAACTTATGCGGTGTGGTATCCAGTGCTAAATCGCATGGAATCGCGTCAAATGCCGGATAAATTAAAGCGTCTGAAAGCAAATGGCTGGCTCAACGTCACCTTGACTGTCAAGACACCGTCGCCGGATGGTTTCGGTTTGCACAGTAGCGGTATGTTTGTCCTCAACCCGCCATGGACGCTTGAGCCGCTGTTAAAAGAATTGATGCCGTATCTGGTGAAAACACTGGGCACGGATTCAGGCGCTGGCTTTACGCTGGAATCTGGTGCGACTGCAGCGGTGAATACGGGCACGCGTCGCGTGTAACTGGTAATCGCCGAATCCGCAGCAATAACATTGGCAGCGTTTCCGCTATGGGAACGCTGCCTTTTTCGTTGTATTGCAAGAACATTCCGAATGCGAATACAGTTAACGAATGGTCAGTTTTGTTAGTTACTTTTCAGTGAAACGCGCTTTTCCAATAACGTTAACCAGCGTTCGCCACATCCCGCATCATTGATACACAACGCATAGTCAGTCACCGTGCGCGCAGCACGCTCAAGCAACTGAATGTCTGCTTCATGTTGGCGAGCGACGTGCGGATCTTCAAGGAACAGCACGCGCCGACATTGCTGACGATCCAATATCAGTTCTGCAATTTGTGCGTCGCCACCCATTGGGCCACTCAAAAAGGGTTTCACCCAATGACGTCCGGCTTCTTCGCCTTTGATTTTTTGCGCCAATTTGTTGAGCAGACTACCGGTAGTACCGGTCGCGCAGCGAAACGCAAATTGATCGAGCAGAGAAAAATGGCGTTCGGCAATGGCCAGCATGCGTTCTTTCATGGCGTCGTGCGCAATCAGCGCGATGCCTTCATTCGCAAGATCAAAGGACAGGTCAAGCTCTGGATTCGGCACTGCGCCGAGCGCGACGGACTCCAGTTCCAGCCATTCCCGCGCACCTGCTAACGTCGATAAAAAAGGCTTACCGTGAATCACGCACTGACGTTTCAGCGCCACGGCTTCCGGGAAGGTTGACGACGGATCCACTGGATCCATCAAATAAATCACTGCATCGAGCGTACGCGTTGGATCACTATCGACTACGCGCGAGACCAGTTTCATCAAACCGCCTTGTCGTCCGTAGGGAAAGCGCTCCACGTGTGGATAGCCGTCAAGCAAGCCAAGCTGGTTGATTGCATCCAACGTGCGGCCGACGACGATTAAATTCGGCTGTAAATGCTGTTCAATTGCTGCACGACTACCATTTATTAACTGCGCAAGCGGTGAGTGCGGGGCGTCTTGATGCGTGCGGCTTGAGGCCAAGCCGATGCGGTAGGGGCGACGATCACTGGCGGAAATGACTGGCATATGGCGTTATGTCCCAAAGGGAAGAAATGAAAAATGGTACTGCAAACACTAACGGAGTGAATCGCTCATAGATTCTTATCTCCGTTGCTGTTATTTAGTACGCTCTTATTTAGCAGTAACTGGGCTGCAACTAAGCAGTAACTAAGCAGTAACTAAGCAGTAACGTCCCATTCTGCTCAATGATCGCAGGTTAGCCAGTTTGAATACTTGCATACCCGATGCCGTCACAATTGCTTTTGGCAAATTTGCGGGTGATGGCGAAATCGCACTACAATACTAAGTATGAATAAAGCCTTTGTCAAAGAATCCGATGGCGATGACGACGATCTGGAGTTTGGATTGCCGCCAATTCCTGCGGGCACCAAAAATTATATGACGCCTGCCGGGCATGCGCGCATGAAAGCTGAGTTGCTCGATTTGATCGATAACGCGAGGCCTGAAGTTGTCCGCATTGTCTCGTGGGCGGCCTCAAACGGAGATCGCTCTGAAAATGGCGATTATATTTACGGCAAGCGGCGATTACGTGAAATTGACCGACGGATTCGATTTTTGACCAAGCGCCTGGATCAGGCTGAGATAGTCGATCCGAGCGTGCATCATGGTCGCGATCAGATTTTTTTTGGGGCAACAGTGCGCTACCAAAATCATGCCGGCGAAGAGCACACGGTGACTATCGTTGGGATCGACGAGCTTGATCCGTTACATGGAAAAATTAGCTGGATTTCACCGGTTGCACGTGCGCTGACCAAAGCGCATGAAGGCGAGTTCGTCACCTTGATGACACCTGCCGGATTGGATGAGTTAGAAATACTGGATGTCGAATATCCCGCATCTTCCTGAGGTGAAAACGATTGCGCATGTGATCCGCGTTGGTGGTTATTTCGACGACGGCAGACTATCTTAAATGGATCACAAAATTGATACTTTGGCGAAAAATAGGTTACAAAGTTATAAATGGGTGTTGTTTTTCGACAACGTCATGAGGACGAAATATTGATTCACTAGCATGCCTCCTTTTCTACAGGAGACATCATGAAAGTTCGTAGCGTCAAGCCAACACCAACGTCCGGTGTCCAGCCAAGTCTTAAGCAGCACTCCACGCCACATCTTAAAACCTGTAATACCCACATTCTGCGAGCCATCGCCATGCTGTGCATCGTCACACCGGTCGTTGGATATGCCCAGCAAGCCACCGATCTGGGTGCGGTCAGTGCGGCTGACGGTTCGGGTTCTGCAACCCAGACATCGCGTATTCCTGCTGCCGCCAAAAGCGCACCGTCCCAAGGGTCATTGGAGGCACGGTCAGCCCAATCCGAAGTGAGCGAAGCTTTCATTCGTAACTATACTTCGCCGATTGCTGACTTTAGCCAAGTGATCCAAATGACACCGGGTGTGTATAGCTATAGCCCAAATGGCCCTGGTCTTGGTGATACCAAGACTTACTTTCGCGGTTTTCAGGATGGTGACTATTCGGTGACCTTTGATGGTATTCCATTTCAGGACACCAATAGCCCGACTCACCATACCTGGGCCTTTTTCCCTGCACAGTTTATCGGCGGTGCGGTGGTTGATCGCAGCCCTGGCTCTGCGGCGACAATTGGTCCCACCAATTTTGGTGGCTCAATTAACTTATTATCGCGTAATCTTGATCCGCAACAACGCACAAGCGTGACCGGATCATACGGGACCTGGAACACGTCTTTGATTGGTCTCGAACATGAAACTGGACAGTTTGGGTCCGACGGTTCCTCAAACCTTTTGTTCAATGTGCATGAGATGAAATCGGACGGGTACGAAACCTATAACAAGCAAAAGCGTGATGCCATTTCACTTAAGTACCAGTTTGCAATCACCGACAACACTGCACTGACTGTGTTCGCATCGTCAATCGATTTGCACACAAATACGCCGAACACCAAGGGCCCGACCCGCGCGCAAGTTGCGCAGTATGGCGACAATTACCTTATGAGCGGCGACCCAAAACAGGCCAACTATTACGGCTATAATTTTTATCATGTCACATCAGATTTTGAATATCTTGGTTTGACCTCGAATCTGGGCAACGGCTGGAAGCTGGACGACAAGTTGTACACCTACGCTTATCACAACCAGCAAAATTACAACGGCACCACGATCACGACGACTAGCGGCACTGACAAGCTCAATGCGTATCGGACTTACGGCAATTTGCTACGTCTTAGTCAAGAATCAGGCATGGGGACTTTACGCACCGGTCTGTGGTCTGAATATGCAGATACCAATCGCTACCAGATTCCGTCCGATCCCCGTACCTGGATTGATGCTGTACTACCAAATTTTCATGAGAAATTTAAAACGACGACACTGCAACCGTTTGTTGAGTACGAGTTTAATGTCACGAATGATCTTAAAATCACTCCAGGCGTGAAGTATGCGTCTTACCGTCAGGATTTTACGCAGTTTGCTGACAACGGCAAGACGGTCGGTAGTCTCGGTGGCGCGCCAAGTATTTCGCATGCAACGACCTATAACTCGACGCTTCCGTCGTTGGATGTGCATTACAAACTGCAACAGAACTGGTCTGCTTACGCCCAGTTTGCGACCGGTAGCGAGATCCCGCCGACCAACGTTTTTGACGTCAAAAATGCGAATGTCACTGTGTTACCTGCAATGGTTAAGACCAAGACTTTTCAGATTGGTACTGTGTGGAAGTCGGAGCGATTTACGTTAGACGTCGATGCTTACCATATCAAGTTTGATAACGCCTATTCATCGTCGACTGATACTAGTGGTAATACCACATTTTATGCCAACGGAACGTCAGTGACGCAAGGTGTCGAAGCGGAAAGCAATATCATTCTGGGCGGCGGTTTCAGTCTGTATATCAATGGCACTTATGGAAGCTCCAAATATTCCAACGGTCAATGGGTTGCCAGTGCGCCGAGCGATACTGAAACGCTGGGTCTGAGTTACGAGCAAGGTGCCTGGAATACAGGCTGGTTCACCAAGCGCGTAGGCAAGATGTATAACGACAACGGTGGTATCCATCAAGCTGTGTCAATTGATCCGTTCCTTCTATCGAATCTGTTCGTCAACTATACATGGAAGAATCCAGTGAGTTGGGCTAAGCAGGCGAAGGTTCAGTTCGGTGTCAATAATCTCTTTGATAATCACAGTATCGTTGGCGTGACACCGGCCTCGACAAAAACCTCAGTCCCGGCTCCGGGTGACCAACTGACTTTGCTTCCAGCGCGTAGCACTTCTTTGACGCTCACCCTTGATTTCTAATTCTGTCATCTGATTTAGCGGGGAAGCATTGCTTTCCCCATTTTCTGATGATTGATTTCTGACCTTTGATCGCCTATCTAAAATTATGAATATTTCACATTTATTTGAACTGGCCAATGACTCCGGTGGCACACTGTATTTGATGATGGTTTTGTTGCTTGTAGCATTGACCGTTATCATCGAGCGCACCCGTCATTTGTCTAACATGCAGCAAGGTGGCGAACAGTTAATTGCTTTGCTAAAAAAAGACAACGTCCAGCTCAGTACGTGGTCTGTACCAGAAAAACTGTCAAAATTGCCGCATGTCCGCTTATTTGACGTCTTGCAAAAAGAACCCGCCAGCGCCGACCGGGATACTTTTGGCGGTCATCTGGAGGAGGCCATCATGCATGAAGTACCAATTCTTGATCGCTCATTGTGGGTGCTTGACACGGTAATCACGTTGGCGCCTTTGCTTGGTTTATTCGGCACCATCATTGGCATGTTCAACGCATTTCATGTGCTGGGCGACGCCCAGAATGGCGCTGCGCAGATCACAGGTGGGATTGCTGAAGCCCTGATTGCGACTGCTTCAGGTCTTTTGATTGCAATGATCGGTCTGGTATTTTTTAATGCCTTGCATACTCGCGTGCGAATTGTTTTGCATCAGCTTGAGACGATCAAGATTATGCTGGTCAATCGTCACGATCTTCTGGCTTCACACTCGGCTTTGCGCGCTGCATCGCACGTGTCGACATTGGTTCCAGCGACGTCACACGTCAAGTCGATCACATTGCCAGCGAGAGCCTGAGATGCGTTATCTGGAAACACGGAAAGCCCGTATCGAAATTATTCCGATGATCGATATCATGTTGTTTTTACTGGTTTTTTTTGCGATGTTGACGTTACGCATGATTCCTACTTCGGGCCATGTCACCAAATTGCCAACCAGTTCAACTGCCGTCACAATGCCACCTCCTAAATTGTTGGTCGAAATTGCACCGGATGGCGCGTTGCTTGTCGAAAATTACACGCTGACGGCGACGCAACTGACCGCGTTGCTGCGCAAGCGCGACAGTGTAAAAACATCTGTCACCATCGCGGGAAATCAGACTGCATCATTGCAGCAGGTGATGGAAGTGATTGATGCTATTCGTAACGGTGGCGCGACCGAAATTGGTCTCGCTACGCGCAATGCCAACACCAAATAAGGGCGGCTATGTCTGCAACTATTCCCATTCATCGCTTTCCTGTGGGAGCGTTTGGCCTAGCGGTTCTGGTAGAGATTGCGTTGGTGACCGTCGTCGGTATTATTTTGGTTGCAACGCCTTCGAAGCCTGCCTTATCGGCGCCGGTACCGATTACTCTATTGAGTGAAGAGAAGCCGCCAGAGGCGCTTCCGACGCCCAAACCACCTGAGCCAGCGCGGCCAAAACCGCAGCCGACTCCAAAAACAAAGGTGATCCCGACCAAACCGCAAGCGCAGACCGTTCCGCAGAAACCAGTTACACCGCCAACCATTCCGCTGCCACTCGCACAGACACCAACCGCATTTGCCGAACCGACTTCGATGCCTGCACCGCCATCACCGCCTACGCCACCTCCGGCTACTAGCGGTAAGGCCGATGCAAGTCTTGCGTATGCGGCCAAAGTGCGCGCTGCGGTGCAGGCTGCGGTTGCCTATCCACCAGCGGCGGCCGCATTGCATTTTTCAGGTCGTGTGCGAGTGGAGTTCCATTTGCGAGATGCCATTCCATCGCAAGCCAGCGTGATCATATCGAGCGCCATCGGCATGATTGATCGGGCCGCGTTGCAGTCGGTGCAGAACGCGCACTATCCCGAGCCACCAACGGATATGCGTGGCGTCGATAAGTTGTATCAAGTTTGGGTTGAATTTACACGCTGAGTACTTTGAGCACTTCGAGCACTTTGAACAAGTTAAGCATTTAAAACTTAAATCATTTCTAAGGTTATTGTTATGCGCAATTTATATACATCTTTAGCGTTCTGTCTCTTTGCAGCATCCTCTTTTATCGGTTCACCTGCGATCGCAAAAGGCGCTGAGCCATTTATTTCAGCAAGAGATATTGATTTGGTGAAGTTATTACCGCCGCCGCCCCCTAACGACTCGGCTCAGACCAAGGCCGAGTTGGGAGAGATATTGACCGTGCAGGTCACGCGTACGCCGGAAATGGTAGCGCGGGCTAAAGCCGACGCTGTGGAAAATATCTGGCGATTTGCAGATGTGCTGGGGCCAAATTTTAAGCCTGAAAATTTGCCGAAATTTTCGGATTTTTTCTCGCGTGTCGTGAGTTCGGAGGGAGCAGTGGTGGACCCATCCAAGAATTTTTGGCAGCGTCCGCGCCCCTATCAATATAGTGATCTGGTCAAGCCAGTGGTTAAACTGACGGCATCTGGATCTTATCCTTCCGGCCACGCAACGGGCGGCACATTGATGGGGATAGTTTTGGCAAACATGGTGCCCGAAAAGCGTGCCGAAATTATGGCGCGCGCGCGCGAGTATGCGAATAATCGTATTGTCGGTGGTGTACATTATCCCTCAGACATTGAAGCCGGTCGTATTGTCGGGACATTGATCGCCGCAAATCTCATGATGCGTGATGATTTTAAGACTGGCTTTGCCTCGGCTAAAATTGAGTTGCGTAATCAACTGGGTTTAGCCGAGGATTTATCTAAAGACAATAAGTAATCAGAGCAAAAAAATTAGTTCTAATAAGCTAACCAAGATTGTAGGCCGACGCTTTTATAAGAATTTTATAAGAGATTTTTGTAAAAAAGGTTGCATAAGATTTTCTGCACGAAATGTTATGAATCTTTATTGCATCATCATTTAGCCAAATACATTTTTATCCTTTGAAAGGAATGCCAGCATGTTTCTTGTTTCGCTGCGCAACACGCAAGTTGCATTATCCCTCGCCATTACTTCTCTGGCGATAGTGGGCATGTTAAGTTCAGTTGATTCTCTTGCCAATGAGAAGGGAGTTGAGGTCAGCCATCAACCGCACTATCACGTCATGGATAAATTTCATTTGGAAGGCGATGTGAAATGGGACTACATGACGATGGATGCTGAGCACCGTCATTTATTCATAGCACACGGCGATCGGGTTGAGGTATTCGATGTCGATAAAAAGAAACTAGTCGGCGCAATTCCGAATACCCCTGGGGTGCATGGCGTTGCGATTGCCTCTGATTTGGATCGAGGATTCACCAGTAACGGGAAAGGCAATTCAGTAACCATCTTTGCGCTGTCCACTCTTAACATTATTAGCACTACCGCTACCGAAAAGAAGCCCGACGGGATTGTGTACGACCCGCTCAGCAAACGTGTATTCGCGGGCAATGGCGGGTCGGACAGTCTCACGCCGATTGATGCACTGGCGGGGAAGTCACTTGCTGCGATAGCATTGGGTGGTAAGCCGGAGTTTGTGGCGGTCGACGGAAAAGGGCGTTTATTCGTGAATTTAGAGGATAAAAATCAACTGGTTATCGTCGATACACAGAAGTTGCAAGTGATTCAGCGGGTCGATTTATCTGCAAGTTGTGACGAGCCAGCCGGGCTTTCGATTGATCTGGTGACGCAGCGGTTATTTGTTGGTTGCCATAATCAAAAGATGGCTATTGTCGACGCTAGTTCGGGCGAGATACTGGATTCTGTGACTATCGGTAAAGGCAGCGATGCAACTGCTTTTGATGCGACGACCAAATTGGCATTCAGTTCGAATGGCGATGGCACACTTGATATCATTGGCGCTCGTGACTCTACCCACTATCAACGCATGCAAACGGTCAACACCATACAGGGAGCAAGAACCATGGCGATTGATCCGGTTTCTCACAATATATATGTGGTAGCCGCAAAAATAGAATTTGCGGGTAAAACTCCACGGAAAAAAGCAACGTCACGACCACGGTTTATTCCTGATACGTTGACCTTAGTGACCGTTTCGCCTTGAAATAATCAATAAATTCTCAATCACTGGCGGTGTGGCATTACCCGTACTTGAAAGTAAGGGGAATGCCACAGTTCAGCAGATTTACTGTCGGCCGTTATCTTTTTTCGTACTGTTGATTGCCGAATAAAATGTTACGCTCTTTGTCCCCCGTCAACGGCTTACGTAAGTCAGCCAGCACTTCCACGCCGCGAATAACGGCAGGGCGTTGACTGATGGTGTCGAACCATTTTTCCACATGTGGAAAATCACTCAATTCGACGCCTTGATTTTTCCATGAACGCAGCCACGGGAAAGTCGCCATATCGGCGATGGTATATTCGCTCCCGGCCAGATAGGCGTTGGTAGCCAGTTGTTTATCGATGACACCGTACAGGCGTTTGGCTTCGTTGGTATACCGATCAACGGCGTACGCGATTTGGTCCGGTGCGTACATGCGGAAGTGATGCGCCTGTCCTAACATGGGACCCACGCCGCCGACCTGAAACATAAGCCATTCCAATGTCTTAAATCGTTCCCGATCAGTATTACCGAGGAATTGGCCTGTCTTGCTGGCAAGATAAAGCAAAATAGCGCCAGATTCAAATATCGAAATCGGTTCGCCATCGGGACCTTCCTCATCAACGAGGGCAGGAATTTTATTATTAGGAGAAATCGATAAAAAGTCTGGAGTGAACTGGTCGCCAGCGCCAATATCGATAGCGTGTACGCGATAAGGCAATCCACATTCTTCCAGCATAATATGTATTTTATGACCGTTAGGTGTTGGCCAGCTATAGACGTCTATCATCAATATTTCCTTTGCGGGGTGATCAATCGGTGTGAGCAATGCGTAAGTGTTAACTGTCAAACTTTAAATGGTTTTTAGTCGTTGCAGCGCCTTATGCAGGGTTTCATCTTGTTTCGCAAAACAAAAGCGCACGATGCCGGATTGACGTGGCGTCGAGTAAAAAGCGGACACAGGAATCGCAGCAACGCCAATTTCACTAGTTAACCAGCTCGCAAATTCCACCTCACTTGTGGAGGAAATTGCGGAGTAATCCACGCACTGAAAATACGTGCCATCAGAAGGTAATAATTTGAAGCGAGAATCTTGTAAGCCAGTCCGAAATAAATCACGCTTGCGCTGATAGAAGGCGGACAGTTCCAGATAGGGCGCTGGATTCTGCATATACTGTGCAATCCCATACTGGACAGGCGTATTGACCGTGAAAACGTTGAATTGATGCACTTTGCGAAATTCCGCAGAGAGGGCAACGGGTGCTGCAACGAAACCGATTTTCCAGCCCGTAACGTGATAGGTTTTGCCGAAGCTCGACACAATAAAAGCGCGCGCGGCCAGCTCAGGATGACGGCTGATCGATTCGTGCGTCAAGCCGTCATACACCATGTGTTCATAGACTTCATCCGATAAGATCAGAATGTCGGTGTCGCGTACGATGTCTGCCAATGCTGCTATATCAGTGGCGCTCAGCACGCTGCCGGTGGGATTGTGCGGAGAGTTGATCATAATGAGCCGGGTGCGGGGACTCACCGCTGCCGCGACTTTATCCCATGGCACAGCGTATCCGTTTGCGCCGAGTGTCATTTGTACAAAGACCGGTTTGCCGCCAGCCAATTCAATGGCTGGCACGTAGCTGTCATAAGCCGGCTCGATGACAATCACTTCATCGCCGGTGTGGACCGCACACATAATGGCCGTCAGCAAACCTTGGGTGGCGCCCGCAGTGACGGTGATTTCAGTGGCCGGATCATAACTATGCCCGTGCAGTTTTTTGATCTTCTCAGCGATGGCTGATCGCAGTGAAGGTATACCCACCATTGGAGGGTATTGGTTCAGGCCATTCTTCATGGCCTCGCTAACGGCGCCGACCAGCGCAGGATCACAATTAAAATCGGGGAAACCCTGGCCTAAGTTGACCGCATTTTTTTCAATCGCAAGCGCTGACATGGTTGTGAAAATGGTGGTGCCAACGTTAGGTAGTTTTGACCGCAACGTCGGAACGGTGGCGTTTAGGGAGGTAAGAGGTGCCGTAAATGCGGCAACATTGGGCAGCTTGGTCATGAGTTTTTATGATGAGGTATCGACGATAACAGATGCGGCTGTGGTTAATTTTCCGAGAGCCATCCAGCAGTGCGATGCCGGTCCGCACTTGTACTAGTTTCATCGGGAAATTTTGACAAACACATGAAATTTTTTTAAATATTTTGCTCGGCAACAGGTTTCTATAATTACATGCTTATTTTAGCGGTTTGTGGCCGAACTCATATAAGAAGCGTAATTACTGTTGCGGCAGTTGCCAACTCTGAGGGGGAATGATCGAAAAAAGTCCTAATTTAGCGGTCTTGCGAGCTAGCTTCAGGAGCGCTTTGTCCTTGGTAATGAGCGTTGTGGCGTGCGTATCTAGTGCCAATTCCAGAAATTTCTGGTCATCCGGGTCGGAGCAAATCGGTAATCGGATATCGGTGCGGGGAGATAGCGCCTCCGGCTCAACATATTTTATATATGTTTCGAACGCCAGGTTGAATCCCGGACGCGTCTCGTCGTTAATGGGCAGGTGCGAGTAATGCAAAACCAGTTGCCATTCCATGCGGCAGTCGGCACGCGTTACGGCTTCAACCTCGCCTGATTGAAGCGCTGCCGTCAATGCTGACCAGCGTGGGTCACGGAAAACAAATAAATCTAAACAGACATTCGTGTCGATTACGATGCGCTTCGGTATCATTGGGAACAATTCTTTTCGGTATGTTTATTTTTTGAATACATGAGTACGGATATTATCTATGTTAATTGTTCTATCGCCTGCCAAGTCGCTCGATTACACCACGCCACCGACTACTGATCTACATACATTGCCAGATTTTATTTCGCGCTCGGCTGAATTGGTTGACGTGTTAAAAAAAATGTCACCCGCAGAAGTGGGCGGACTGATGCATATTTCCGATGCTCTTGCGCATCTGAACGCCACGCGGTTTTCCTCCTGGTCAACAAATTTCAGCAGCATTAATGCCAAACAAGCAATTTTGGCATTCAATGGTGACGTCTACGCAGGATTTGATGCCAACTCGTTGAACGCGAAACAATTGTCTTATGCACAAAGTCGCGTCCGTATTTTATCCGGGTTGTATGGCATGCTGCGGCCACTCGATCTGATGCAGCCTTACCGACTGGAAATGGGGACAAAACTGGCGAATCCTGGCGGCAAGAATTTATATGCATTTTGGCATGACACCGTAACACTTGGGCTAAATCAGGAGTTAGCCAAACTTAAAGCCGATGTCTTGGTCAATCTGGCATCGGATGAGTATTTTAAAGTGGTTCGACCCAAAGTCTTGGAGGCGAGTATCGTCGCACCAGTTTTTGAAGACTGGAAAAACGGTAAATATAAGATTATCTCCTTCTATGCGAAGCGCGCGCGGGGGTTGATGGCACGCTACGCGACCGTGAATAAAGTGACAGATCCAGAGCAATTGAAAGACTTTGATGTAGAGGGTTATCAATTTGCCGCAAAAGATTCTGATGCGGCGCGTTGGGTATTTCGACGCCGCCTCGCTGCTTAACCCATGGTGTTTATAGGCGCTTCCCTTCTATAAAGGTTGTAAATAAGCACGTTTCTCCTGTTTTTATGGACATCGATCAGTGAAAATAATGGGTAATAATCCTGTGGTTTGACCGCCTCGGTCCTCCCGCGTTAGAATGTCGGGTTATTAAAATAGTGGGCTTTGCCGATAATGCGTCGCAATCTCGTAGCTGGAAATTGGAAAATGAATGGCAGCTTAGCTGCCAACACGTCATTGCTGGCGGAACTGAAGGCTGGCCTTGGGGCGACTAATTGCGATATAGCAGTATGTGTGCCATCTCCGTATCTGGCCCAGTGCCAGGCCGCGCTTGCCGGAACGGCATTGGCTTGGGGCGCGCAGGATGTATCTGTTCATGCTTCCGGTGCCTATACGGGTGAGGTGGCGGCCTCTATGTTGATTGATTTTGACTGTAAGTATGTGATTGTCGGCCATTCCGAGCGGCGCGCGTATCATGGTGAGTCCAGCCAAATGGTGGCGCAAAAAACGTTGAGTGCGCTGCAGGCGGGTTTAACCCCGATTGTTTGCGTGGGTGAAACCTTGGCGCAACGTGAAGCAGGACAAACCGATGCTGTAGTCGGTGAGCAGTTAGATGCCGTACTGGCACTGCTTGAGGTCTCTGCGATAAAGAAGATTGTGATTGCCTATGAGCCGGTATGGGCGATTGGGACGGGTAAAACAGCCACGCCGCAAATGGCGCAGGATGTCCATGCAGCTTTGCGGAGTAAAGTGTCGCTTAGGGACAGCGAATCTGCATCGGTTGTAAAGATTTTGTACGGCGGGAGCATGAAGCCCGATAACGCAGCCGAACTCATGGCAATGCCGGATATTGACGGTGGCCTGATCGGTGGTGCAGCATTGAAGGCAGCAGATTTTCTTTCTATTATTGCTGCGGCTTGAGCTTCGCACCGGTGAGACATCGATTCGCTCGTAATATCGATGTGACTTGCCGGTGTCAATAAGGCGGTAGGTCCACCAGCTATTGAACAGCTGATTAATAAGCTATTCATGCGGGTGCGGCGGAAATATAGTAGTGAAAAGCGCTAAAAGAATTAGATCGTAAAAAACAGAAGTATCTCTCCATTGGAAAATCATTAAATGAACTCAGTACTTACTATTATCGTTGTCGTTCAAGTTTTGTCGGCGTTAACGATTATCGGACTTGTCCTATTGCAGCATGGTAAAGGTGCCGATATGGGCGCAGCTTTTGGCTCGGGCGCTTCAGGTAGTTTGTTTGGAGCGACTGGCTCATCGAATTTTTTGTCAAAGTCGACGGGTTTGGCCGCGCTGATTTTTTTCTGTGCAACATTAGCTTTGGTTTATTTGGGTAGTCATCGCACTGCAGCAACTGGCGGTGTAATGGACAGTTTGCCAGCGGCATCCGCACCGGCGGCATCGATTCCATCGACTACGGTTCCTGTGCCAAATACAGCGGGTAGCGCGCCAGCGACACCGGCCGCAAGTGCGCCAGCGGCAGCGACAAATCCAGCTGCGGCAGGGCATAGTACCGACCCTTCGAATCAAATCCCTAAATAGTTTTAGTTTAGAACGTAATTACTGGGTTTTAATCAAATTGTGCATTGAACAAAAATGCGAAAACAGGTTAAAATATGCCCTTATGCCGACGTGGTGAAATTGGTAGACACGCTATCTTGAGGGGGTAGTGGCGAAAGCTGTGCGAGTTCGAGTCTCGCCGTCGGCACCAAGCTTTTAAAGTCAGCAAAGTTGTTCCTACGCTGGTTTGTTATCGAGGAACTAGTGATGGTAGATTCAAGCAGTTAAGTCTTATACGGATCGAATTAATCGGTATAAAACTTAACCTCACATCACTTTGCTAACCGTTCAAATTATTGGCGAAAAATCGTGAACCTCGAAAATTATTTCCCCGTCTTATTATTTATATTGATCGGTATTGCGGTTGGTGTTATGCCGCAATTGCTGGGTCGTATTCTTGGGCCACATCGGCCCGATGCTCAAAAAAACTCTCCATACGAATGCGGTTTTGAAGCATTCGAAGACGCGCGCATGAAGTTTGATGTGCGGTATTACCTTGTCGCCATTTTGTTCATTTTGTTCGATCTGGAAACTGCCTTTTTCTTCCCTTGGGGTGTCGCTATGCGAGATCTCGGCTGGGCTGGCTTCATCACGATGATGGTATTCATCGCTGAATTTGTTGTCGGCTTCTGGTACATATGGAAGAAGGGCGCGCTGGATTGGGAGTAAATCATGTCAATTGAAGGTGTATTGAACGAAGGATTTGTCACCACTACGGCTGATAAACTCATTAATTGGACGCGTACCGGTTCCTTGTGGCCGATGACGTTTGGTTTGGCTTGTTGTGCAGTCGAGATGATGCACGCCGGAGCCTCGCGCTACGACATGGATCGTTTCGGCGTTATTTTTCGCCCATCGCCGCGCCAGTCGGATGTCATGATCGTCGCAGGAACGCTCTGTAATAAGATGGCACCTGCGTTACGTAAGGTTTACGACCAAATGCCGGAGCCTCGTTGGGTTATTTCAATGGGTTCGTGTGCAAACGGTGGTGGTTACTATCATTACTCCTATTCAGTAGTGCGTGGTTGTGATCGTATTGTGCCTGTTGATATCTACGTTCCCGGCTGCCCTCCGACTGCTGAAGCCCTGCTGTACGGCATCATTCAGCTGCAAAACAAGATTCGCCGCACCAATACGATTGCGCGCTAAGAGAACCGAATGACGACGAAATTAGAAACCCTTGAAGCAGCTGTGCGTAATGCGCTAGGCGACGATCTTCAAAGTCTGACTGTTGCCTTCGGCGAGGTCACCATTATCGTCAAGGCGTCGAATTATTTGTCGGTCATGCGCGTACTACGTGATCATGCCGATACGCGCTTTGAAGAGTTGATCGATTTATGCGGCGTTGATTACTCAACGTACGGTGATGGGGCGTGGGACGGTGCACGTTTTGCTGCCGTTTCGCATTTGCTGTCCCTCGAACATAACTGGCGCTTGCGCGTGCGTGTATTTGCGCCCGATGATGAGTTGCCTATTCTGTCATCTTTGACAGGTATTTGGTCTGCTGCTGACTGGTACGAACGCGAAGCATTCGATTTCTTCGGAATCCTGTTCGAAGGTCATAACGATTTACGTCGTATTTTGACCGACTACGGATTTATCGGTCATCCGTTCCGCAAAGATTTCCCTGTTTCTGGCTACGTTGAGATGCGTTATGACCCAGAGCAAAAGCGCGTAATTTATCAGCCTGTTACGATAGATCCGCGTGAAATCACGCCGCGCGTGATTCGCGAAGAAAATTACGGGATCAAATAATGGCAGAAATCAAGAATTACACGCTGAACTTCGGTCCGCAACATCCTGCTGCGCATGGTGTTTTGCGCCTCGTGCTGGAGTTGGATGGCGAGGTTATCCAGCGTGCCGATCCGCATATTGGTTTGTTGCACCGCGGAACTGAAAAATTGGCAGAGCAAAAAACCTATTTGCAATCGGTTCCTTACATGGATCGTCTCGACTACGTGTCGATGATGTGTAATGAGCACGGATACGTGATGGCTATCGAGCGCTTACTAGGCCTCGAAGTGCCTTTGCGTGCGCAATACATCCGCGTCATGTTCGATGAAATAACCCGTTTGTTGAATCACTTGATGTGGATCGGCGCGCATGCATTGGACGTCGGCGCAATGGCAGTATTGTTGTATGCATTCCGCGAACGTGAAGATTTGATGGACTGTTATGAAGCAGTTTCCGGCGCACGGATGCATGCCGCTTACTATCGTCCCGGCGGTGTGTATCGCGATCTGCCTGACCAAATGCCGCAGCATAAAGCATCGATTGTTCGTAACGCAAAAGCCATCAAGGCCTTGAATGAAAACCGCCAGGGTTCAATGCTGGATTTCATTGAGGATTTCACAGCCCGTTTTCCTACATACGTTGACGAATACGAAACCTTGCTGACGGATAATCGTATTTGGAAACAGCGGCTGGTTGGCGTCGGTGTTGTCTCACCAGAGCGCGCCAAAGCCATGGGTTTCACGGGTCCAATGTTGCGCGGATCTGGTATCGAATGGGATTTGCGCAAGAAGCAACCCTACGAAGTTTATGATCTACTGGATTTTGATATTCCAGTCGGTAAGAACGGCGATTGTTACGATCGCTACCTTGTACGCGTCGCAGAAATGCGTCAGTCAAACCATATTATCAAGCAGTGCGTAGAATGGTTGCGAAACAATGATGGTCCGGTGATGACGACTAATCACAAAGTGGCACCATCTTCTCGCGTTGACATGAAATCGAACATGGAAGAGTTGATTCATCACTTCAAACTCTTCTCTGAGGGATTCCACGTGCCGCCGGGTGAAGCCTACGCTGCCGTTGAACATCCAAAAGGTGAGTTTGGTGTGTACATTGTTTCCGATGGGGCCAATAAGCCATATCGTCTGAAAATTCGTGCACCCGGCTTCCCGCATTTGCAAGGTTTGAATGAGATGGCTAAGGGCCACATGATTGCGGATGCCGTCACTATTATCGGAACGCAAGATATTGTGTTTGGAGAAATTGACCGCTAAGGATTGACTTTTGGATACCTAAAAAACAGTACGAATGAACTTGGTTTTGTTTGAAGATGTTGGCAGCCCGCAGAAGTACGGAAGTGCTGTGAGCATCACAAAAGCGAATTCGGTTTGTTTGGCAGATTTTTAGAAGTTTCCAATAGCGAGTACATGTTTTCGTGAGTGTGGTGCGCTTTACAGCACTCGCCGTGAATTTACCAATAACCAGCGCAGATCACCGCGTACGAATGGCCAACAACATGTTGTTAAGTCAAGATACATACAAAAAAATTGATCGCGAGGTAGCGAAGTTTCCTACCGACCAAAAACAGTCGGCAGTAATGGCTGCATTGGCGATCGCGCAGGATGAAAAAGGCTGGCTGTCGCCAGAACTGATGCATGACATCGCCGATTATCTCGAGATGCCGGCTATCGCGGTGCAGGAAGTCGCGACCTTTTATAACATGTACAACACCAAGCCGATCGGTAAACATAAGATCACGATTTGCACCAATTTGCCTTGTCAGTTGTCCGGCGGCGAAAAAGCAGCGGCACATCTTAAGCACAAATTAGGTATCGACTATCGCGAAACCACCGCAGACGGCCAGTTCACGCTGATGGAAGGTGAATGCATGGGCGCTTGTGGTGATGCGCCGGTGCTATTGGTTAACAACAAGCGCATGTGCAGCTGGATGTCGAACGATAAGATCGATGGCTTGCTAGCGGAATTGACCGAATCGAGCCCAAAATGACCAGTCTGCATAATCGACATATCAATCCATTGATCCTTGCAGATCTCGACGGTGACAACTGGCATTACGAAGATTATGTTAAACGCGGTGGTTACTCTGCGTTGAAGCGCATTCTGAATGACGGTATCACGCCGGAACAAATTATTGCAGAACTAAAAGCGGGATCGTTGCGTGGTCGTGGCGGCGCTGGTTTTCCGACAGGTTTGAAGTGGAGTTTTATGCCACGTCAGTTTCCCGGTCAAAAATACCTGGTCTGTAACTCGGACGAGGGCGAGCCTGGCACGTTTAAAGATCGCGACATTATTCGCTACAATCCGCACGCATTGATTGAAGGTATGGCGATTGGTGCGTTTGCGATGGGTATCACCGTCGGCTACAACTATATACACGGTGAAATTTGGGCTGGCTATGCGCGTTTCGAAGAGGCGCTGGATGAAGCACGCGCTGCGGGCGCACTGGGTGACAAAATATTCGGAAGCGCTTTCAGCTTCCAGTTGCATGCGTTCCATGGTTATGGCGCTTACATTTGCGGTGAAGAAACCGCATTGCTCGAGTCGTTGGAAGGTAAAAAAGGGCAACCGCGCTTTAAGCCACCGTTTCCAGCCAGCTTTGGTATGTACGGCAAACCGACGACCATTAATAACACTGAAACATTTGCGGCAGTCCCTTTTTTGCTCAATATGGGCGGCGCAGCATATGCCGGACTAGGTAGGCCAAATAACGGCGGTACCAAGATTTTCTCGATTTCGGGCGATGTTGAATTGCCGGGCAACTATGAAGTGCCTTTGGGCACGCCATTTGCCAAGTTGTTAGAACTCGCTGGTGGTATGCGTGGCGGTAAAAAAATCAAAGCGGTGATTCCCGGCGGTTCGTCTGCTCCTGTGATACCTGGCAGCGTCATGATGGATACCGATCTTGATTATGACGCCATTGCAAAAGCGGGGTCAATGCTCGGTTCTGGCGCAGTGATCGTGATGGACGATACACGTTGCATGGTCAAGGCTTTACAACGATTGTCATACTTCTATTTTGAGGAGTCGTGCGGGCAATGTACGCCATGCCGCGAAGGTACCGGTTGGCTATATCGACTGGTTCATCGGATTGAAAATGGCGAGGGTCGTCCAGAGGATATCGATCTGCTCGATACTGTCGCGGGCAATATCATGGGCCGCACGATTTGCGCGCTTGGTGATGCAGCAGCGATGCCGGTACGCGGTTTTCTGAAGCATTACCGTGAAGAATTCGAGTATCACATTGAGCATAAGCATTGCCTGGTGCCAGCGTATGTTTAAAGGGCGGCGCTAAAAATTTACTGCGCGACCATATGACACTATTGATTGAGTGAAATTATGTGTGTTTGTGATGGCGTAATTCAAAACAGTAAGCAAAATACTTAGGCAAGAAAAGCAAAAGCCATGGTCGAAATCGAAATAGACGGCAAAAAAGTGGAAGTCCAAGAAGGCAGCATGGTAATGGATGCTGCCAATAAAATTGGTACTTACATTCCCCATTTTTGTTATCACAAAAAACTCTCCATTGCGGCTAACTGCCGCATGTGTCTGGTCGAGGTAGAAAAAGCACCGAAGGCCTTGCCTGCTTGCGCTACACCAGTAAGCGCCGGCATGATCGTGCGCACTGCAAGCGACAAAGCAGTCACAGCGCAAAAGAGCGTGATGGAATTCCTGCTCATTAACCACCCGCTTGATTGCCCAATTTGCGATCAGGGTGGCGAATGCCAATTGCAGGATTTGGCGGTTGGATACGGCAAATCTTCCTCCCGCTACGAAGAAGAAAAACGGGTAGTGTCTCCCAAAGATGCTGGTCCACTGATCTCCATGCAGGAAATGACACGTTGCATCCAATGCACCCGCTGCGTACGTTTCGGCCAGGAAATTGCTGGCGTCATGGAGTTCGGCATGGTGGGTCGCGGGGAACATTCCGAAATCACGACCTTTGTTGGTAAGACTGTTAACTCTGAACTGTCCGGCAATATGATCGATCTTTGCCCGGTTGGCGCGTTGACTTCCAAGCCATTCCGTTACAGCGCTCGTACCTGGGAACTGTCGCGTCGGAAATCAATTAGCCCGCATGACGGCCTTGGTGCCAATCTGATCGTCCAGGTTAAGTCGGGCAAAGTGATGCGCGTGCTGCCTTTAGAAAACAATGATGTCAATGAGTGCTGGTTGTCCGACAAAGACCGCTTCGCTTATGAAGGGTTGAACAGCGCCGAGCGCTTGACCAAGCCGATGTTGAAGCAAGACGGCAAGTGGCAGGAAGTTGAATGGCAAACGGCCTTGGAATACGTGGCGCATGGTTTGCGTAATGTCCGCCATGAACACGGTGCTAATGCGATTGCCGCGTTGGGCACGCCGTATTCAACGTTGGAAGAACTCTCTCTGCTGCAGAAAGTTGTGCGTGGACTTGGTTCAGAAAATATCGATTTCCGTACCCGTCAGTCAGACTTCGCTCTGGATGGCAAGGTCTCACCTTGGTTGGGTATGTCGATCAACGAATTCGCTGACCTTGATCGGGCGTTCGTGATTGGCTCGTTCCTGCGGAAAGATCATCCGTTATTATCGGCACGGCTACGTTTGAGTGTGAAGCGCGGCGGCAAGTTGAGCATTCTGCACGCCACTGATGATGATTTGCTGATGCCCGTTGCTAATAAGATCATCGCCGCACCGTCCGCATGGCTGGCTATGCTTGGTGAGGTTGTGGTAGCGGTTGCACAAGCAAAAAGTATTGCCATACCTTCGGGTTTTGAGAATATTGCGCCATCGGCGAGTGCAAAACAAACTGCCACAAGTTTATTGTCAGGTACTTCGAAAGCAGTGTTACTCGGTAACGCGGCTGCGCAGCATCCACAAGCGTCACAATTGCATGCGGCCGCTCAGTGGATCGCGCAACAAACTGACGCCAGGTTTGGTTATATGACCGAGGCAGGGAACACAGTTGGTGGTTATCTGGCGCAGGCCATCCCTGCGGTTGGCAAAGGTGCCAATGCCCAAGAGATGTTTGCTTCACCACGCAAGGCCTATGTTTTATTAAATGTTGAGCCTGAGTTGGATAGTTTTAATCCGCAAGTCGCGCGTGCTGCACTCAATCAGGCTGAAATGGTTGTGGTTTTATCGGCGTATAAGCACGCTACAGATTATGCCGACGTCTTGTTGCCCATTGCCCCATTTACCGAAACTTCCGGCACCTTCATCAATTGCGAGGGACGCGCCCAAAGCTTCAATGGCACGGTGCGACCATTGGCGGATGCAAGACCAGCTTGGAAAGTTTTACGCGTGTTAGGAAACTTGCTCAGTTTGCCCGGTTTTGACTACGATACTTCCGAAGCGATTCGTGCAGAAGTACTTGGCACCGATAATCTTGCAGAAGCAAATCTGCAAAGTCGTCTAAATAACATCTCTGATGTTGCATTGCAGCCAGTGTCGGCAGTCATCGCAGTCAGCGATGCTATTGAGCGTGTTGCAGATGTACCTATCTATTTCTCTGATGCGGTTGTCCGTCGCGCCTCATCGTTGCAAACAACTACCGATGCACAGGTGCCGCAAGCCTGGTTATCTGCGACGCTAGCCCAGAAAATGGGTATCGCAACGGGTGACCTGATTAAGGTGAAGCAAGGGCAGGGCGCTGCATCGTTGATGGCGGCAATAGATGTGGGCTTGCCCGAGAACGTGGTGCGCATAGCCGCAGGACATTCATCTACAAACGCATTGGGTGCGATGTTTGGTTCTATCAGCGTGGAGAAAGCGTGATGGATCATTTTATCGCGGCCATCAATGCGGCAGGTACCGACAATTTAGGTATGGTCTGGCCACTCATCTGGAGCATCGTCAAGATCGTCGTCATCGTTGTGCCACTATTGTTATGCGTGGCTTATTTGACCTATTGGGAACGCAAACTGATCGGCTGGATGCATATTCGCCTCGGCCCAAATCGCGTCGGTCCTTTCGGTTTGTTACAACCGATTGCCGATGCGCTGAAGTTGCTGCTTAAAGAAGTAACCTTGCCATCGCGTGCAAACAAATACCTCTTTTTTATTGCGCCGATCATGACCATCATGCCAGCGTTGGCAGCGTGGGCTGTGATTCCATTTGGTCCCGAAACAGTGCTGGCTAACGTCAATGCCGGTTTGCTATTCGTGATGGCGATTACATCGATGGAAGTCTACGGTGTGATTATTGCGGGCTGGGCGTCAAACTCTAAATACGCTTTCCTCGGCGCGATGCGTGCTTCGGCACAGATGGTGTCGTATGAGATTGCAATGGGTTTTGCGCTGGTGATCGTGTTGATGGTGTCCGGCAGCTTAAATCTGACAGATATCGTTATGGGACAAAGCAAAGGTTATTTCTACGATAAAGGTATTGGCTTCCTGTCGTGGAACTGGTTGTCTTTGTTGCCTGTATTCGTGATTTACTTTATTTCTGGAATTGCCGAAACAAACCGTCATCCGTTCGACGTGGTTGAAGGTGAGTCAGAAATCGTTGCCGGTCACATGATTGAGTACTCGGGAATGTCGTTCGCGATGTTTTTCCTGGCGGAATACGCCAACATGATCTTGATATCGATTCTCACAACATTGTTATTCCTGGGTGGTTGGGCATCTCCGGTGCAGTTTCTGGATTTCATCCCTGGATGGATTTGGCTCGGTGCGAAAACGTTCCTGGTTGTGTCGATGTTTATTTGGGTCCGTGCGTCTTTCCCGCGCTATCGTTATGACCAGATCATGCGCCTCGGCTGGAAAGTATTTATCCCTTTGACGCTCGCTTATCTGGTGATAGTCGCAGCCTGGATTCAAAGTCCGTGGAATATCTGGAAGTAATGGAAGGTTTATAGCAAATGGAAGCGATCAAGGATTTTTTCGGTAGCTTGATGCTATTGGAGCTGCTCAAGGGATTACGGCTAACCGGCCGTTATCTGTTCGCGCGCAAAATTACAGTGTTATTCCCTGAAGAGAAGACACCGCAGTCACCCCGATTTCGTGGTCTGCATGCGTTACGTCGTTACCCCAATGGCGAAGAGCGTTGTATCGCGTGCAAATTGTGCGAAGCAGTGTGCCCTGCGATGGCGATTACGATTGAGTCAGAGCAACGTGATGATGGATCGCGCCGTACTACGCGTTACGATATCGATCTGACCAAATGTATTTTTTGTGGTTTCTGCGAAGAGTCTTGCCCAGTCGACTCTATCGTTGAAACACATATTCTCGAATATCACGGCGAAAAACGCGGTGATCTGTACTACACCAAAGAAATGTTACTCGCAGTTGGTGATCGTTATGAACCCGAGATCGCCGCTGCCCGTGCTGCGGATGCTGCATACCGTTAATTGGTATTGCTCCCGGTTTTGAGGACGATTTATCCTCAAGCCTGAATTTAAAGCTTATTTAGCTGACTTTTTTGGTCGATTATGGAATTTAAGACATTCTTGTTCTACGCGTTTTCAGTGGTGTTGGTGATGGCCGCTTTACGTGTTATCACAGCGCGCAATCCAGTGCATTCAGCTTTATTTCTGGTGTTGGCGTTCTTCTCCGCAGCTGGTATCTGGATGTTGCTCAAGGCTGAGTTTCTGGCGATTGTGCTGGTCCTGGTGTACGTCGGCGCGGTAATGGTGCTGTTCTTGTTTGTCGTAATGATGCTGGATATTAATCTTGATAAATTAAGAGAGGGATTTTGGGGTTACTTTCCACTAGCAGCAACGGTGGGTGTGATTATTGTCCTGGAAATGGCCGCGGTGTTACTGCGCGGGTTCTGGGCACCGGAAAGTGAAGTGCCCGCCATTTCCGCCAACATAGGCAATACTAAAGCGCTCGGCTTACTGATTTATACCCAATATGTTTATGCGTTTGAAATTGCAGCGGTAGTCTTATTGGTGGCAATTGTGGCTGCGGTTGCATTAACATTGCGCCGTCGTAAAGACACCAAAAGCATGGCTCCGCATGAGGCGGTCAAAGCGCGCAGTGGTGATCGGATTCGTCTGGTCAAGATGAAGTCCGAGCAGCGGCCATTCGATGCGCCACCGTCGCCAGAGAAAAAATAAGAGGAACGCAGCATGACTTTATCACTGTCACATTATTTGATCCTCGGCGCGATTCTTTTTGCTATCGCGATCGTGGGTATTTTTTTGAACCGAAAAAACATTATTGTCTTGCTGATGGCAATTGAATTAATGTTGTTGTCGGTGAATATTAACTTCATCGCCTTTTCGTATTATCTGGGCGATGCAGCTGGACAAATTTTCGTTTTCTTCATCATGACCGTGGCGGCAGCAGAAGCGGCGATTGGTTTGGCAATTCTGGTTGTGTTATTCCGTAATCTTGACACCATCAACGTAGAAGATCTCGATAGTTTGAAGGGTTGACGTATTGGCCGGAACGGCTTGAATAAGAATGTTAACCCGTGGCATGGAGCAATTGGTTTTGAACAGAAGATGTTCTGAAATAAGCGTTCGGAGGGTAAAGTTCTGGAGTCGTCGTTCAGGCAAAAGTGGCCGTTCATAAGTAAAACAAGTGACAGCGCACAGTACGGCGGATTGTGCGGCGTGCATATCGCGACCAAAGCGAACAACGAATAAAGATAAGGTTCATCATGGCGGGGCAACTTAACCCACAATTACTTCTGGCTGTACCGTTGGCACCTCTTGTAGGTGCAGCAATCGCAGGCTTGTTCGGAACGCGATTTTTTGGCAATGTAATCGGACGCAAGACTTCGCACACAGTGACGATTCTGGGCGTACTGATCGCGTTCATTATTTCAATCCAGACATTATTTGCAGTGATAGATGGTGCCTCATTCAATGGCACACTCTACACATGGATGACCGTTGGCGGCGTCAAGCTGGAAGTCGGATTTTTGATCGATAGTCTGACGGCAATGATGATGTGCGTTGTGACTTTTGTGTCGCTAATGGTGCATATTTATACCGTCGGATACATGAAGGATGATGCGGGCTACAACCGCTTCTTCTCTTATATTTCGCTATTCACTTTCTCGATGCTGATGCTAGTCATGAGCAACAACTTCCTTCAGTTGTTTTTTGGATGGGAAGCTGTGGGACTGGTGTCGTATCTGCTGATTGGTTTCTGGTACACCAAGCCGACCGCTATCGTGGCGAATATGAAGGCATTTTTGGTCAATCGCGTTGGTGACTTTGGTTTTATTCTTGGTATTGGCTTGTTGCTGGCGTATTCGGGTTCGATGAACTACACCGAAGTATTCGCGCAAAAAGGCGCCTTGGCACAACTGACACTGCCGGGCAGCAACTGGATGTTACTGACTGTCGCCTGTATCTGTTTATTTATTGGTGCAATGGGTAAGTCTGCGCAGTTCCCACTACACGTCTGGCTGCCAGATTCGATGGAAGGTCCGACGCCAATCTCTGCATTGATTCATGCGGCGACGATGGTGACAGCGGGTATTTTTATGGTGACACGTATGTCACCGTTGTTTGAGTTGTCAGACACGGCATTGTCGTTCATTCTGATCATCGGCTCGATCACTGCGTTGTTTATGGGTTTCCTTGGGATGATCCAAACCGATATCAAGCGCGTGGTAGCGTATTCAACGCTTTCGCAGCTGGGTTATATGACGGTCGCATTAGGCGCATCGGCTTACTCCGTTGCAGTCTTTCATTTGATGGCACACGCATTCTTCAAGGCCCTGTTGTTCCTTGGTGCCGGTTCCGTGATTATCGGTTTGCATCATGATCAGGACATGCGCAACATGGGTGGTTTGCGTAAATACATGCCAATTACCTGGATAACGTCGTTGATCGGCTCGCTGGCTTTAATCGGAACGCCGTTTTTCTCAGGTTTTTACTCGAAAGACAGCATAATTGAAGCTGTGGAAGCGACGCATTTGTATGGCGCCGGTTTCGCAAAATTCGCAGTGCTGGCGAGTGTTTTTGTGACTGCATTCTATTCTTTCCGTATGTATTTCATGGTGTTCCATGGTGAAGAGCGTTTCGGTAAGGCCCACCATCATGACGATCATCACGTTGATCATCACGATGAAAAAAACGCAGAAGTTGCGGACGATCATGCGCATCACGGCCTGGCACCGGGGCAAAAACCACATGAGTCTCCATGGGTAGTGACGGTCCCGCTGATTTTGCTGGCGATTCCTTCGGCGGTTATCGGTTTCTTCACGATCGAACCTATGTTGTACGGCAACTTCTTCAAAGGCGTAATCGTAGTCGATCAGGCGCATCACGCGATGGAAGAGCTACGTAACGATTTCCACGGCCCTGTTAGCATGGTCGTGCATAGCGTGACTTCAGCACCTCTATGGTTGGCGATTGCCGGCGTGTTGGTCGCCTACTATTTTTATATGATCAATCCGCGTGTGCCTGCGATGATCAAGCAGAAGCTGCATCCGATTTTCGTGTTATTGGACAATAAGTACTACCTGGATAAATTCAACGATGTTGTCTTTGCTGGCGGTGCACGTTTAATTGGCCGTGGTTTGTGGAACGTTGGCGACCGCAGCCTGATTGATGGCTTGGTTGTGAATGGTAGCGCCAAGGCCGTCAACTGGTTCTCGAAAATTACCCGCCTTTGGCAGTCCGGTTACATCTATCACTATGCGTTTGTGATGATTATTGGTGTGCTGGGCTTCCTGGTTTGGTTCATGCCTTCTCCGTTTGCCAAATAAGTTGGCGAAGTAAAGTAAATAATAACCATGATTCAGTCAACTTTCCCTCTTCTTAGCCTCGCGATCTGGTGCCCGATCGCGTTTGGTGTGCTCGTCCTGGCAATTGGTCGCGACGATAATCGGCAAATGGTTCGATGGCTATCGCTATTTGGCGCGCTGGTCAGTTTGGCCGTCACGGTGCCATTGATAACACATTTCGATAACAGCTTCCACGGCATGCAGTTTGTCGAGAAAGCTGCCTGGATTACACGGTTCAACATTAACTACTTTGTCGGAATTGATGGCCTGTCGCTGTGGTTTATACCTTTGACTGCCTTCATTAACGTAATGGTGATTATTTCTGCCTGGGAAGTGATTCAAAAGCGGGTCGCACAATATATGGGAGCGTTTCTCATATTGTCGGGTGTCATGATCGGCGTATTTTGTGCGCTTGACGGTATGTTGTTCTACGTATTCTTTGAAGCAACGTTAGTGCCGATGTTCATTATCATCGGTATATGGGGCGGTGCTAATCGCGTTTATGCGGCGATCAAGTTCTTCCTGTACACGTTCTTCGGATCGCTGTTGATGCTGATCGCTTTGCTTTATTTATACTTCGTCTCCGGTGGCAGTTTCGATATTTTGACGTGGCATCAAGTGCCGTTATCGATGTCCGCGCAGATCTATATTTTCCTGGCTTTCCTGATGGCGTTTGCAGTTAAAGTACCGATGTGGCCAGTGCACACGTGGTTGCCAGATGCACACGTCGAAGCGCCTACCGGTGGTTCTGTCGTGTTGGCCGCCATCATGCTGAAGCTGGGCGGTTACGGCTTCCTGCGTTTCTCGCTGCCAATCGCACCGGATGCAAGTCACTATCTTTCTGGCTTTATGATCACGCTGTCGCTAATTGCTGTGATCTACATCGGATTAGTGGCATTGGTTCAAAATGATATGAAGAAGTTAGTGGCATATTCGTCTATCGCCCACATGGGTTTCGTCACTCTTGGTTTCTTCTTGTTTAATGATATGGCAGTGCAGGGCGGTATCGTACAGATGATTTCCCATGGTTTCGTCTCTGGTGCAATGTTCCTTTGTATCGGTGTGATGTATGACCGTTTGCATACGCGTGAGATTTCTCAGTACGGCGGCTTGGTCAACGTGATGCCGCGTTTTGCCGCATTATTTGTCTTGTTCTCACTAGCCAATAGTGGCTTGCCAGGCACTTCCGGTTTTGTTGGTGAATTTATGGTGATCCTGGGTGCTGTAAAGGCCAATTTCTGGATTGGTCTTCTGGCGGCAACTGCATTAATTCTAGGTGCTGCGTATTCGTTGTGGTTGGTCAAGCGTGTGGTATTTGGTGTTATTACCAATCCACACGTCAATGAAATGAGCGACCTTAATAAACGTGAGTTCTTTATGCTCGGGTTATTGGCGATTGCTGTTATTGCGATGGGGTTATATCCAGCGCCGTTTGCTGATGCGATGCAAGTCTCGGTGGCTGACCTGTTAAAGCATGTTGCCATGACCAAACTGAACTGATGACATCATGTCCTTAAGCAGAAATAAAAACGCGATTCGTGCGCGATTAGTAACAGTGAAAAAAATAAGCGGCAAATAAATGAATAATATAAATCTGATCCCTGTTTATCCAGAAATATTTCTGCTGATTGCGACCTCCGCAATCTTGCTGATTGATATGTTTATCTCGGATGCCAAACGTCACATCACTTATTATTTGACCTTGCTGGTGTTAGTGGTCTGCTTTGGACTGACACTGGTTGATTTCAATGCGGGTGCGACGGCTTATACCTTTCACAATATGTTTGTGAGTGATCCTTTAGCGCATCTACTGAAGCTTTGTTCTTATATCGCCGTGTTCGTTACGCTAGTCTATTCGCGCCAATACATCGGCGACCGCGAGATGGTCAATAATCATCTTGGTGGCGAATTTTATCCATTAGCGTTATTCGCTTTATTGGGGCAGATGGTCATGATATCAGGGAATAATTTCCTGATTATTTACCTCGGTTTAGAACTGATGTCGTTGTCTTTGTATGCGTTGGTGGCATTACGCCGTGATAATGCCAGTGCGACTGAGGCAGCGATGAAATACTTTGTACTTGGCGCGATGGCCTCGGGATTTCTTTTGTACGGTATGTCGATGTTGTATGGCGCGACCGGTTCACTGGATCTGATTGAAGTTACTCGTGCCATCGCTGGTGGCGGTACTGAAACCCAACACAACACATTGGTGTTCGGCGTGGTGTTTCTGGTCGCTGGCCTTGCATTTAAGCTGGGTGCTGTGCCATTCCATATGTGGGTTCCGGATGTCTACCAAGGTGCACCGACTGCTGTGACGCTACTGTTAGGTGGCGCACCAAAATTGGCCGCATTTGCCATTTGTTTCCGTTTGCTGGTAGAAGGTTTGTTATTGTTGGCGGTTGACTGGCAACAAATGCTGATGGTCCTTGCGATATTGTCGATGGCGATTGGTAACATTACCGCAATTGCGCAAACCAATATTAAGCGGATGCTGGCGTACTCAACGATTTCGCACATGGGCTTTTTGTTACTCGGCTTATTGTCGGGTGTGGTTGACGGCAATATGTATTCTGCTACCAGTGCTTACAGCGCTGCATTGTTTTACGCAATCACCTACGTACTGACTACGCTCGGCACTTTTGGCGTCATCATGTTGATGGCACGCTCTGGATTTGAAGCTGAAAATATCGATGACTTCAAGGGTCTTAATCAACGGAGTCCGTGGTTTGCTGCGATCATGCTGTTGTTGATGTTGTCCCTCGCAGGCGTTCCACCTTTGTTAGGTTTCTTCGGTAAATTATCGATCTTGCGTGCGGTACTTGGTACTGGCCAAGTCTGGCTGTCAATCGTGGCTGTGTTGTTCTCATTGATCGGTGCTTATTATTATTTGCGTGTGATCAAAGTGATGTATTTCGATGATGCGCAGGATACGTCTAAAATCGAAGCTCACGGAGACGTGCGTGTGTTGTTGAGTCTGAATGGCCTTGCAGTATTAGTACTCGGAATTTGGCCCGGATTTTTGATGGATATCAGTCAAGCTGCAATCGTTCGCTCTCTGGCCAGTTTTGTTGGCCGCCTGACGTCGTAATAGCGTGAACGTATCTTCATCCAGCTGGATAGTCATTTTCTTGGCGTTGTTGGCAGCCAACCTTCCATTCGTCAACGAACGTTTGTTGGCGCTTATTCCGCTCAAGCCAGGTGTTATCAAACCTGCTTGGGCGCGATTGATTGAATTGTTTGTGTGGTACTTCATTGTTGGTGGAATTGCTTATTTGCTTGAGTCGCGCATTGGCAATCGGTTCACACAGGACTGGGAATTCTTTGCAGTCACGGGATGCTTGTTTTTGGTGTTCGCTTTTCCGGGTTATGTACACCGATATCTGCGTAAAAAACGCAGCTGACGAATTGATCACTTTAGGCGGTAACGTCAAGTCGCGGTCATAAGTCGACTTGATTTTGTTCCGCAAGGCATGTCTGGGTCCTGATCTGATTTCAATTTAAAATCAATCAGCAGGACGAAGTGCAATTGACCATGACGGGACGCGCCAGTAACGCATAATCGATCACACTGTAAATTAGATAAGCCTATCGAGGAGTTTCTTCTCAGGGTAAGTGTCAGTATGGCAATCATTCGCGTTGAGTAAATATGCTGTTATTGAATGGCAGCGAATGTCGGGCGCCAACCGTATCCTCCTTATTTCCTATCAGCGTTCTTTTCCCTTTTCCTACCGGAGCCTTTATATGGACCAACACCTGAAAGAAACCAGGATTGATAGCGCATTGGCTTACGATGGCAGTTTTCTTAAAGTACAACGCGATGTCGTTGCATTGCCGGATGGACAGAAAACCATACGTGAGTACATAAAGCATCCCGGTGCGGTTGTCGTGTTGCCTTTGTTTGAGGATGGAACTGTTTTGCTGGAGCGGCAATTTCGGTATCCGTTGGACCGCGTATTTATTGAATTTCCGGCCGGTAAAATTGATGCAAATGAAGACCATCTGGAATGTGCGAAGCGCGAGCTACAAGAGGAAACTGGTTATACAGCAACTGAGTGGCATTACGTTTGCACGATTCATAATGCGATTGCCTACGCTGATGAACATTTGGAAATTTTTCTTGCCCGCGGTCTGACCGCTGGTGAACGTCGTCTGGATGATGGCGAATTTCTGGATGTATTTAAAGCACCGCTAGATGAGGTGTTACTGTGGGTTCGCGAGGGGAAAATTACCGATGTTAAAACGGTTATTGGCGCATTTTGGCTAGAGAAAATCGTGGCGGGACAGTGGACTGTATAACGCCATGTGTCCTGTAGATTTCATCCTGTTCGATTTCTAATATTTGAAGCAGTTTGTCACGATGAAGATGCATCTCTGTACTGTCTGCACAACGAGAATCTGCTTCAACAGGATCAAAAAAATAAGAACATGCAAATTCGAGCGTGCGCTGACCCAATATCAGACGCACGTGTTAAATACTTAAGCTTGATTCTTACGACGCGCCATAAAGCCTAACAAACCAAGGCCAGCTAAGATCATGCCGTACGTTTCTGGTTCCGGCACCGGTGACGTGACATTAATGTGCACTGCTGTGCCATTTGTCCCAATCCCAAAGCCGTTTCCTGTACCCAGGCAACCGGTACCGCCGATTTTGGCGGTGTCACCAGCCTGGACGTAAGAAGTTGCCGAAAATACGCCACCACAAGAGGAAGCATTTACGCCAGCGACGATCGCGTTGGCACCGACGCTGATGTAAGTCTTCGCCAGAATGGTGCCGATTACATGCGCGGTGTCGCCGAGGGAAGCATACCCGTTTGTGACGTTCCAGATCACGCTATCGCCGACACCAGGATTTGCCAATACAATGTTTGTCGTACCGCCGAAAGCCAGAATGTCAGCGATATTAAAGACCCAAAATTGATTGGCTTTACCTTGGCCATCCAGAGTTAGGGTAGTACCGGCAGTCGTTGACAGGCTAGGCGCGCTATACACGCCAGGGAGAAGTGTTCTACTAGTCACCATGGTGGCCGCCAGAACTGTCCCCGAGCCCATTTTATCCAAAGCGGTTTGTGCTGCCGTTACTTGATTAGCGGTCGATGTGACCGTATTTTGTATCGACTGTGTAAAAGCTGTCGGATTGATGGGAGACGAAGTTAAATTCGGCGTTGTTACATAACCCGCAGCAGTAATTACGCCGGTGGCTCCTATAGTCCCACCGACTGAACCTGATGCACTAACAGTGGCGGTGCCCCCCGACAGCAAGTTTCCGCTAAGAACAGCATTGGCGCCAACTGTGGTGACGCCACCCGATGTCA
Source organism: Glaciimonas sp. Gout2 (assembly GCF_035018905.1). Taxonomy (NCBI): domain Bacteria; kingdom Pseudomonadati; phylum Pseudomonadota; class Betaproteobacteria; order Burkholderiales; family Oxalobacteraceae; genus Glaciimonas; species Glaciimonas sp. Gout2. Next base: position 74,316 of record NZ_JASJXA010000015.1, on the reverse strand, counting down.
TATTGCCCGCGACTTTTGCGCTGTCGCCCATTGTCCCTGCGCCGCTAGACTTAAGACTGCCGCCAGTAATGGAACTCTGACCAGTGGTTAACACATCACCTGACCAGATATTGCCGGTGACCTTTGAGGCCGCGCCGCCAGCAGTGTTTGCACCAACAGAAACCTCATTGCCGTAGACGGTTGCGGCAGCACCAATGGTCGATACATCACCAGATAGGACGTTGCCGTAGATAATGGAATTCGCGCCGCTAGTTGCGTAGGTATTTGCAAAGACGGTTAATTTATCTGCGTTTAAATCAAACAATGGACTTACACCAGCATGAGCGGGAGCGTAAACAAGTGTGATTAACAGCGGCAGTGCCAATTTCATCATGTTCATTTGGTTCCTTGGGTTATATGTTTTAAAAGATTGCGTAACGTTAGCTAAATCCGTAAACAAAACTAATGTCAGGCACCGTTGAATCACAACCAAAAACCTATTTTATTTGCTTGGGTCGATGCCCTAGCGAGTCGGTAGTAACGCATCCGCCAATGGCAGCGGTATTGGCTTCAAGATGAACAGTTTCTGCGACAATCGATAAGCGGATATTTTTTACTAACGCCTTTAAATCGGGGGGGGGCATTTTATACACACCAAATTTACTTGAGCCTCAGAAGTCACTATCGCACTCGCAAGAGCAGATTGATCTTTAAAGCTACATAACAAAAATCAAAGAATGCGCAATCGACGAACAGTTTTCATATAAAAGCTCTTTGTGAATTTCTGGAAAGAGCTGTCAATGTGTACTAAAGGCTCCTCGATGATTTTTGTGGAATTGATTATCCCCACAAATTTTTGATACATTACTTCAATATTTATATTGTTTTATAAACACTATAATTTATTTATTGTCACAATAAAAACCCGTCAGTAAGTCGACGAATATCGATATTTGCTGACATTTTGTGGATAATGCGCATTTTTGCCGACTGCAGTGTCGGGCCTTCATGCAATGCATCGCAGTTTATGCGTGTTTTGGAGGATTAGGTGCGTTTAGCGGGTAATTTGAAGCTTGCTCGGGTGGGACCGGACGTTATTGCTCACCTAAGCTAGTGCCGCGATGGAAGCTGACATACAATTGTGGGCGTTGTCGATACCGCATTGTAAATCGCTGGGTATATTCCTCGCTTGTTGCGGTATGGCGAGGTGTTCTGCCGCGAGGCATATTGCGGATTGAAATGAAGTGTCTTGCGGAGGTGCAGAAATTGAATTCTTTAAGATGCGCGCGATAAGATCGTATAGGGGGAAAATCAGACATTTTTCCATTAATCAACTTCAAGCTCACTCTTAAAAAGTCGAGTGAATGTGACTGGGACATGCGGTTAAGCGCCGCATACCGTCAAGAAACTGTGAACCGATTTTAATGCCAAGTGCCACGACATCCGCTCCTTTCGATTTTTTCAGGGGGAGCGAATGTCGCCTATAGAATACCACCTACATATTGGCGTAATTCGGCCCACCACCGCCTTCTGGTGTCACCCAAACGATATTTTGCGTAGGATCTTTGATGTCACAGGTTTTACAATGGACACAATTCTGCGCGTTGATTTGTAGCCGTTCAGTCTTATCCGGGTTGGTGACAAACTCGTACACACCAGCCGGGCAATAGCGCGCTTCCGGCCCCGCATATAGTGCTAGATTGACATTTACCGGCACCGATGCGTCTTTCAACGTCAGATGTGCCGGCTGTTCTTCGGCATGGTTTGTATTCGAAATAAATACCGACGACAGACGGTCAAATGTCAGCTTTCCATCCGGTTTGGGATATTTGATCGGCGCATAGTTTGCCGCCGGTTTCAGACATTCATGGTCGGCATGAGTGTGATGTAAAGTCCATGGCGCTTTGCCGCCGAATACGATTTGGTCGATCCCCACCATTACGCTGCCAAAGTACAGACCTTTACTCATCCAAGGCTTGAAATTACGTGCCTTATGCAATTCAGCATGGAGCCACGATTTTTCGAATGCACTGGCGTAATCGACTAGTTCATCATGTTGGCGCTCAGTGACAATCGCTTCGAAGGCTGCATCAGCTGCCAGCATGCCGGTTTTGATCGCTGCGTGGCTGCCTTTAATGCGGCTAGCGTTAAGGAATCCCGCTTCACAGCCAATTAATGCACCGCCGTTAAACGTCAGCTTCGGCAGGGATTGCAAACCACCAGCAGTGATTGCGCGAGCTCCGTACGACAGACGTTTACCACCGACGAAAAATTTGCTAATTTCAGGGTGTGTTTTGTAGCGCTGGAACTCTTCGTACGGCGACATGTACGGGTTTTCATAGGACAGGCCGACGACATAACCGACTGCGACCTGATTGTTTTCCAAGTGATAGAGGAAAGAACCGCCGTAAGTCTTGGTATCGAGCGGCCACCCGGCAGTATGGATCACCAAGCCTGGCTTGTGCAGCTTTGGATCGATTTCCCACAGTTCTTTAATCCCCAAACCATAAGTTTGCGGATCCTTACCTTTGTTTAAATCGTACTTGGCGATGATTTGTTTGCCAAGACTGCCGCGTGCACCTTCGGCGAACAGCGTGTATTTGGCGTGTAGTTCCATGCCCAGCTGAAACGCCTCGGTCGGTTTACCATCGCGGCCAATGCCCATATTGCCCGTCGCTACGCCTTTAACTGAGCCATCATCGTTATAAAGGACTTCAGCGGCTGGGAAACCAGGAAATATGTCTACGCCGAGTGTTTCTGCCTGCTGACCCATCCAACGCACGACGTTGGCGAGTGAAATGACGTAATTTCCGTGATTCTGAAAACAGGACGGTAACATCCAGTTAGGGGTCTTGAAAGCTTTCGTGGCCGTCAAAAAGAGGAATCTGTCTTCGCTGACTTCCGTGTTCAGTGGCGCACCGAGTTCTTTCCAGTTGGGGATTAACTCAGTTAGTGCTTGCGGGTCCATCACTGCACCAGACAAGATATGGGCGCCGATTTCGCTTCCTTTTTCAAGTACGCAGACCGAAACTTCTTTGCCTTTTTCATTCGCTAACTGCTTTAGCCGAATGGCAGCGGCTAACCCAGCAGGACCGCCTCCCACGACGACGACGTCATATTCCATTGCCTCTCTTGGGCCGTATTGTTCAAGTAAGCTCTGCGGTTGGTTCTCGGTCATTGTCTCTTCACCTATATTTAATTTTCTAACGTTTGTGCTAATTGTCACGGATATTGCGGCAGAATACTAGACTTTGCCATGTGCATGCTGCGTGCAGTATGGCTTGCACGTGCTAATGTTGCATTCCCGCATCAGTCGTAATGCCACGGTTCGCATTCGGTAGTGCCATCGTATGGATCTGTTTTTTTGAAAGAACGTAATGGATAGTGATAAATTAGTTCACCGTAGTCGAATGGCAATTCGCTGGGGCGATATGGATGCATTCGGACATGTGAATAATACGGTGTACTTCAGATACTTAGAGCAGGCTCGGATAGAGTGGTTGGAAACCTTGGGAAGGCCTATTGATCACTTTCAGGGACCGGTTCTGGTGAATGCGCAGTGCAGTTTTTTGCGTCAGCTCAGATATCCTGGCGATATTGAGGTCTATTGCCGCATGGGAACAGTTGGTCGTTCAAGCGTTGAGATGACGTACGAAATCCGCCGGGTTGATTCGCCTGACGTTATCGTTGCAGAGGGATCTTCTAAGTTAGTATGGATTGATTTCAAGCTTGAGAAATCTGTGCCGTTGCCTGACGCCGTGCGTGAAATGTTGACCTGAGAAGCTTATCTCGCTGTGGAGATTGTGCCTGTCGAATATTCGGTATATGCGATTTTCATAGCGGCTTAAGTTGTATGTTGTGCACTCTTACGGAAGGCATTTTCTTGTCTAACTCAGGCGATTGCAGATAAAAACCAAGTCACCATTTGGCATTTACAAGACGATATTTCTTTTAGAAGTACTTTACGATAAAGCACTACCTGTGGCACTGATTAGCGCGCCAATGAAAGAAGCCGGCAGTGTCAGAGTTCCTGAGACATCCCCAGTAGTCTATGCACTAACTCACTTGAAGTCGCTGCGGCAAATTTTTTCATCAGATTTGCGCGATGCATTTCTACGGTACGCGGACTCAAACCGATTTGTTTGCCGATTAATTTACTAGTCTTTCCCTCCACCAACAATGCCGCAATTTCTCGCTCACGCGGTGAAAGCTCTGCTGACGCCTTGCGTTTACTGCTTAAATCTTCAAAAGTCCAGATTCCGGCTGCGTGTGTGTTAGTTGGCACCAAGGTGTGACCAATGACGTGGCACCAAAAAAGTTCGCCGTCTGCTCGACGCATGATGCGCTCATCAGAATATGCCCCTTTTGCATTCATTATTGGTACGATACGTGCTCCAGTGCGTTCAAATTCATCCGGTGAAGGATAAAGAATTTGGAAGGATTGGCCATTCAATTGACCACTTTCGTAGCCGAACATGCTGGTTAACGCGGCATTGCATACTTGCATGACACGATGCCTGGAAACGCACATGCCAATTGGAGCATGGTCAAAAATGACTTGATAATCAATTTCTGGGGAGTCATTCATTGGCAATTATATGAGTACAAGCGGCGCTATATTACACCTGTGTGATCGCGAACGAAGGGAGCGTTTTATGTGATAGTTTGTAGGCGTTGCTGTCATATTTATTCAATGATCCGAAAATTGCAAAGTGTCCGAAGGAAAGGCGCATTGCGTATTTTTACGGTATTGTCGGAACCGACAGATCATCATATGCTATCAGGCGAATTAAAAGCAAAAATAGTCTGAGTTAACTCATAAGGAGATAGCGGTATGAATAAAGTTTATCCTGACGCGATCAGCGCGTTGGCGGGTATTGTGAGTGACGGCCAAACGGTCGCGGTTGGTGGTTTTGGTTTGTGCGGTATTCCTGAGGCCCTCATTGCAGCATTGCGTGATTCTGGCGTTCAAAATCTGACTGCAATTTCGAATAACGCGGGTGTAGACGGTTTTGGCCTCGGTCAACTGTTGACAACCCGTCAAATTAAGAAAATGATTGCATCGTACGTGGGCGAGAATAAAGAGTTCGAGCGGCAGTATTTGGCTGGTGAACTTGAGTTGGAATTCACTCCACAAGGAACGTTAGCGGAGAAGTTGCGTGCCGGCGGCTCGGGTATCCCTGCATTCTTCACCAAAACCGGTGTGGGTACGCTGATCGCCGAAGGCAAGGAAGTACGCGAATTCGACGGTGAAAAATACATCATGGAACGTTCGTTAGTCGCTGACATCTCTCTCGTCAAGGCTTACAAGGCGGATCGTAGCGGTAATCTGGTTTATAACAAAACGGCGCGTAATTTTAATCCAAACGTCGCGATGGCTGGAAAAATCACTGTCGTAGAAGTTGAACATTTGGTCGAAGTTGGTGAAATTGATCCGGATGAAGTGCATACCCCAGGAATTTTTGTCCATCGGATCGTGGTCAATGCGTCCCCGGAAAAGCGGATAGAACAACGCACCGTAAGCAAATAAGTCTCGACGTCTCGTCTTAGGTGCCTGCAAAACGGCAGTCGTACTGAAGGCGAGTAAAAAACAATATAAGATCGGAGAATAAATATGGCATGGACTCGTGATGAAATGGCCGCGCGTGCGGGGCAGGAATTGCAGGATGGCTTTTACGTAAATCTGGGTATCGGCTTGCCGACTTTGGTCGCAAACCACGTACCGCAAAATATGGAAGTCTGGTTACAGTCAGAAAATGGTCTCTTGGGTATTGGCCCTTTTCCTACCGATGACAAGGTCGATGCGGATTTGATCAACGCGGGTAAGCAAACTGTAACTTCTTTACCGGGATCTTCTTTCTTTAGTTCAGCAGACTCGTTTGCCATGATTCGTGGCGGAAAAGTGAACCTTGCTGTTTTAGGGGCTATGCAAGTATCGAAAAGCGGCGATTTGGCGAACTGGATGATTCCAGGAAAAATGGTCAAAGGCATGGGCGGCGCTATGGACCTGGTCGCTGGTGTCAAGCGCGTCGTGGTCCTGATGGAGCACGTGGCTAAGGCTAAAGACGGTTCAACATCCCACAAAATCCTTGATGAATGTAATTTGCCGTTGACTGGTATCGCAGTGGTAAATCGTATCATTACCGATTTGGCCGTACTTGACGTGACGCCGCAGGGCTTAAAAGTGGTTGAATTAGCCACCGGTGTGACAAGAGAAGAGTTGATAGAAAAGACAGGCGCTCTGCTGGATTTCAGCAACTTGCATTAAATCGGTTTCAACGAAAAAAAGCGCCGACACATTGTGTCGGCGCTTTTTTTTGTTCTTTTGCCTGAAATATCATCGGTAGAGCGGCAAATAAACGGGTTTAGGTTGAAGTGCGCCGGGTGAGTTTATCGATAGCATCGGTCATGATTATCCATTAACGCAGCTTTTTTAGTGGAAGCGACGGTAGAATAGAGGGGCTTTCACTTGTCTGCTCAACCGGATGCCGTTTATGACTTCAGCTTTGCACAAGACTGTCCAATGTATTTCCCCTGCAGGTTTGCACGCAATGGCGTATCAGGAATGGGGCGATCCACATAACCCTAACGTATTGCTATGTTTGCATGGTGTGACACGGGTATCTGATGACTTTGATCAGTTGGCACGTAATATGTGCGACACCTATCGCGTCGTATGCCCGGACGTCGTAGGTCGCGGTCGCTCTGGTCGTTTGCGTAATCCCCAATATTATGTCGTGCCACAATATGTCAGCGATATGGTGACTTTATTAGCCAGACTAAATGCTGACACGGTCGATCTGGTCGGCACGTCAATGGGTGGCCTGATTGGTTTGGGTCTGGCATCTTTGCCAGATAATCCTATTCGCAAGCTAGTTCTTAACGATGTTGGTCCCCATCTGAATCCCGACGCGCTTACCCGGATCGCAGCGTATATCGGAGCCGATATGCGGTTTCCCACTTTTGACGCTGGAGCGGCTTATATTAAGTCGATTTCTCTCCCTTTTGGAGAACACACTGACGTCGAGTGGCACAAGTTGGCTGCCGATGTTTTACGTCAAAACGCTGCTGGAGAATGGGTCCGCCATTACGATTTGGGATTAGCCGTCCCGTTTGCGACCTCCACAGCTGATAACTACAAGGCCGCCGAAGTGATGTTGTGGGCTGCGTATGATGCCATTCAATGTCCAACATTATTAATACGTGGCGACCAGTCAGATTTGCTATCGCATGAAGTCGCATTGTCGATGACCCAGCGTGGCCCTAAGGCGAAACTAGTCGAATTTGCTGGTGTAGGACACGCGCCAACGTTGCTGCATGCAGATCAAATTGCGGTTATAAGCGACTTTCTGTTCGGACAAGAGGCATAGTACTCGCCAGCGGCGAGATATTAATGGGCTTGCCAAGATAGTGAGCAGCCAAAAAAATAACATCACGATCGGTTTTCGATTGTCGGTTATCACCGGTGCGTTGCTTCGCATTGCCGGGAAAATTGCTTTTGGATGGCTTTGATGGTCTTGATAAGTAGTTAAAATAGAATTATTTCTAGTATGAAGGAGACACTATGAGTATCACGCGTTTGCATGTAGGAAAAAGATTGTCAGAAGTTGCGATCCACAACGGCACCATTTATCTTGCTGGTCAGTTGGCCGAGGATGTAAGTCAGAATATCGAAGCACAAACACGGGAAACGTTAGGTCACATTGACCGTTTGCTCGCTGAGGCTGGCAGCGATAAAGAGCACATTCTTTCTTGCCAGATTTATCTCGCAGACATTAAAGATTTCGCTGGCATGAATTCGGCATGGGACGCATGGGTCGCAGCGGGAAATTCACCGCCCCGTGCTACCGTTGAAGCCAAACTGGCACGACCAGAAATCCTGGTCGAAATCGTTATTGTTGCCGCACAAAAGTAGATAGCCGATGGTCGCCTTAACTTCAACCCAAGATGCCGATCAAGTGCAACTTTGCACTGGTTTAAGTGCGGACGATAGCGTACGCGTACTAGACGCGTTAGCGTTCGTCGAGCCATGGTATAAGGGTAAGACAGTCGCGACCGGGCAAACTGCGCTCGAATTTTCGCTAGGCGTGGCCAATGTATTGGCATTGCTCAACACCGATGTTGAAACGCGTATCGCCGGGCTGCTATTCGAACTGCCCTTAATTGATCCTGCCAATTTGGCGATGATTGAGCCGCAATTCGGTAAAGAAATTAGCGAGTTGGTCGTCGGCGTTCGACAATTAATGCGGCTGCACGGTTTTACTTTTGCATTGCCGCAAGAAGTAATGCGAGGGAAAAACGCTGCGCAGCAAGCTGCTACGCAAGTAGAGACATTGCGCAAAATGTTATTGGCAATGGCGAGTGACATGCGCGTTGTGTTAGTGCGGTTGGCGTCTAGGCTGGTGGGATTACGTTTTTTTGCCGAGCAAAAATTAGAGAATGCGCTCACCAGTCAATATGCGCGTGAAACGCTTGATTTGTACGCCCCGCTGGCGAATCGGCTTGGTATCTGGCAATTAAAATGGGAACTGGAAGACCTCTCATTTCGCTTCATTGATCCGACAACCTATAAACGTATCGCCAAGATGTTGGAAGAGCGGCGGATCGAGCGGGAAGGCTTCGTTGAAGTCGCTATTGCGCGTTTGCGAAGTGAGCTGGCGGACGCTGGCATTAAAGCAGAAGTATCCGGGCGACCTAAACATATTTTTAGTATCTGGCACAAAATGCGCGGCAAGGAGCTCGACTTTTCCGAGCTTTACGACGTCCGTGCGTTTCGGGTGATTGTCGAAGACGTCAAGACCTGTTACACCGTCCTGGGTATCGTTCACAATATATGGGTACCAATTTCTAAAGAGTTCGACGATTATATTTCTCGTCCCAAGCAAAACGGTTATCAATCGCTGCACACCGTCGTGATGGCTGAGGACGAGCGCGCATTGGAAGTGCAGATTCGTACCAACGATATGCATCACTTTGCCGAATATGGCGTTGCGGCGCACTGGCGCTACAAAGAAGCAGGCGGCTCGAATTTTTCAGCACAGAAATACGATGAAAAAATTGCCTGGCTGCGACAATTGCTAGCTTGGAAAAGCGAAGTCGCTGATGCCGTTGTTGAGCACGAAGACAGCCGTCGCGAATGGCTGGAAAAATTAAAATCCGCTACGTTAGATGAGCATATTTATATACTCACACCGCAAGCACGCGTGATTGAATTGCCCAACGGCGCGACGCCGATCGACTTTGCTTATCACCTGCATACCGATGTTGGTCATCATTGTCGCGGTGCACGCGTCGATGGTGTGATGGTGCCCTTAAACACGGTGCTCAAAAATGGGCAAACCGTTGAAATCATTACCGCCAAAAGTGGGGCTGGCAACGCCGGCCCATCGCGTGATTGGCTCACCCCAGGTTATGCGACCAGCTCCCGGACCCGTTCCAAGGTGCGTGCGTGGTTCAATGCGATTGAACAACAAGAGACGCTATCTACCGGTCGGGCATTGCTTGATAAAACATTGCAAAGGGAAGGCAAAACAGCTGTCAATCTGGAAGAATTAGCACGTAAGTTAGGCTTTTCCAAACTGGAAGAATTGGTACTGGCGCTCGCTAAGGACGAGTTTAGTTTGCGTCACGTCGAGCAAGGATTGCGCGAAGAGGAAAGCATCAAGCCTGCGACTGCTGATATTCAGCAGGAAGAAGCCGCGATTACACGCAAAAGTCGCGCCTCAAGTGTCGATCATGGCGGCAAGACCGGTGTGTTGGTGGTGGGAACAGACGGCTTAATGACGCAGTTGGCCAAATGTTGCAAACCAGCCCCGCCAGATCCTATCGTCGGCTTTGTCACGCGTGGAAAAGGTGTTTCCATCCATCGGGAAAACTGCAAGAATTTTTCTGAAATGCGTGCAAAAGCACCAGAGCGCGTCATTCAAACTACGTGGGGCGCGCCAGCTGTTGAGACGGTGTATCCGGTCGATATTTTTGTGCTGGCCAGTGATCGCCAAGGTCTGTTGCGTGATATTTCGGAAATTTTCTTGCGCGAGAAAATCAATGTAATCGGCGTCAGTACCCAAAGTGCCAAAGCCCATGCGAGAATGGCATTCACTGCTGAAATTGCCTCAACGGCGCAATTGCAAAAAGCGTTAATGGTGATTCGCGAAGTAAAAGGCGTACTAGAAGCGAAGCGCCAATAACGCTTCGCTTTCCGGTTCGATACGGCACTTTCGTCAGCACATAATGTGTGCGATAATTTATATTATCGGTGGTCAATCAATGCAATGTTGATCCAATGACACCGATCGACAGATCGCCAAATGGAAGGTTAGCTCAGGGGTAGAGCATCGCACTCACACTGCGAGGGTCGCAAGTTCGAAACTTGCACTTTCCACCAAAATTTCCATAACATCGCTAAGAGCTATATATACCGTAATGGCGATTGAATTTGCGGAGCATTTTTACGTGTTGGATTCGATTTACCCCAGTGGTTTCAAACATTCGCCTTGGTCATTTGCTACGGTTAATTGATCTCATTGCTGTTGGGCCTTGCGAATATCTCGATACGACACTCAGACCGGCGTTTGTGTGTGAGCCTGAACGCCGATAAGGGCCATCAACTCTTCGAGTGCATGAAAAATACGCGTGTGTCGCTCAATATAAATAGGAGTGAATCGCATGCGAGAGATGTGTTGAAGCAGTTAGGACGACCAAGACCCCTAGCGTCGGCGTTAATGCAAGATGAACGCACAACATGCAAGCGCCTGAGATTTACAGCGTTTCCTTCACGTGTGGAATGTTTTCTGCCTCATAGATATCGTAGATGAGGCGCAACAATTGACCCAGTTCTTCTGACTGATCCGCCCTCCGTACACTGAAGATAATGGGAGACGTGGTGTTCTTTTCCTCCAGTTCCCTGTAACTGATATCTTCTCGCTTCATTCCTTGCAAGCTGGCTGGGACGATAGCGATGCCTTGCCCGGCTGCGACCAGACCGATTGCAATCTGCAGCTCCCTGACCTCGATGATCTTTTCGAGCTTGATCGCGCGGTCGCTGAAAGCTGATAGTACCTGGTCAGCAAAACTGGGACGGGGTGCTTTCGGAAATATAATCAAAGTTTCAGCGATTAACTCTTTGAGCCTTAGCGCTGTCCCCGGCGCGGCAAGGGAGTGGCCTGTAGGCAATGCTACGATTAATCGCTCCTCTCGTAACACGATGCGGCGCACATCCGGATCTTCCGAGCGGATACGCCCGAACCCGACGTCAATACTGCCATCCTTGAGGGCCTTGATTTGTTGCATGGTGGTCATTTCATGCAGGTTAATCTCGACCGCACTGTACTCCGAACGGAAGCGACGGATGATTTTTGGCAACAATCCGTACAGTGTGGAGGCAACAAATCCGATCGACAGCGTCCTTTCAATTTTCCCCACACGCTGGGTCATAGATTTCAAATCTGCTGCCTTGCCCAGCAATTGCTGCGCATGCGCGTAAAAAAATCGGCCAGCCTCAGTCAGTTGGAGCGGTCGCGACCCTCTTTCAAACAAACAAACCTCTAACTCTTCTTCCAGTTGCTGTATCTGGCGACTCAACGGCGGTTGGGCAATAAATAGCCGCTTGGCTGCTCGTGTGAAGTTTTTCTCCTCCGCAACGGCCACGAAGTAGCGTAAGTGACGCAATTCCATCTTTATACCCAAAAAGTATTGAAATGATAGCTAATCGGTGTTGGACGCCCCCGTTTTGCTCGTCTAACCTCCTGTTATTCGTTTAATTATACAAATAAAATATGATCAAAACTATAGAAACTATTCTGGTCGATGTTCCGACCATACGTCCTCATCAATTATCGGTAGCGACCATGCACGCGCAAACGCTGGTGCTGGTGCGGGTGGTATGTGCGGATGGATTCGAAGGTTGGGGTGAGGCCACCACTATCGGCGGCTTGAGTTACGGCGAAGAAAGTCCTGAGAGTATCAAGACGAATATCGATACCCATATCGCGCCGTTGCTGATCGGCATGGATGCCAGCCAGGTGGGCAAGGCGATGGCAAAAATACGTAAAATTATTCAAGGCAACCGGTTTGCCAAATGTGCCATCGAAACGGCGTTGCTCGATGCGCAGGCGCGCCGTCTGGGTATTCCGTTGAGTGAATTATTGGGCGGCCGGGTACGCGATGCGTTACCTGTGGCATGGACGCTGGCCAGCGGCGATACCACCAAAGACATTGCCGAAGCAGAAAAAATGCTGGCGCTGCGCCGACATCGAATTTTTAAACTGAAAATTGGTTCGCGCTCAGTGGCAGACGATGTGGCGCATGTGCTGACCATCAAAAAGGCCCTGGGTGCTGATGTCAGCGTGCGGGTCGATGTGAATCAGGCCTGGAGCGAACTGGAGGCCGTCAATGGTATCGCTGCGCTTGAGGCCGGTGGTATCGATTTAATCGAACAGCCGATCCGTGCAGAAAATAAAGCAGGTCTGGCGCGTCTGGCCAACCGCTTTTCCGTAGCAGTGATGGCCGATGAGGCATTGCATGGGCCGTTAGACGCTTTTGATCTGGCTACGAACGCCGGGGCCGATGTGTTCGCTGTCAAGATCACGCAATCCGGTGGATTGATCCCGGCGATTCAGGTCGCTACCGTCGCGCAACTGGCCGGAATCGGTTTGTACGGTGGCACCATGCTCGAAGGGGGTATCGGCACCGCAGCCTCAGCGCATGTGTTTTCGACGTTTAGCAATCTGTCTTACGGTACCGAGCTGTTCGGGCCACTGCTCTTGACCGAAGAAGTGTTGTGCGAACCACTGATCTACAAGGACTTCATGCTGCAGGTCCCTGACAAGCTAGGTCTGGGCGTTGAAATCGACCGTGAAAAATTACAGTTCATGCGTCGTAAATAATAGCGCTCATAGCGCTGCTGACTTCATTATAAAAACCAGGAGAACACCATGTTGTTTCACGTACGTATGGACGTTAACTTGCCTCAGGCTATGCCAGAGAACCAGGCAACCGCATTAAAAAAAACCGAAAAAGAAATGTCAGAGGTATTGCAGGAAAGTGGCAAGTGGCGGCATCTGTGGAGGATAGCGGGTCAATACGCCAACATCAGCGTATTCGATGTCAGCAGCGTTGATGAACTGCATACTCTGATTTCTACTTTGCCATTATTTCCTTACATGCAGATCCAGATCATGCCGATGTGCCGTCATCCTTCCTCTATCCGGGACAACGACGCATGAATAAGGCATGCCCGGTTCGCGCACCTGCACTACCCATTTTGTTTCACCCCTTCCCGTAAAAATACATTTTAGGAGACAAACATGACACATACCGAAATCGACACACTGGTAAAAAGCTGGATCATCGATTCTGCTATCCGTCCAGCCAATCCGCGTGTGCAGCAAATCGTATTGCGCGTAGTCGGTGATTTGTGCAAGACGATTGAAGATCTGGATATACAAGCGAGTGAATTCTGGAAAGGCCTTGAGTATCTGACTGTCGCAGGCGCCAATAATGAACTCGGTTTGATTGCACCGGGCCTGGGCCTGGAACGATTTTTTGATATCCGTGCTGATGCAGCCGAAGCCAAAGCCGGGCTCACTGGCGGCACACCACGCACGATCGAAGGTCCTTTGTACGTCGCAGGTGCGCCGGAATATAGCGGATTTGCCCGTCTTGATGAAGATGTGGCAAGCGACGAAGCAGAAGTCCTGTTTATGCAGGGCACGGTATTTGATGCGCATGGCAAACCGATGCCAGGTGCCAAGGTTGAGGTCTGGCATGCCAATCTGATGGGGAATTATTCGTTCTTTGATCCTAGCCAGTCGGCCTTCAATCTGCGTCGCACCATCATTGCCGACGCCAACGGGCGTTATCAGTTCCGCAGCATCATCCCGGTCGGTTATGGCTGTCCACCAAGTGGTTCGACCCAGCAATTACTTGATCTGCTCGGTCGTCACGGTCGTCGTCCTGCGCATATTCATTTCTTCATCACGGGCGCAGGGCATCGCAAGCTGACCACGCAAATCAATATCGATGGTGATGAATACCTGTGGGATGACTTTGCCTTCGCCAGTCGCGAAGGGCTGGTACCTGCCATCCACAAAATTACTGACGAAAAAGAACTGGCTGCCAAAGAATTAAGCCATCCGTTCTCGTCGATTGATTTCGATTTTCATCTGTACTCAGAAACGCCTGCTGCGCCGACTACTGAAGTCGATCGCATCCGGGCTGCTGCGTAATAAAAAAACGGGCAGTGTGGATATCCTTTTCCACTGCCCCTTTCTTAAACAGAAGGAACCCATCATGATCCCCATTTATCCTGACAACACGCCCAAGCTCAAAAACCTCGACCACTATCTGATTGAAGATCAGGAGAAGGGCGACTATCGCTTGCACCGTAGCGCCTTTACCGACGATGCTTTATTTGAACTTGAAATGAAGCATATTTTTGAAGGTAACTGGATTTACCTGGCCCACGAGAGCCAGGTTCAAAACAATAATGACTACTACACCACCCATATTGGTCGGCAACCGATCTTTATTGCGCGGAATCGTCAGGGCGAATTGAATGCGTTCATTAATGCTTGCAGCCACCGGGGGGCGCAATTGTGCCGCCACAAGCGCGGTAACAAAGCGACCTATACCTGCCCGTTTCATGGCTGGACCTTCAATAACAGCGGCAAGTTGCTCAAAGTAAAAGACCCTGAAGAAGCCGGTTATCCGGAATGCTTCAACAAGGAAGGCTCGCACGACTTGAAGAAAGTCGCACGCTTTGAAAACTATAAAGGCTTTCTGTTTGGCAGCGTCAATGAAAACATACTGCCGCTGACTGAGTTTCTGGGTGAAGCTGGCAAGATCATCGACATGATCGTCAATCAGTCTACAGATGGCCTCGAAGTATTGCGCGGTGCTTCCACCTATACCTTCGACGGCAACTGGAAGCTGCAGGCAGAAAATGGTGCCGATGGTTATCACGTTTCGGCCGTGCACTGGAACTATGCTGCGACGACAAATCGCCGCAAGGAAGCAGATGCCACGCGTACCGATAATGTGCGCGCCATGGATGCTGGCAAGTGGGGCAAGCAGGGCGGTGGGTTTTATGCGTTTGAACATGGGCATCTGGTTCTGTGGTCGAAATGGGCTAATCCCCAAGACCGTCCCAACTACCCGCGCCGCGACGAATTTGCCAAAAACTTCGGGCCTGCCACAGCAGACTGGATGATAGAACGCTCGCGCAACCTGTGCCTGTATCCGAACGTCTACCTGATGGATCAGTTCGGCTCGCAAATTCGGGTGTTACGTCCGATTTCAGTGAATAAAACCGAAGTCACGATTTATTGCATCGCTCCCAAAGGAGAATCCGACGAGGCCCGCGCCCATCGGATTCGTCAATACGAAGATTTCTTTAATGTCAGCGGCATGGCCACACCAGACGACCTGGAAGAATTCCGCGCTTGCCAGCAAGGCTACGCAGGGATTGCCGCGCCATGGAACGATATGTGTCGTGGCTCGCAACACTGGGTGGAAGGCGCCGATGAAGCCGCTAAAGAACTCGGTTTGAAGCCATTGATGAGCGGTGTCAAAACCGAAGATGAAGGCTTGTACACGATACAGCATCGCTATTGGCTAGACGTCATGAAGAAAGCCTTGCTGGAAGAAGGAGCTCATGCATGAAAACCATTGGCATGACTGACATCAGCAGCTTTTTATACTATGAAAGCCGGTTGCTCGATGATGAACAATGGGACGAGTGGCTCGATTGCTACCACCTCGATGCGCAATTCTGGATGCCGTCATGGGATGACGACGATAAGCTGGTGACCGATCCGCAGCGCGAAATTTCCCTAATCTTTTATCCCAACCGGCAAGGTCTGGAAGATCGGGTATTTCGGATCAAGACCGAGCGCTCCAGCGCCACCATGCCAGATACGCGCACCTGCCATAACATCGCTAACGTTGAGCTCGAAAGCCGCGACGGTGATGTGTGTACCGTGCGCTTCAACTGGCAAACGCTGAGCCACCGTTACAAAACCAATTACAGCTATTTCGGCATGTCGCGCTATATGATTGATTTCTCAGGCGAGCATCCGATCATAGTCAACAAATACGTGGTATTGAAAAACGATTACATCAATCAGGTGATTGACGTTTACCACATTTAAAACAGCATACTTAGGAGACAAGGCGATGAGCTACAACATTGCGCTGCAATTCGAAGACGGCATCACCCGCTTTATTGCTTGTAACGAAAGCGAAAAGCTGTCGGATGCCGCTTATCGTCAGAAAATCAATATCCCACTCGACTGCCGCGATGGCGCTTGCGGTACCTGCCGCGGCTTTTGTGAGTCAGGAAAATATGCGATGCCGGAGTCGAGTTATATCGAAGATGCACTTGATGCCAAGGATGCGGCAGCAGGCTTTATCCTGGCGTGCCAGATGCGCCCGACCTCCGATTGCGTGATCCAGATCCCAGCCACCTCCGTGGCCTGCAAGACTGCCGTTTCGCGCCACGCTGGTAGCGTCGGTTCAGTACAGCATTTTTCTGATTCGACGATACAATTTTCGATCAATCTGGAAAATCAGACTGGCCTCGATTTTCTGCCGGGTCAATATGTGAATCTGGAGATTCCAGGCACCAGCCTGACACGCTCGTATTCGTTCAGTTCGCCGCCTGGCGCAGCACAAGCCGAATTCGTCGTACGCAACGTGCCGAATGGAAAAATGAGCGAATTTCTGGCGAAAGAAGCACAACCGGGTCAGCCGATCGCTTTTTCTGGTCCCTACGGCAGTTTTTATTTGCGTGCAGTAGCCCGGCCAGTATTGTTTCTTGCTGGCGGCACCGGCATCGCTCCATTTCTGTCGATGTTGGAGGTACTCGCCGCTGACGGCTTTAAGCAACCGGTACGGATGGTGTTTGGTGTTACCAACGATACCGATCTGGTTGCACTCGAACAACTTGATCGGATCGCTGCCAAGCACCCGCAATTTGAATACCGCACTTGCGTCGCCGTAGCAGAAAGCCAGCATGCGCGCAAAGGCTACGTCACCGGGCATGTCGCGGCTGAATGGCTCAATGATGGCGACGTCGATATCTACCTGTGCGGACCGGTCGCGATGGTGGATGCCGTCAGAACCTGGTTAGACCAGATCGGTATAAAGCCAGCCAGTTTTCATTTTGAAAAATTCTCAGCCAGCAGCGGAGTGTGAGCATGACGCAGATTCAGCGTTTCAAGAATAAAGTCGTGATTGTGACCGGCGCTGCCCAAGGCATAGGGCGCGGTGTTGCATTAGCAATTGCACGTGAAGGTGGGCAACTGGTGCTGGCTGATCGCTCAGCGTTGATCAATGATATGGCAGCAGAAATCAGCGAATTAAAAGCCCACGCCATCGTTGTGAATGTCGATCTGGAAACCTATGCAGGTGCGCGCCAGATGGTCGACGCTGGCATGGAAGCATTCGGACGCGTCGATATTCTGATCAACAACGTCGGTGGCACGATCTGGGCCAAACCCTACCAGGAATATGAAGAAGCGCAAATCGAAGCAGAAATTCGCCGCTCATTATTTCCGACCCTTTGGTCCTGCCGCGCCACCTTGCCAGTGATGATCGCGCAGAAACAGGGCGTGATCGTCAACGTATCGTCGATTGCCACCCGCAGTATTAACCGGGTTCCTTATGCTGCTGCAAAAGGCGGCGTCAATGCCTTGACGGCCAGTCTGGCATTTGAACATGCCGGGGATGGCATCCGGGTTAATGCCATAGCTACCGGGGGTACTGAAGCCCCGCCGCGCAACATTCCGCGCAATGCCAATCCGCTGAGCAAAGATGAGGAGGCCTGGTATCAGGACATTATCGATCAGACCGTCGCCAGCAGTCTGATGCATCGCTACGGCACCATCACCGAACAAGTCAACGCGATCTTGTTCCTGGCGTCGGATGAATCGTCGTATATCACGGGCACCGTGCTGCCTGTTGGTGGCGGCGATTTGGGTTAAGTTTTATTCGCTTGTTTCAAGCTGATTGTTTCAGCTTGATCGCCTCATTCTGATATTGCCGGTACCTGGTTAAACTATATTCAGACACCATTGCCTTTCATCAGCAGGGCAGGGCTAATCTGAATCTCCATGCATTCAAATCGATCATTCAGGGAGCATCATGCCTGTCGCCCACATTCATCACACCGATATTTTTTATGTTGCCGAAGGCAACCCTGCGCATCCCGCATTGCTGTTTTCGAATTCGCTGGGAACCGATCACCGCATGTGGCAGACGCAGGCCGATGCACTGAGCCATGATTTTTATGTGATTCGCTATGACACACGTGGTCATGGCCAGTCTGCCCGTCCCAAAGGACCGTATCAATTGCAGCAACTGGGACAGGATGTGACCGGACTGCTCGATCATCTTGGTATCGCTAAAACCCATTTTTGTGGCTTGTCGATGGGGGGCGTGATCGGACAATGGCTGGGCATCCATGCCTCTGAGCGCTTGATAAAGTTGGTCGTTGCCAATACTGCGGCCAAAGTCGGTACCACCGACGGCTGGCTCACGCGCGCTGCCGCAGTCAGAGCTGACGGCCTCGGTGCCATCGCCGATAGCGCAGCCTCACGCTGGTTCAGTCCTGCTTTTATAGAGAGTCAGAACCCGATCATCGCCGAACTGATCGCTCATCTGCGCGCTGAAAATACCGAAGGTTATGCAAGTTGCTGTGAAGCACTGGCAACAGCGGATTTACGTGAAGACATTCACGCCATTCCCCATCCCGCCTTAATCATCGTCGGCGACTACGATCCCGTCACCACGGCAGCGGATGCCGCGCTGATGCAGCAAAAAATAAAGAACGGGAGAGTCGTCACATTGCCCGCATCACATATCTCGAATATTGAAGCGGAACCATTATTTACGCGTGCCATATCCGATTTTTTAACACCCTGATTGTTTGATTAAACCTCGTGGCACAACTAACCATCGTGTAAATGGAGAGTAAGCAGCCGGAAGATTAAAGTCCCGTCAGAAATACTATACCTGTGAAGTATTAAACAGATACTTAATCGGTGTTGGACGGGGTTATCACAGCTATATATTCTCAACACACCTTCGAAGAGGTGCGCCAAGCCCTCTCGAAATGATTTAAAAAAAACATAAATAATACATCGCCGAACTATACGGACGATGTTCATAAAATGGAGACAGAGACATGCGCACTATTGACGTTCATAAACTTGCCGACCAGGCACGCTTGAATGGTTTTCACATTCGGGTACTGTTATGGTGTGCCCTAATCATCATTTTCGATGGATATGATCTTGCAGTCGCCGGAATCGCCGTTCCTTCGATCATGAAAGACATGGGGGTAACGGCTCAAAATGCCGGTTTCATGGTGAGTGCCGCCTTGTTTGGCATGATGTTCGGCGCCATATTTCTGGGCACCATTGCCGACAAAATCGGACGCCGCAAAGCCATCGCCATTTGCATTGGCCTCTTCAGCATCTTCACCGCCGCCGCCGGCCTTACGCACGATCCCTATACCTTCAGTGCCATGCGCTTTCTGGCAGGGCTGGGGATTGGTGGTGTCATGCCTAACGTAGTCGCACAGATGACTGAGTATGCACCAAAGCGCATCCGCTCAACGATGGTGACACTGATGTTCAGTGGCTACGCCGTCGGCGGGATGCTGGCAGCGCTGCTGGGGAAAGGTTTGATTGTCAGTTATGGCTGGTCGTCGGTATTTCTGGCAGCAGGGTTCCCGATTATTCTGGTGCCGATGATTCTGAAGTGGTTACCCGAATCAATGCCCTACCTGATCAGAAATAACCGATTAGAAGAACTCGCAGCGACGGTCAGCCGCATCGATCCAAGCTACCGGCCTATTGCAGATGACAGTTTCGTGTTGCCGACAGAAGACAAAGCCGAAGGTGCACAGATTGCCAAACTGTTTCAGGATGGTCGTGGATGGAGTACGTTGATGTTCTGGGTCGCTTTTTTTATGTGCCTGTTCATGGTGTATGCACTCAGTTCATGGCTGACCAAGCTGATGGCAACTGCTGGTTATAGCCTTGGGTCTGCGCTTACCTTTGTGCTGGTACTCAACTTTGGCGCGGTCATTGGTGCGGTCGGTGGTGGCTGGCTGGCAGACCGCTTTCACATTAAATATGTGCTGGTCGGCATGTATGCGCTCGCTGCCATCTCCATCTCCCTGCTGGGATTAAAAGTTCCGACCGAAGTGCTGTTCATACTAGTCGGTCTGGCCGGTGCATCCACCATCGGTACCCAAATCGTTACGTATGCGTATGCTGGCCAGTTCTATCCGATGGCAATACGCTCCACTGGCATCGGCTGGGCCTCGGGCGTAGGGCGCAGTGGTGCAATCCTGGCACCCATCGTCATTGGCACGCTGGTGGGCATGGCATTGCCGTTGAAGATGAACTTCATCGCGATCGCTATTCCGGCAGTGATTGCGATGATCGCCGTATTACTCATCAAACACCATCGCTCAGCATCGGCGCAACACGCAGTTACGCCATCCTCCACCGCTTCAACGCACGCTTACAGCTAACTATCGGATTCATCGTCACGAACCTCATCTCGCATTGATGAATGCGACTGAGCAGTGCTGCGTCTGTCCGGCTACGCTGCTGTAGACAAGCAGGTCGCCATACTCCTTGCGAGACGGCAAAAATAATATAAGTTTTTTTAAAAAAATCAGGAGACAGCACGTGAATAAATTAGTAGCGAATGCAATCGTGACACTATCGATGGCGGTTTCCGCATCGGCAGTGCTGGCCCAATCCCAGGTGACAATGTATGGCATCATCGATACCGGCGTGGAGTATGTCACACATGCCAATGCGGCCGGTAATTCGGTCGTCAAAATTCCTTCGCTGACTGGCACCTTGCCATCCCGTATCGGTTTCAAAGGCACGGAAGATCTGGGTGACGGACTGCAGGCATTGTTCGTACTGGAGAGCGGCTTCACACCGGATACCGGTACCATGGGGCAGGGTGGCCGCTTGTTCGGACGTCAGGCGTATGTCGGTTTAAAGAATACGTATGGCACGATCATGATTGGACGTCAAGTCAACATGACGTATATCGCGTCGCTCAAGGCCGACGTCATGGGACCGAATATTTTTTCGATCAGTAGTCTAGACTCGTATCTACCTAATGCGCGTAGCGATAACGCAATAGGTTACCTCGGCACTTTTGCAGGTGTGACGCTGGGTGCCACCTATAGCTTAGGACGGGATGCCTCCGCTGCGGGCGGCCCTGCCGGTACCAATTGTGCAGGAGAAATCGCCGGTAACGCCAAAGCCTGTCGTCAGATGACCGCCTTACTGGCCTATGACGCTGCATCGTTCGGTGTCGCCAGCGCCTACGATATTTTATACGGTGGCCCTGGTGCCGCTGGTGGATTGACCAGCAGCAATTACCACGATCAACGTGTTTCCCTGAACGGTTACTTCATGCTGGGCCTGACCAAAATTGGCGCAGGTCTGGTGGACCGCAAGATTAAAGATGCCACAGACACCCATTCCGATTTGTATTACGTCGGTGCCAGCTTCCCGTTTGCCAGCTACTGGGTGCTTGACGCACAGGTATCGCGTTTGAAAATCATGGGCACCCCCAAGGTCTCTACGTTAGCGGTTGCACGCGTAACGTACAACCTGTCCAAACGCACAGCGTTATATACGTCGCTTGGGCATATCGAAAATGCCGGTTCCGCTGCGGTTGCACTGGATGCCGGTGGTACCGTCGGTACAGGGTTGAATCAGGTCGGTGTCATGACTGGTATTCGCCATACGTTTTAAGCAGCCTTGGGCGTATGCCCAAGCTGGCCTGCTTTAAACGTGTTCATCGTTGTTGTGGTTTATTCTGCCTCAGGACAAACTGCCTGAATCGAACCCACGAACACGTCTCTTTACCGAACCGTCAGTCACTGACGGTTCATCCCAGCTCACAAACGCAATTATCGTAAAAAGACCAGTTCGGCATAGCTGACGCTTTTTAGCGACTGTCCGTCTGATAATTTCAATTCGGCCTGGACTTGCTGGCGCGTTAACGTCGATTTGGATACCACGTTAACCGGGTATTCATCGCTTGCCTGGGTGTAGCCCTCTTCATGGCCAGACTGCGCCGCAGAAATTGCGCAGCCACCATTAGTTGCCGGCGCGAATGTGCTTTCGACGGGATACGGCGTGCCTGCCAATGCGGCACCGGCGAATGCAGACAATACCAGCCCTGCTAAAATATTTTTAATGTTCATGATGTGTCTCTTTAAGAGGAAATAAAAGTGCAGTACCCAAAGTGGTACCTGCTTCAACTACTTTTAATTCAACATAAGCTATAGTTTATTTGTTTCTCCTCGCAATAAAAATAGCGGAAAGAGCAAAGGTTTATTTCATTTTTTGAAATGATCTACGCGGCTGGCTTTGGATTTTTGCAATTTCACCTTAGTGCTTATCTATGTGGGCCGGAATGCGAAGGTATTTCCAGCAGGTGAGGTGGTTGCTGGCGAAAACCGGACCATTAACCGTAAACCTGGCGCACTGTCGGCATTACAACGGTCTCCAAGCGTAATAATCGCCTCAATGCTGTCGGCAATGGCCCGGACGATCGACAATCCAAACCCGGAGCCTTCGGCATCGCTACCGAGGATACGATAAAAAGGATCGAAAACTCTGGGCCCTTCACTGACGGCAATACCGGGACCGGTGTCTTCGACCATCAGCACAGCAAAAGCGCCTTCCTTCCTGACCGACAAGTTGACCACGCCGCCTTCCGGCGTATAGCGAATGGAATTTCAATCAGATTTTTCAGCATTATTTTCAAGTCGATTTCACGTGCGGCAACTGCTGCATCGGCGCTGTCGGTAACGCCGACACGGGCAGTTCTTTCGGAACGACTTGATCCTGAGGATGAAGACTTCTTTGAAAAAGCCAATGCTCAAATTGATGCCTAGAAAGCGCACAATCAAAATTCGACGGTCATACGGTCTGAAGATATTGATTTTGATCAGCTAATGGATATGGAGTCGAGGGGAGGTGAGTCCCTACTGAATCTGCGTGTAAGTCTTAATGCAGAAAATGGCCATGAAATTTTTGCCTTACTAAAAAATGCTCGTGTGTCGTTTAATATCAAGTTGAGTGAATCGAATGCCAGAGATTTGTTGACGCAATTAGGAGGACCAAGACACATCGCGTCGGCGCTACTCCATGACGAACTCACTCAGCATTTAACTTTCATCTCGTCCAAATAATTTAGTCTCCAAAAAAAGCTCGAGAGTTGCAGCCTGAGTTATCCCCGTCGATCTTCTTTGATAGACGAAGGTAGGTTACCGTACGCCGCCCAAAACTGCGCAGGTTCGCTCGATTTTGTGGGGTCTTTCCGTTTGAGGTTCTGTGCAACCGCGCACCGGTTTTTGAGTCGCTTATCACGTTTTTCTTAAAAAATTCCACCGGCATAAGCTGGGCGCAGTCCGTTGCTCTGTTCTCACGAACTTGTGGAGGGCTCTGACAATATCAGGAAAACCTGGACAGCGATCTTCAATTCTTTTTTGCATCCAGCAATGGAACGCTTTCCTTACAGTGCGGAAAATTTACTTCGTGACCAGCGATTTAAGACGCTGCTTCTTATTTTCCGTAACGACGGTGGATCATCCCGTGTGGCAAAGACAGTCGCACTAAAAACATATGGCTTCGGCCCATAAGGGCCGCGATTCTTCCGGCTGCTTTCAACGGCACGATGATGCGGGCATCGGCATCGTAACTGCAGATAAAAACAGCTATTTCCCGAGCACGAATAATTTTTTACCCGGCAAACCTGTTACCGCGGTTTAAACAATGCGTCGGCATTCGTGTAGCTTCAACTGGTGAAATTACTTGACCATCGCATCCCGAGAGTGACGTTTTACAGGATGCTCTTCTGAAGAAAATCCTTCCTTTAAACTATCTCGCAGGTAGTCTACGAAAACACGCACCGCCCGCGGCAGGTAAGGGCTATACGGCCGGATGGCATATAGTTTTTCGCCAAATGCGCCAACCGATTCCCAATTTTCCAACACCCGTTTCAGCTTTCCGCCAGCGATGTCCGCTTGCGCAGAAAAATCTGGCAGTAAAGCGATGCCTAAACCAGTTAATGCCGCTTCACGTAACGCTTCACTGTTGTTTGCAGCAAATGGACCGTTTAGTAATACGTTTTGACGCAAACTTTTCTTTGCGCGGGAAACAAAACTCCAGGTCGGCAATTCTCCACGTCGGAAATAGTGCAAGCAGTCATGATTCAGTAGATCATTTGGCACTTTGGGAGTGCCGCGTTTACGTAGATAAGCGTTGCTGGCAACCAGAATCGTGCGCGTTTCGCACAGTGTCCAAGCGATATGTGTATCGGGAGCAGAGCTTGCATGTCTGATCGCAAGATCGAAACCTTCTTGCGCTAACGAAGTGAATTGATCCGATAACTCAAGCTCAATGCGTATTCCTGGATACGATTTCAAGAACGCAGCAAGTATGGGGGCAATCTGCTGGCGACCAAGTGCCACCGCTGCGGTAACGCGTATGAGGCCGCGCGGTTCGCTTACGGAATCTCTGATTTCCAGAAAATTTTGCTGAATTACCTCAAATGCATTTCGACTTAAGTCGACGAGGCGCTGTCCGGCCTCGGTCAGCCGGACACTTCTTGTCGTCCGCTGAACCAGTGCGACACCGGCATTCCTTTCGAGCTCGGCAATGCGTTGACTCATAGCGCCCTTGCTTACGCCAAGTCGGGTTGCCGCCGCCGTATAGCTGCCTGCATTTTCGAGAACAATCAAAGAATATATGTGGCCCCATAAAGGGACATTTTTTAAAGTATCCATACTGTCATTGTTCACTTTATTGAACAATGAATCAAGTAGAACGGCATTGAACTGCTTAAACAGGAGAACTACACTGATTTTACTTCCACCGACTAAGGACATGAAATGACTTCTTATTCTCCATATACAGACACAAATGCAATAGGCCACTATATCAACGGAACCCTGGTATCAGGAAAAAGTGATCGTACGCAGCCAGTCTTTAATCCCGCTACCGGCGCCGTGGCGCGTGATGTTGCATTGGCTTCCGAAGAGGAAGTAAATGCCTCGGTCGCATCCGCGGCGGCGGCATTTCCAGCCTGGGCTGACACACCGCCAATTCGTAGAGCCAGAATCGTCAATAAATTTCTGCAGTTGATGAATGAACATCAGGAGGAACTTGCTGCAATGATTACTGCAGAACATGGCAAGGTGTTCTCGGATGCGTTAGGTGAAGTCGCACGCGGCATCGACATTATCGAATTCGCTTGCGGTATTCCGCAATTGCTTAAGGGAGATTACTCGGATCAAGTCAGTACAGGAATGGACAATTGGACGCTACGCCAACCTCTAGGCGTAGTGGCCGGTATTACGCCATTCAATTTTCCTTGCATGGTCCCATGCTGGATGTTTCCAATTGCCATTGCAGCAGGGAATACCTTCATTCTCAAGCCAAGCGAGCGAGACCCTAGCGCAAGCATTCTAATGGCAAAGTTGTTCACCGAGGCAGGTCTGCCACCCGGTGTATTTAACGTATTGCAAGGAGATAAATTGGCGGTAGACACTTTGCTTCAACACCCAGATGTTAAAGCGATAAGTTTTGTCGGATCGACACCGATTGCGCGCTATATAGGCGAGCGTGCCGCTCACTTTGGAAAGCGCTTTCAGGCGCTGGGAGGTGCCAAGAATCATCTTGTTGTCATGCCGGACGCCGATGTGGAGCAAGCAGTCGACGCACTGATTGGTGCCGCATATGGCTCCGCTGGCGAGCGTTGCATGGCAACCTCCATCGCTGTTCTGGTTGGCGATGTCGCAGACCGCATCGTCCCGATGCTCGCGGAAAGAGCACGTGCCTTGAAAATATCAGATGGGATGAATCCCACGGCTGAAATGGGGCCAGTGATCACGCGTCAGGCGCTTGACCGGATTGAAGGTTACATTGCGTCCGGCGTCGAAGAAGGAGCCACGCTAGTTACCGACGGGCGCGGCTACTCTGTCCCGGGATTTGAAAAAGGCTTTTTTACCGGAGGGACTTTGTTTGACCATGTGACGCCTGAAATGCGCATTTATCAGGATGAGATTTTTGGCCCTGTCCTCGGTTGCGTTCGAGTTGACAGTTTTGAGGATGCGATCAATTTGGTAAACGGTCACAAATTTGGTAACGGCGTCGCTTTTTTCACAAGGGATGGTGGAGTTGCGCGAGAATTTGGCCGCCGAATCCAAGTTGGTATGGTTGGCATTAATGTCCCAATTCCTGTGCCTATGGCATGGCATGGATTTGGTGGGTGGA
Organism: Glaciimonas sp. Gout2; assembly: GCF_035018905.1. NCBI lineage: Bacteria > Pseudomonadati > Pseudomonadota > Betaproteobacteria > Burkholderiales > Oxalobacteraceae > Glaciimonas > Glaciimonas sp. Gout2. The sequence goes on along the minus strand of NZ_JASJXA010000015.1, from coordinate 48,010 downwards.
AGCAAAGCATGTTCGGCGATACCCATGCCTACGGTGAGGAGGGTGTTCGATTCTACACAAAACAAAAATCTATTATGCAACGCTGGCCGCAGCACATAAGCAAGGGTGCGGATTTCTCGATGCCGACAGCTAAATAAGGCGAGGGTGATGGTATGGCCTTTAACTTCATGTCATCACCAATAATCTGCAGCATCAATTATGAATATTTAAGCTTCGGCTGTATCAGTGATAACGCACAGGCTTCTTGGCTTACGAGGTTAAGGAGCAGCAACCAAGGAGGCGGCCGGGTTGATCCCTCAAAATGGCATCGCACCCACCGAGCGTCACTACAAACGTTCATTTAACCAGGGGTCACCCCAGTTTGTCATATCGCGATCCAAAAAATTACTGAAAATGCATCAATCAAGTGTGTGATTCGATACCGTCTGGAATTGATATTTTCATGGGGTACGTAAACGCTTGTATCTGCTACTCTTATTGAAGATGAGTGCTTGGCGCATCAATTTTTATGACGAAGCGATATCTCTTCCTGGAAAGTTTTGGAATTTGTTTGCGCTGGTCCCGAGACAGAAATTTCCTGCTCTGGAAATCGTATTGCGGAGAGTCTGATGATCCAAATCGCCTCCAGCGAAGAACAACGTTGTTTTCTGGCGAGAGCCGCTACTCGCCAATGCAGAAATGCTGCAGGCGAGCTATCCAACGCACAGATTTCCCGCGCATGCGCACAAGGAATACGCGATCGGGGTGATCGAACGCGGTGCGCAAGCGTTTTCACAAGGCAATGGGCGGCGTTCCGTCATGCCTCAGGGCACGGTCTGCATAGTTAATACCGGCGAGGTTCATGAGGGATGGCAAGCGACGGATGGGGGGGGATTATCGTATGCTCTACATTTCTCCTGAGGCGCTTGAAAAAGCGGCCAGTTTGAGTTCGATCCTGGCGCGTCAAACGCGCTGCTGGACGCTCTGCCCGAGGTCATCATGGTACGCACGGCTGGGCGGTCCGACTTTGCGGGCTGCAAGCATTGATGACAATGTTGCGGGTCGAAACGGAAGCAATGCTGCCGGGCGCGAACGCGGTGATAGCGCAGTTGTCATCTGCACTGTTTGCCTTGGTGATCCGGGCTTGGCTGGAACAGGCCGGCACTATGCCGGGCCTGTTCGCGGTACTGGCCGAGAGGCGCTTGCAGGCGGCATTGCAAGCCATGTTGGCCGCGCCAGAGAAACCCTGGTCGCTGCAGGACATGGCGGCGGCCTGTCACATGTCGCGCGCCACCTTCGCCCGCCTATTCCGTAGCGTTGCAGGCACCACACCTGCAACGATGCTGATGCAGACGCGCATGGCACACGCTGCGTTATGGTTGGCGCAAGGCAAGCGCTCGGTCGGCGACATTGGAGAAGCGGTCGGGTATCAGTCGGAAGCGGCGTTCAATCGTGTATTTAAGCGTTGTTTTGGTGTCGGGCCCGGCCAATACCGGCGCAGTGCTCGGATAAATCACGATGCCATATGCCCCTGAGACATATAGTGGGCGTCGAAACCTAGCTTGGAAACGAAGAAATTGACAGAGCGCTGAATGTCTAGAGAAGCCAGCACAGGACTGCGGCAACGAAATCGATAACGCTGTTCATTTAGCCCTTCCTCAATGGATGAAGTGTTCACATATTTTTGCATGCAAGTACGCGCCACACAATAGGAAACCGAGCTGTGCAAATGACCACCTCTGCCGCCGAAACGGGTCAGTTAAATCGAAAGTAGTGACCTGCCGCTTTCCGCCTTAACTGAACGCTCGCATAACTAAATGTCAACACGCCCTCATAAAGCGGGGGCGATTAAAAATAATTTCCCGTATTCATTAATTAGCCACATCTGGTTGGCGTTCGTGTACGTATATTTAAGTGTAGCAAAGGACTAGTGAGAAAAATGCGTATCTTTTGAGTGGGCGATATCGTCCGGTTCAACGGCGGTGGGCTAACGATGACGGTCAATGAATCGAAGAGGGATGATCGGGTTGTTTGCGTCTTGTTGACACAAGACAAATTAAAAATAACGTCGCTGCATCCAGCGACGTAAACAATCTCCGTATGAGATGTAAGACTCAGGTAGAACTCAGGGACAAGTAAATAAAAAATTTTCAATTTATTTTTGTAATGAAGTAGGCGGCATCAAGACTAATCATCATCAGGTACATGCACCATCTCGATAGTGCATGGAATTGGTAAATATTGGTAAATACCTGACGTTCATATTGAACGTCATTCATAAACACAAAGGAGTTTCAAATGAATAAGCTTATTATCTGCACTTTCGCGGCTATCCTCAGCGTTGCATCATTCGGCGTATTTGCTGCTGATGGCATGACCCATGACGCCATGGCAAAAAGACAGACAGGAATGAACCATATGCAATCGTCCACTAACTTTAGCGACCTGTATCACGGGCATTAAATTTTTGCAGTGCAAGTCGACGTAGCTTCTCTCGTGGAAGCTCTGCGTCGAACAGTGTTTCGTTAGATGAAGCTGATCGTTGAACCGGGATAGAGCGGCGCAATTTGATGCCGAGCCATACGAGGTAAGCTACCATTTAGTAACCGTTTTTGTGGATCCGCCTTATTCCATCGGTGTGACCCATTCAAACAATCGTTGGCCGTATAGGCGACTCAAACCCAAGAATAATGCTGCAACGCCGAAGTTCAGCATCAGAATCATCAACGTTGCATCGATCTGGTGGAACAGCGACAGAGCGACGGCGGTCGTCGCAGCGACCGCAAGACTAGCCGTCATTGCAATCGGGACTGGATACAACCGCGCGACGTATCGCAACATAATGAGCAGCGACAGCGATAGCGGGATGCTGGTTATTGCCAGTGTCGCAAAACAGCGCGCGGTTTCACCCGGAGACATGCCGTCGGGACCGAAACTGACCCAGGCCGTCAGGCATCCGTAGCCTATCGTAGAAATCCATATCGCAAACGCCGGCATGGGCAAAAGGAGCCAGCGTTTCGAGCGCCCGGGAATACTCCCAATAAACACCGCTGTCGTAGCGAGAACACTTGTCATCAAGGCAGCCGCAACCCCAATGGCGTAAACTGGCTGATGCAGTTTCTGCATCAGATCAGGTCGAACACCATGTCCGACGGCGACCAATGCCAGCATCAACGCCGCAAATAATAGCCAGCACAAAGTCCTCACGGCAGGTGAACGCAAACGCCGCACCGGTTTTACGTTGACGACCAACGATGCTATCAGACTGGAGGTTGATTTCATCTTGAACCCCCTCGTTTGTCGATCAGCTTGCGCAAGTTTTTTAAGGCTCGGTGCGTCGCGACTTTGAGTGCGCTAACCGATATGCCACTCGCGCTCGCCGCTTCCGTTAATGACATTTCTTCTAATTTCAGCATTTGGATTGCATCCCGTTGTCGAGCTGGTAGACGCCCTACAGCGTCGCGGAGCATACTGGCATCGACCGCCTCCTCATGGAGGTTCCTGGTCGAAAAGGTTTCATGTTCCGGGGCAAGCGGTTCCTCGTGCACACTACAACGGCCCTGTCGTCGAAGCTTATCGATGATGCGACGGTTGGCGATAGTCACCAGCCAAGGACCGAACGGTCGAGCCGGATCGTACGTATGACGCACAGTGTGGACGGTCAGCAAAATATCTTGCACCACATCTTCGACATCGCTCCCATTTTCGATCTGACGAGATGCGAGTACCCGTAAATAAGGAGTGACCTGCTCTAGCAGAAGACAATAAGCATCACCATCTCCTCCTTGTGTTCTGGCCATATAAACGGACCAGTCGAGCGTGCCATCCGGCCGGCTATCTGGTGAGCGCTCCGGGTGATCGGGCGTGGCCCGGCCCTGAGGCTTCTGTACAAGACTCAAAGCGGGTTTGGCACGCTGGATTTTGGATGACATTCGCGAATTTTGCACCTTGAAGAAGATTCTGTCGCGAAAAATAAATTTTGTTTGCCACGTAACCTTTCGTCGTCTGTCAGCGAATTTACTCATAAGATCACGCTTTTGTGACCCAACTTCAGGAGAATACAAAATGAGCAAACAACTATCAACCGTTTCGTCTCTGACGGCCGCAGTTACGTTGGCACTGACCATGCAAGCATTACCGGCGCAAGCGCAAGGAATGAAAGATATGGGGACCATGCCACAGGTTGTCAAAGACAATATGATGAAGATGACAAAAAACAAACTTGAGAAGTGTTATGGCGTCAATGCAGTCGCAAAGAACGATTGTGCCCAGGGCGCCCATTCTTGTGCCGGTCAGGCTACTCAGGCGCGTGATGTGAAATCGTTCGTGTTGCTCCCGGCTGGGGATTGCTCCAAAATCCAGGGCGGTCAACTGCAGGCTAGCTAAGGTCTCGCCAGCGTATGCACGTTTCCTCCGTCAGCGCACAGAGTGCGCTCAACCCGATCCCGGCCAAAGCAGGTATAGGGTTGCGTTTCCGCCATCACCAGGCGGTCATCGACGAACGTCCGGAGGTCGCTTGGTTCGAAGTACACACCGAGAACTATATGGGTGGAGGCGTTGCGCCACGCGACTTGGATACCATTCGTCGTGACTATCCGATCTCTTTGCATGGAGTCGGTCTTTCGATCGGCAGTGCCGAGGGGCTGGACCGTGACCATCTGGCAAGGGTGCGCAGTGTTGTCGATCGGGTTGAGCCGGGACTGATCTCTGAACATTTATCTTGGAGTGTCAGTGGTGGTACTTATTTGCCTGACCTGTTACCGCTGCCGATGACTGAAGAAGCGCTCGATATCGTTTGCCGCCATGTAGAGCAGGTACAGGCTTACCTGAACCGGCGCATCCTGCTCGAAAATCCATCGACTTATCTGCGTTTCCGGCATTCGACGATTCCAGAGTGGGAATTCCTCGCGCATGTGGCGCAACGAACTGGGTGCGGCATTCTCTGTGACGTAAATAACATCTTTGTCAGCGCCAGCAATCACAATTGGGACCCGATGACCTATCTTTCTGCTTTACCGCCAGCAGCGATCGGCGAAATCCATTTGGCTGGACATAGCGTGCGTCAACTCGACCACGGCCGTATTTTGCGCGTCGACGACCACGGTTCGCCCGTCGCGCCGGCGGTCTGGGCACTGTATCGGGAAGCACTCCGGCGTTTCGGCCCAGTTCCCACGTTGATCGAATGGGATACTGACGTACCACCAATGCACATATTGATGGAAGAAGCCGCTACCGCTGAGATGGCACTGGAGAAGCAACGACATGAATGCGCATAATCCAACGCTGCGCGAACTGCAACATGCGATGCACAACAGTCTGCGTAAGCCAGCAGATAACGGTCTGTCGGCCTATATACGCGCCGATGGATGGTCAGTTGAGGAGCGACTCAACATTCACCGCAACACGACTGTGAGCGCACTCGCAACGGCACTACGTTTATCCTATCCGATTATCGCGCATCTGGTTGGAGCCGAATTCTTTGAGGGGGCCACGCGCCTGTTCTCCGATCAGGCTGCGCCAGACAGCGCGCTGCTGGACGAATATGGCGCAAATTTCCCTGAATTCCTCGCAAAACTTCCGCAGGCCGCATCGTTACCCTACCTGCCGGATGTCGCCCGCCTTGAATGGCAGGTTAGTAATGTGCTACATGCACAGGATGCAATCCCGCTAGAAATCGCGCGCCTCGCCCAGTTGAATGAAGCCGAGCTGTTGCAGATGTGTTTTGTAAGGCACCCGGCAGTCACATTGCTGCACTGCACATTTCCGGCAGACACAATCTGGTACGCCGTTCTGGAGCGCGATGACAACGCCATGACAGCGATCAATCTCGCAGATGGTCCGGTCTGGCTACTGGTGCACCGCACAGAGAGCAGCATCCATGTGGTGCGCTTGAGCGAGGATGAATGGCGTTGCACGACCGCACTGTTTTCCGGGCAGCCATTGCACGCAGTTCTGACGATCGCACCTTGTGCCGATACGCATGCGCTGCTAGCCGCCCACCTGATACGTGGATGCTTTACCGACGTCCGTCTATCAGCGTTCGCACCTTAATTCAAGAAGAAACCGATGACATCCTTACCACAATCTACCCCCCCTTCCACGCTCCATGAGAGCGGTCCGCGCCAATGGTTAGACCGTGTTCCCCACACTCTCCTGGCCATTCCACTGCGCATCGCCATTGCCACGGTGTTCTGGAACTCTGCGATGACCAAGCTCGCCAATTGGAATACTGCGATCGAACTGTTCCGGGAAGAATACCGGCTGCCTTTCTTGCCACCGGAACTCGCAGCCTATATGGCGGCGTCCATCGAATTGACTGCGCCCGTATTGCTGCTGCTGGGACTGGCGACGCGGCCCGTGGCTTTCGTATTACTGGGGATGACCGCCGTCATTGAAGTATTTGTCTATCCTCAGGCGTGGCCCACGCACATTCAGTGGGCTGCCATGCTGCTGGTGTTGATATGCCGCGGCGGCGGGAGTTGGTCTCTAGACCATTGGTTGTGGAAGCGATGGATCAGGTAGCCTACCGTAGGGGACATACTGATCCGGCTTTGTCGACGCTCGAACAGTCGCTGACGGTCATACCTAGTACACCAATCAATACGATATTAAATAATCGTCTTGAAATCATCGTATCTGCTCCTTAAAAAAACTAATCCAGATTCAGCATATTTATACCGAGGCCTTTTTATGGTTTCACCATCGTAGACAGGTCTATTTAGTGTGGATGCTCAGAGTGCAGATTTATAACGGGGGACCGCGATTATTAAAATGCCCTGTCAAATTCAAAAACGCTATGAATGCTCTGTCTCACACTACGCTTTCCAATGGGATGGGTTTTCGGCATCAATAAATACACGACCAACCAAAGTTGGTGTCTTACCGCCGATGACAATGTTAATTAAATCCGGCGTCTCGAATAGCGCTCGTAACCTCTGGTTATCAGTGTCAGCTTCGACGAATCGATGCGCACGTTCAATTGCCGCTTCGATGCCATACATGGCGTAGGCATCGGTATTAAGCTGGACGTGGCACAGCCCGCGCAAAGCCAGGCGTTAGGTCGAATGAAAAAAATTGGGAGTAAAGTTGTTTGAGTGGTCGCGGCGCTGTGCTGACCGACGCGGGATCGTCAATGATCGATGATATCTGCCTGAGTATGGCGAGAATCGACTCAGCCGCCATCAGGGCGCGGGACATTGGGACCCATCGCGCTGGTCGTTATCGATTGACTTTGTATCAGCGGTCCTGTTCGATACTTTGCCGCGTGCTCTCGCTGCGCTACGTGTTGCGTTGCCTGGCGTGGATCTCGTACTGCGTGAGATGAGTATCGAGGAGTAGGCAAGGGCGCTCGAAACCGGAGAAATTGATCTTGGACTACTGCATACACCAGTGACTTTAGTCGGAAAAATGAATGAGAAGCTGATCCGTCGCGACCCTTTGGTTGCTGTCCTGCCGACAGTAATTTCCGTCGGCATCAATCATAAAATATCACTTTAAGAGTTGGCCAAAGAAGGACTTGTCTGGTTTTCCGAGAAACAATTGCCGCAACTACGTGCTGGTATTCTCAGCACCTTTCGGCAAGCTGGTATCGAACTTCAGATTGTGCAGGACGTAAATCGGACCTTAACGGTGATTCCTGCGTAGTAGCAGGCTGCGGATTCTCCTTGCTTCCTGGGACGGTACGTTCCATGCGATTTCACGGCGTACAATTTTGTGAAGTTGAGCACGGTCAATTATTGCCACAATTTGAACTCAGTGCCATCTGGCCAGCAAGATCACGTCTCACGTTAGCAGACCGTTTTGCAGCGCTGATTCCATAAGTGACTTGAACGGATCGGGTCTACATAGCTCAATTTTGAAATACAACTTCTCTACAAAACAAAATTCACATCACTAATCAACGCCCCAGGTAACCGCGTACTTCCAACTCGTCGCTCACCATAAGACTCGCCATCGATCAACAATTCCCGCTCTTGCGTCAAGCCAAGCAATTTATTTCCCAACAGCCGAAATAACGAATCATCGAATCGCATCACATTTAACGGTGCTTTAATTTTCCCATTCTCTACCCAGAATGTGGCAAAGCGCGTCATACCCGTGATACGGCAATTGGCGCGGTCTGAAAAATTCAGGTACCACAAATTACTGATAAAAATGCCAGTACCGAGCTCCGCCAACACATTCGCTAACGCTAAATTACCCGCAGCAAGATCAAGTGACGAAGTCATTTCTTCAGCATTGGCGCCGTTATTGGCGATGTCATATTCTAGTGCGGTGCGTGGTGAGATCATGCTGCCGGTCAGCTTGCCGTGTTCAAGTAACTTCAGTTGATCAGGCTTGATAAAGCCATCTTGCTGAAAGCCGGGAGCAACACCGTTGAGGGTATCTTCGATCAGCATCACTGACGGATTCAATTCCAGACCCTCATCACGCATGCGTTGTAATGCACTTTGCTTGGTCCGGAGAGATTTCTCTGATAGGCCCGACCAGTTCAGCATGCTGAACAATTCGTTGAGCGCAGTCGGCGTCAGATAAACGCGATAGGCGCCGGGTTTAACAGTCATCGCCGGGCGCTGCAGCAGCGCGAGTTGCGCTTTGGCGCTGGCTAATTTGGCCTGAAATGTCTGAGCGTCCCATTGCAAACCGGCATAGGAGGTTTTCACGGCCTTATCGCGGTTTTGGTACAGACTCCAGTCGAGATTAAAGGTGGCGGTTTGATGCCAGTTACGCTGACCGAAGGAATTGGCAAAACCGCGATACACGGGACCGGCAGCGAGAATTCCGACCAGATCGGTACCGACTGCGGCGTTCAATACCTGATCGACAATGGCGGCGCTGCTCGGCAATGATGAGGGAACAATGTGTTCGGTGTTGCGAATCTCTTGCGAAAATAACAGATATGGATCATCCGGCAGATCATCCAGTTGCGCCCGCAATTGACCAAGCATACGGATGCATTGCGCATTGTCAGTCGGGAGATCGCCGCCGAGCGTGGCACTGCTTTCGGCATGGCGTTTACCGTTGATCAGACGCAATGATAAACGCATCTGATGGACGTGACCCGGTTGACGGATCAAACTCTGATTAAAGCGCACGAAGTCGGTCGCTTCCGCAGAAAACCAGCAAGTGAATTGTTCTGAACCATGCATACGGCTTTGGACGAGTGCTGCCAAATCATAAAAATATTGCTGCATGTGGTTGGTGAGCGGGTCTGCCGGAGATTGAATCGGTTCTATGATGTTGGTCATGCTGCATCCCCTCCAAACACGGCAATATTGCTGAACAGACAGGCGGGCGATGCGTGGCCGACCCGAATCACTTGTGATGGTTCGCCTTTACCGCAGAACGGCGTGCCCATTACATTGAATGTAGATTGGTCGCCAACTCCTTTTAACGAGCGCCAGAAACTTTCCGAAATGCCGCGATAATTAGGGTTTTTGACCACGCCTTTGAGTTCGCCATTTTCTATCAGGCGACCAGTTTCGCAGCCAAATTGAAACTTGTTGCGTGAATCATCAATCGACCAGGAGACGTTGGTATCCATCAATACACCGCGCTCGACCGATCCGATCAGATCTTGCAATGAACTGTTACCGGGTTCTATATTTAGATTCGCCATACGATCTATTGGTGGCCGGTTCCAGCTACAAGCGCGGGAGTTGGCGACGCCGTCAATACCGGCGCGGGCTTGAGATATCGAACCGCCGAGTGGCTTTTTAAGAATGCCGTTTTGGATCACGAAGCTCCGTTCCGCCGGACTGCCATCATCGTCCCACTGATAGCTGGCGAATTGGTCGACGCGGCTTGGATCATAGGTCACGTTAAGTAAATCTGAACCGTACTGGAAGATACCAAACATATCCAACGTCACAAAGCTGGTGCCCGCGAAGTTGCGCTCATCACCCAGAATACGATCCAGTTCAAGCGGATGGCCAATCGATTCGTGAATTTGCAACATCATTTGTTCCGGCATCAAGAGTAAGTCCGTGATCCCGGTCGGGCAGTTTGGCGCAGCCAATAACGCCAACGCCTGTTCAGCGATACGTTGGCCCGAGCCATCAAAACCAGCCGCGCTCAGCACTTCCATATCGCCTTGCCGACAGTAACCATTATATTGGCCGCCCAAACTGCGGGTTTGTGTGTCGCCACCTTGATTGGCGGTTGCTGCCAGATTGGGCATAACGTAATGAAATTGCTGGAGAACGTCGGCACCGTCGGCGCTGATATAAAGCTGGTCGGTTGTTATTGTGCCAAACGCCGCATACCAGTCGACAATACGGCTATCGATTCGGCAAGCCGTGGACTCGCGTAACAGCAACGCAATGACGTCCTTGCGTGACCATGTGCTGGCGAGGGTGGCGCGATTTTGTTCGCCGGCTCCCGGTCCAGCATAGTGGCCAACCGGACGTGGCATGAGGATGTGCGAATAGTCGACTACTGAACGTCCCGCGCTGGCCTCAGCCCAATCTTTGGCGCGTCGCAAAGCCTCTTTCAGCCCGTTCTCACTAAGGTCGCTGGTGGCAGCGTAACCATAACCGCCGCGATGTATGACCGTAAGCATCGCGCCACGATCCGAGCGGTGACTGATGGGTTGCAAAATGTCCTGGCGGACCATGATGTGTTCGCTGGTTTCATCCACCAGACGCAACGAACAAAAATCTACAGCGGGCGCAAGCCGCTTGAAAAGGGCGCGAATATTATCGTACAAGAATCACCTCATGAGTGTGTACAAAAAGAGTAACCGATTGTGTCGGTTGCCGTCGATTGCAATACAAAAAAATTCCTGCAATCAATCTTCAGTGATGTAAATCTAGTGCTGTAACCCACGCGGAATGGCACTCAGTAAAGAGCGCGTATAAGCATTGGTCGGATTGCGATATAGCTCATCCGAGTTTGCCAGTTCGACTACCACGCCCTGATGCATCACCATGACCTGATCGGCGATGTATTTCACGACTGCCAGATCATGAGAAATAAAGATGTAACTCATGCCGAACTCTTCTTGTAGATCCTGTAATAAGTTCAAAACCTGCGCTTGGACCGAGACATCCAGCGCCGACACCGACTCATCACACACTAACACTTCGGGTTTGAGTGTGAGACAACGGGCGATGGCAATACGTTGTCGCTGACCACCAGAGAATTCATGCGGATAGCGGTGGAATGCAGCGGCTGGCATGCCAACTTTTTTCAGTAGTTGCAGCGCCATGTCGACGCGCTCTTTATCGTCGCGACCAATCTGATGAATCCGCATCGGTTCCAGCAAAATTTGTCCGACGGTAAAGCGCGGATTGAGTGACGCGTACGGGTTTTGAAAAATAATCTGAATCCGTCGTTTATAAGACATGAATTCTTTATTCGACATCGCCAATATATCTTTTCCCTGGAACAAGGCTTGTCCGCTAGTGGCTTGATGCAGGCGTAATAAGGTTAGGCCGACGGTGGTTTTCCCCGAGCCGGATTCGCCCACGACACCGAGGGTTTTTCCGCGTGCCAGTGTGAAAGAAACATCCTGAACAGCTTTAAATTCTTTGCGTCCGAATAGTCCCTGGCGGGAGTAAAAACTTTTGCCAAGATTGCGCACGTCCAGCAGAATTTCTTCTTTGCCGGTCAGGCCACGACTTCGTTGCTTGGCAGTCAGCTCCGGATGATCAATTTCTGGATTGCCATTCATATAGTCGCTGATCACGGGCAAGCGCCACGGGCGGCTATCCAGCGACGGTCGGCATAATAGAAGCGCCTTGGTATAGGCATCTTGCGGTGCTTCAAAAATTTGCCGGGTAGTCCCTTTTTCGCGGACTTCGCCGTTGCGCATGACGATCACTTCATCTGCAATTTCGCCCACCAACGCCAGGTCATGGGTGATGAACAGGACTGACATCTTGTGGCGTTTACGCAGCGCTTCGATCAAATCGATAATCTGCTTTTGGATCGTGACATCGAGCGCAGTGGTCGGCTCGTCGGCGATCAGCAATTTTGGTTCGCACGCAATGGCGATGGCGATCATGACGCGTTGCTGCTGACCGCCGGACAATTGATTGGGAAAAGCATCTATTCGGGTTTCTGGCTCAGGAATCCCGACCTCTTTTAACAACGCGATCGCGCGGATACGTGCCGCTTTGGCGTTCATACCCATATGTTGCTGCAATACCTCGCCAATCTGAAAGCCGACGGTGAACACCGGATTGAGCGAGGTCATTGGCTCTTGAAATATCATCGAGATATCTTTGCCGCATAATTGACGTCGTTCAGTCGGGGACAGCGTTAATAAGTCGCGGCCTTCAAACAAGACGCTGCTGGACGGGCCAATGCTGGCGCTATCCGGTGACAACAATCCCATCACCGCCAGCGAACTGACCGACTTACCACTGCCGGATTCACCGACTAAGGCGACCGTCGTGTTGCGCGCAATATCGAAAGAAATCCCTTTGACTGCTTCGACCGTGTTCTTTTTGTCGGTACGAAAGCTCACGCGCAAATCGCGTATTTGCAGCAATGGCGCTTCCAGCACTGTTGTTGGCAGTTCTGGTGCAACGTTCAAACTATTCGGATGCAGCATATTCATGGCGATTCCTATTTTAATTTCGGATCTAGTGCATCACGCAACGCATCGGTGAACAGCGAAAATGCTGTAACCAGAATTGCCATCGCGATACTTGCGGCGGCGAGTTGCCACCACTTGCCAAGAATTAATTCGTTTTGTGCTTCGTTTAACATGCTGCCCCAAGACACCACGCCGACCGGTACACCAAAACCGAGGAAGCTCAGAATCACCTCCGACTTGATGAAGCCGACTACAAGGATCGACAGTTGCACCAACGCCACGTGACTGATATTGGGGAAAATATGTGAAAACATTTTTCGCCAGTGCGAAGCACCGATGGCATCTGCCGCCATCACGTATTCGCGCGTTTTATGTTTCATGTATTCGGCCCGGATCAGGCGGAACGTGCCGGTCCAGCCGGTCAGGCCCAAAATCAGCACAATCGTCAGCACACCTTTTTGTTGTAGCACCGCCGCCACCGCCAAAATCAGCAGCAAATAAGGTACAGAGGTGAAGATGCTATAGAACCAGTTGAAGACATCATCCACCCAGCCGCCGAAGTAACCCGATATCGCCGCAAAAACGGTCCCAAGCACAGTCGCCAGCAGCGCGGCAACCAACCCGACTACGATAGAAGTTTCAGCGCCCTTAATCGTTTTCTTGATAATGTCGCGGCCCCATTTATCAGCACCAAACAGCAAAGTAGTTCTGCGGGCGACCGTCGCTTTGGTGCCATCCTGTGCCAGTTTGCTGCGAATGGTGGTCAGCTCGGATTGCAGCGGATCGGTGATGCCATAATCATTGGCAACCACCGGGGTAGTAGGCGCGACGGTTTTGCTAGCGCGTAATGTGCGAAGAACGTCGGCCAACGGATCGAGTGGGTTATCGGGTAGCGGCTCTGCGACGATGGCGTTGGGATTGCCGCCATTGTCCGCTATCGCTTGCGCACCCATGAAGGATGGCGGCGCATAATTAACGGCCACCTCATCACTCCAGTCGCTGGCTATCAAACCGGTGCTGGAGAGTATGAGTACCAAAAAATATAATCCGACGACACTCAGCGAGACCATGGCGACCCAGTCGGCACGCAAGCGACGCCACGCCAACGCCCATAAACCCGGCGATGGCTCCGATGTCAGCAGAATCGGTGATGCAGCGGTGGCGTTGGCAGAAGCGTTAGCAGCGGCAATAGTGGTAACAGCGTCAGGCGGAACCGTTGCCGCCGCCTTTGCTGCCTCACTTTTTCTCTTTTTAAAATCCACGATAATAGACATAGCGATAGTGCTTTCTTACTTCAGCTGAACGCGTGGATCAACCGCCTGATACATCAGATCGGTCAACAGATTGAACAGCATGGTGGCAGCGGCTACGTACACTGTGATTGCCTTAATCACAGGGAAATCGCTGCGCTCGACCGCCAAAATCACCTCTCGCCCAATGCCTGGAATCGAAAAGAAGCGTTCGATCAAGAACGCGCCAATCAGCAATGCTGGCAAATTGGACATCACATTGGTAATGATAGGAATCGCCGCATTGCGCAAAACGTGGACCCACATAATGCGTTTTTCGGTCAAGCCTTTGGCCCGCGCTGTACGTACGTAATCCTGATTGATTTCATCCAGTACGAAAGTCCGATATAAACGCAAACTAGGCGCGATACTGACCGCCAGCCCAATGAGAATTGGCAGTGCGGAATAGTGGAACAGATTCTCGGTGAAGCTACTACCCCATCCTTGTACCGGAAACATGCCAAGTTTGTAGGCAAACCAGTACTGGAACAGAATGATGTACACGAGAATACTGATCGACATCCCTATGGTGCAAGCAATCATCACCATCCGATCCGTGATCGAACCGCGTACAAATGCGACCGCCAGCGCTAACGCGACTGCGATAAACGTTTCCAGAATAGTCAGTGGAATCAGGACGGTCAATGATGGACCAAGGCGCGTCAGGATCACGTGAGAGACAGATTCGCCCGTGCTCCAGCTAGCGCCAAAATCAAAGGTGACGATCTGTTTGATGAAAATCCACAACTGGACGATATAAGGCTGATCGATCCCAAGTTGAGCACGGATGTTGGCGATCTGTGCAGGATTTGACATCTTGCCAGCCAAAATATACGCAGGATCTCCTCCAACCCAGTTGAACAAGAAGAATACCAATACGATGACGCCCAGCATCGTCGGTACCATTTGCCATAAGCGGCGCAGAATATAAGCGGTCATGGACGTCCTTATTGCAGGCGCTGGCCGGAAATTTCAGCAAAGAATGCTTTGCTGTTGGGCGCGCGCCCAAGGAAAGTGCGGACCATTTCATTGCCTGATGTTTCGCCGCCGCGTGACAAGATGGTGTGGCGATAAAACTGGCCAACCTCTGGATTCATAAGCTTACCGTTATAGCGCGACAGCATGTCCAGTGCCAATACTTCTGACCACATATAACCGTAGTATCCGGCGGCGTAGCCACCCATCAGATGTCCGAACTGTCCTGGAAACTCAGTTCCCGGAACATAGCCGAGCGGCGTCGAACCTTCCATTTGTTGCCAAATCGCTAAAGGCTTTTCAGTTGCCGCTTGATCGTTGTGAATGCGCATGTCGTAACTGGCGTAAAGAAGTTGGCGGGCATAACGTATGCCGCGCCCATAATTATGGGCCGCAGTCATTCTCTGCACTAGGGCATCGTCGACTGTCGGGCATGGGGTTTTGCAATAACTTGACAATAATACCAAGGACTCCTTACGGCGTGCCCATTCTTCGTACATTTGTGACGGCGCTTCAACAAAATCCAGCTCTACGTTAGTTCCTGCCTGACTAACGTATTTGGCACGCGACAGCACGCCATGCAACACGTGACCGAATTCATGGACCAAGGTTTCCAATTCGTCGCTGTTCAAGCCATGACGATCAAAGTTGGTGACCAACACTGAAATCGGTGTGCGATGAACGAGGGTGCTGACACCGCGCGTGCCCCACGCGGCGGCATGACCGTATTTGCCCGCACGTGGATACAAGTCCAGATAAATGCCGGCAATACGCATTTTTGTTTTGATATCGACAACATCGTAATAGTGTACTTCCGGGTCCCAGACCGGTACTTCGGTCCGTATAAACTCCACCCCGTACAACGTGCTTGATACACCCAGAATCCAGGGCACAGCCGCATCAGTCGGAAAATATTGGCGAAGCGCTTCCTGATCGAGGTTATAGCGCGCCTGTTTGAGTTTTTGTTGCCAGTAGTCGAGGTCCCAACGCGATAACGTCGTCTCTGCGAGCGGGGTTTTTAGGGTCTCCGCTTTGTACGCACGCAGTTCTGCGATTTCCTTGCGTTCCAACTGGGTGACCGCGCCCTTTACTTCATCCAGAAATGCATAGACTGCCTGTGGCGACTTAGCCATACGGCGGCGTAACACCAAATCAGCATAGCTAGGAAGATCGAACAGGCCGGCCATCTCATGGCGCAGATCCATTGCTTGCTTTAGCACGTCGAGATTTGCTGGCGTACCATGATTCTCAAATGCCATTTGATAGCGTCGTCGCGCGTCACTATTATCTGCCGATTCCATGAATGGCTTGTAATCCGGATAGTCGAAGCCTAACTGATAGTTGCCCTGATCATCTGGTTTGACGCGTGCCATATAAGCAACCGGCAGGCCTTGCATCTCGGCTGGCGTGAATGTCACCTTTTGGGTATTATCGCGAATGTTGCGGGCAAATTCCTGACTTAATGTTTCCAGTTTTTCGAGGATAGCCTTTAGCCGCGCACGCTTGACTGAAGGCAATGAGACGCCAGCATCCTCAAAACTATACAGAATATCCTGACGTAATTTTTGCGCGACTGGATCGTCCGGTCGTATGGCTTTGAAGCGGGCGTATTGGTTCTCGTTTTGCAGCAGTTCAGTTGAGAATTTATTCAGTTCGATCAAACAGGCTTCAGTTGCGCTACGCACCTTTGGGTCGGGCGATACATTATTGAGAATATCAACCGGACCTTGCAAATCTTCGATAGTGATTTGCAGGGCGTTCCAGTCGGCCAGGACGCTTTTGGTATCGTTGGCATGGGCTGCGGGTTGCTGCTCGATGGTTGACACGCGCTGCCGCAGTGCAGTTAATGTTCTTGTGCACACCGGTGTGATTTCTTCTGCCTCCAGTAACGGAATCAAAGGTCGCAGGGTTGGCGATTGCATGCTCTTCGGCGCCGCAGTTGGATGTGCGACCGCTGGATTTAGTGCCATTCCAGCCAATGCCAACGTGGATAACGTTTTAGAAGCTGTCCAGAAAAATGATGATGATTTCATGCATTTCTTTCAAAAAATTTGAGAGAACTTCAGCAAAACTAAAGCACACTATTTGCGCTTTTCAATATCAAAATACATCCACTCGATCGGCAATATCGGATGCTTTTTAAAGCCGATAACGCGTGGTTGCGCCAGCATGTTGCGATAGCGGGCATAGCCAGGACGAATCGGTGCATAGACCTCTAAAATGCGCGCCATTTTGTGATACAGCACGTCACGCTCAGGACTGGCTGGCATTTTTTGCGATTCGGCATATAACGTGTCGTACTCAGGAATCTTCGAGCAGCCGTTATTGTTCTGATAGATATTCGGGCCATAGAACAATTGCATGAAGTTGTCGCCATCCGGATAGTCAGCTATCCATGGTGCGGTACGAGTTTGCAACTGACATTGTTTTTCCGCCTTCAAAATATCCGGAAACGGCTTCAAATCGCCAAGCATATGAATATGAATCAGATCGTAGGTCTTCTTCCACATCTCGGACTGTTGTTGTCCCAGCGAGTCGGCGCGGGCGGTGTAGCGTATCTGTAAGGGCTTGCCATCTGGCAGAGTGCGCCAGCCATCTTTACCAACTTTGTAGCCGAACTTATCGAGTAGGGCGTTAGCCGCATCGGGTTCGAATTGGATGCTGCTTTTGTAGTTCGGGTCGTAGCCAATGACACCGGGCGGGATCGGGTATTCGAGTGGAATTGCTTCGTCATTCCAGACGATCTTGATTTCTTCACGGACATTGTGGGCCATCGCAATCGCACGGCGCAGAGCGATTTTCTCTTTGCTCATTCCACCCAAAATAGGATCACGCATATTCCAATAGGTATAGCTGATCTCTGGATCGACGATGCGCGATAGCTGGATACCTTTTTTGATCAACTCCGGTTTCAGCTTGCCATCCAATAGCGCTTGTGGGGCGAGCGGTCCCTCTAGCTGAAAGAGGTCAATTTCATCTTTCTGAAAAGCCAGCCAACGCGATTGGTCTTCTACCATCACGCTGATTTCGATCCGACCGATTTGCGGCATGTGCTTGCCTTGCATTTGCGCGACGATACGTTGATCGTCGGGATCACTACCTGCCTTGAAATCCCAGATATAACCGCGATAGTCAGGATTGGCCGACAGCACGATACGTGATCCACGCACCCATTGCGTCAACAAATAAGCCCCGGTTCCTACCGGATTTGCCATCACCTGACCTTGCGCGTCACGATATTTCTCCACCACTTCGCGTGCCATAGCACCGGTCGGTTGGTGAGCTAGTATCATGCCGAGGTTAAAATCAGGCTGTTTCAGATTGATGCGCAGGGTGTAACGATCAAGCAATTCAAGACCGTGAATGTTGGAGTCATAATTGAAGCGATTGGTTTTTCTGGCATCGGTCGCCAGTTCATCCAGTCCGATGACTTTTCCTTCAAGCAGCCAGGCTTGCGGAGAGCTGAGTATGGGATCAAGCAGACGCTTGTAGGAATACACATAGTCAGCCATCGTCAGCTCGCGCCTCTTGCCGTTGAAGGCGGGATCGGCAGAAAAATAGATTCCCTTTTTTAAGCGAATGGTATAAGTCTTACCATCCGCGGATACCTCGGGCAGCGCCTCCGCTGTGAGTGGCACCAGCTTGGCAGGCCTTGCCAGATAATCGTAAGTAAAGAGCGGTTCGAATACCGATTGATTCACCACCTGCGAATACAGATCACGCGTCATCGCCGGATCAAAACCGGTTTCCGCCGCTGGAATGACATAGCGCAACACCTTGCCCGGATCGGCTGGTGACGTAGGTGCCGCACTAGCCGTGTGCAGCGGTAAGGCGAAGCTCACCGCGATACACAAGCTGACGACGCTCAAGCCACCGCCCAGATTGGCGCACAGGCGACCAAAGCGACCACCTGATTCGGCAGATCGGTGAAGTGAAAGCGGTCTACGGTACGATGATGAATGCATTATTTTTAAAATCTCCATATTGCAACGATGTTGTCTTTTGCTAATAAAACTGTATCGGCCATTTAAGTACGCGACTTTTTCGGGCAACCTACCTTTGGGACTTACGGAAAACCGTCCCAGCAAGGCATGCCGACGAAGACAGCACGCGAGTGCGGCAAGGAAAGCACAACGCCGCTGGGGCGATTTTCCGTAAGTCCCAATAGTGCGGCGAGGAAAGCACAACGCCGCTGGGGCGATTTGGGGTAAGCCCTCAAAGTTAGTGTTTTTGGATGTCTAGATATTCCCAGTCCGCATGCAAAATAGGATGCTTTTTAAAGCCCTTCACCCATGGACGGATTACCCAGTTGCGAAAGCGTGAGAGATGCAATACTTGTGCGGTATCCGCTTCGATTTGGCGCTCCATCAAATTGTAAAATACTTGCCGCTCGGGGCCATCGGGTAATACCCTCGCTTTACGATAAGCATCGTCAAATGCGGGGGACGCATAGCAGCCGAGATTGCCTTGCCCAGCATTCGGCCCATAAAAACTTTCTAGAAAATCGGAGCCATCCGGGATGCTGGCGGTTCCACCGAGACCCCACATCATCAACTTGCATTCAGATGCGGCTTTGAGATTGTCGGCGAAATTACTGACTGGAAAATCAGTACGTAGGCCGATTTCATCCAGAGAGCGTTTCCAAATTTCCATCCGAGCTTGATCTGCGGATGAGGCGGTCGAAAAAATTTTGATTGTGAAGGGTTTGCCATCCGGCATATTGCGATAGCCATCCGAACCTTTGCCGTACTTGAAATAGTCCAGCAGCTTATTTGCCAGATTAGGATCGTAAGCAATACTGCTACGATATTTCGGATCATAGCCAGCGACACCGGGCGGCACTTCCGATTGCGCTTTGGTGGCCTGACCAAATCGCACCAGTCTAATTTCATCATCAAGGTTATAGGCCATGGCAATGGCGCGACGCAGTGCGATTTTCTCTTTTGTATAACCGCCAACGATAGGGTCTTTAAAGTTGAAGATAGTATGCGTAATTTCTGCCCCGACAAAGCGATATAGAGAGACGCCTTGGGATGTGTACTGCGGTTTAAGCACGTCTTTATTTAATGCTTTTTCAACTGAGCTACCGGCTAGTTCACCGATATCCAGTTGCCCGCTATCAAAGGCCAGCCAGCGTGGCTGTTCTTCTTCAATGATGCTGATTTCAACTCTGCCGACTTGTGGCATATGTTTGCCCTGCATATCCTTGATGACTTGTTTATCCCACGCATCCCCGGAAGATTTGAAATTCCAGATATAACCCCGATAGTCAGGGTTTGCTTCCAGCACAATCTTGCTACGCGGGACGTATTCTTTTAGAAAATAGGCTCCGGTCCCGACCGGATGCCGGCCCGAGTCCGCACCATATTTTTCAATCACTTCACGTGCTACCGCACCAGTTGTCGAGTGTGCCAACAGATAGAGGAATGTCTGATCGAGCGCATTGAGCTGGATCCGCAACGTATAACGATCCAGTGTTTCAAGCCCCGCAACCGGCGCATCGTAATTGAACTGTCCTAATTTTTTTGCTTCCTCGACGATTGCATCGAGGCCGACAATTTTTCCTTCAAATGAACTAGCCTGCGGCGAGCGATTTTTTGGATCAAGGACGCGCTTGATGGAGTACGCATAATCTTGTGCCGTCAATTCTCGTCGTGCCCCGTTAAAAGCTGGGTCCGGGGTGAAAAATATGCCCTTCTTTATATGGAAGACATAAGTTCGCCCATCCTTGCTGATTTCCGGCATGGCCTCAACCGTCTTTGGAACCAATTTAGCCGGTCTCGCCAAATAGTCGTAGGTCAGCAAACTCTCATAGATCGCTTCACCAACCCATGTTGAATAAAGACTGTTGTTTGTGCGGACCATATCGAATCCATCGTCGGCTGCTTCAAACGCAACATGTACGACTTTAGACAGGTCTGCTGGATTTGATGCAGTACCTGCTGCATTTGCAACTATCAATATGCAAAGAGGTGCGAGCAGTAAATGGCCTAGTCGTTTAGAAATCCGCATCTTTATTTCCCTTTTTTGGCCTTTTATAAAGCTTGTTTTATGGTGCCGTGGCGTTAAAAAACGCTATGTAAACAATATCTTAAAGAGCGTTTGTAAGGTGCTTAAAAGCGCACTCAAAAGTACATTTGTATTGTTGCCATTGTGAAAGCATACACCAGATTTGTGGGGTAATTTTGCATGGCACAAAATTTGCTTAATGTTGCATTGTGGAATGTTATTGATCGTTTAAATTAATGCCATTTTCCAATAAATCGTCGTGTATTTTGTTTTTTGTCGTGTTTTGTTATTTTTTGTTAATTCTGAATATTGCGGAAATTATTTTTATTTATTCTATAAAAGAGAATAATTTTTCTTCAAATCGCTCACAAGGCGATTAATAAATATATCGAAATTTACAAAGATTTAATTTCAACTCTAACTATTATCCCCAGGGGAGTTTGTTTATGATGACGGAAAAGGGTTTGTCGAGATCACTACGTAGGGTCTTTTCGGGGGGCATGGCTGTCGGCTTCGGCCTGATAGCACATTCTGCGTTTGCGCAGGAGGATCCTTCTAGTGAACCGCAATTGCAACGGGTCGAAATTACAGGTTCATCCATTAAGCGCGTGGCGGCGCAAGGTGCATCGCCGATCACAATTATCAAGGCGGATGATTTTACCAAAGTGGGTGCAACCACCGCTGCCGAAGTATTGGCAACCGTCTCCGGCAATCAAACACAATTTAATTCATCGTCGAATGTCGGCACTAGCAAAACAGTTGGCGCAGCCGCAGATTTACGCGGTCTTGGCTCAAACAAAACGCTGGTATTGCTCAATGGTCGTCGTTTGGCCAACAGCGCATTTGACGGCGCGGCAGTCGATTTGAATGTGATTCCACTTGCAGCACTTGATCGCGTAGAAATTCTGCGGGATGGCGCTTCAGCCATTTATGGTACAGACGCCATTGGCGGTGTGATTAACTTCATTACCAAGCGCTCTTACACCGGCGTTAATCTGAGTGTCGAAGGCATCGTGCCCGAGCAGGCTGGCGGCGCCGAAAAACGTTTCAATTTGTCCGGTGGTATGGGCGATCTGGATAAGGATGGCTTCAATTTCTTTGGCGTCATTGACTATCACTCGCAGAACGGCGTCAAAGCAAGCGACCGCAGTTTTTCACAATTGGGTGGTCGCAATCCTGGTATTGGATTGAATGCCAGCAGTGGTAATTCCAGTCCAGCCAACTTTTACGACCCCGGTGCCGGTCCGATTGATCCAACCTCGGGCAAACCTTCTGGTTTGAGTGGCAATCCGTATTACGGTTCTGGTTGCCGTCCACCTTTCGCCAATCCTTCCGCCGCCGGTACTTGTCGCTATAACAGTCAAGCCAATATCGGTATTATTCCGCAAACAGAAGAGGTCTCTTTCCTTGGTAAAGGCACCTTCAAGCTCGATGCAGATAATACCGCTTCGATTGAATACCTGCATGCCGAAAGCAAGGTAAGAACACGCGTCGCAGGTGATGTTTTTGCCGGTGACGGTAGCGGTACCAGCAGCGACTATCTGATTCCAAGCTCCAGCCCGTATTACCCTGGGAACGGCGTAACTCCCGGAGTCGCAGGCTTAAGCGGCGGTCCGCTCTCGCTCAATTGGCGTTCTGCAGATGCTGGACAGCGTATCAATGATTCCATTAACAGCACTGACCGTTTGTTGTTGAGTATGGAAGGCACAAAATTTGGATGGGATTACAAGACCGGTTTGTCTTATTCGATGAGTAAAGCACGCGACGAGCTGAACGGCGGTTATTTAAACAATGATTTGGTGAAGTCCGGACTGTTAAGCGGAATTATCAATCCGTTTGGCGCGCAAAGTGCAGCGGGAACCGCTTATCTGAACAGCGCGCAAGTGCTCGGCGCTTATGAAAGTGCGAAAACGCAAACTGCGTCGATCGACTTTACGGCCAGCCGTGAACTGTTCCAGTTGCCTGCAGGACCGTTAGGTTTTGCGATTGGTGGTGAGTTCCGCCATGAAAGCGCACAGTTCAACGTAAATCATGCGCTAGCAGATTTATCCGAAAGCACTGGTTCGCAAGATGCCCAGTCTTCTTCAGGTAGTCGTAATGTCAGCGCGGTGTTTACCGAATTCAATGTCCCTATCGTAAAGTCGCTGGAAGCACAGCTGGCCTTGCGTTACGACAAATACAGCGACGTCGGCAATACGTTGAATCCTAAGGTAGCGCTACGCTGGCAACCGGCTAAGCGCTTGATGTTCCGTACTTCGTATAGCACAGGTTTTCGTGCGCCTAGTCTGTATGAACTGAATGATCCAAACTCCAAAACTTATACCAGCAGCGTCTATGATGATCCGTCGTTATGCCCTAACGGAACAGCAGTGTCGGGCGGTATCAGCGCGCGTGATTGCGGTCAGCAGTTCTTCAGACAAGGTGGCGGTAACAAACAATTGCAACCAGAAAAATCCAACTCATTCACGTTGGGTACTGTGATGGAACCGTTGAAAGATGTGACGCTCTCGATTGATTATTGGAATATCAAAATCAAGAACCAGATATCGGTAGTGCCAGAGGGTGATATTTTTGGCGATCCAGTCAAATATGCCGCAGATTATGTGCGTAATCCTGATGGTTCACTCAATTACATCATCGATACCAACGTCAATCTTGGCAACGTCAAAACGCAAGGTATTGATCTGGGTCTTTCATGGCGTCTGCCGAAATCTGATTGGGGCAATTTTGGAATGGCGCTGGACGGTACTTACGTCAACCAATACGACTATCAGTCCGAAAAAGGTGGCGCGTATAAAAGCAATCTGGGCGTCTATGGCGGCGGTGTTGGTACGGCCGGTGGCGTGATATTCCGCTGGCGCCATACTGCGACACTCACCTGGAGCAAAGGTCCTTGGGGCGCAGTGGTGCAGCAATCTTTTGCGACCGGCTATCGGGATCAAAACGGCAGCTCCGTCGCGGAAGGTTTCAATCATCACGTTGGTTCGTACACCCGCTACAACCTGTCTGGAACCTACGCCGGGTTTAAAAACCTGACATTGACTGCCGGTATCAAAAATCTGTTCAATACCGATCCACCCGCCTCCAACGTGACCGATAACTTCCAGTACGGTTACGACGCACGTTATGGCGACGCAATCGGTCGGGCTTTCTTTGTGCGCGCGAACTATGCATTTAAGTAGCCGATTGTTTGGAATCCTCAATCGTTTTTTCGAGGATTTCTTAATGAGTCATTAGTGATTGGCTTGCGCCCGTTCCATAACGAGATGACCCCATTTGGTCTTGTCGTTGTGGAGCGGGCAATTGATCACTTGCTGGCGTACTAATGTGCAGAATTGGTTGCAGAATTTTTCAGCAATTGAACAACGATGTAACGGAGGAAAGAGGTATGGATTTCACGCAGGATGGAAAAAAACCTTCCAGGAATGTAGTCGGCATCAGTGTGGTGGTTATTTTGCATGTGGCCCTTGTGTATGCACTTCTTACGGGCCTTGCACGTAAGGTTGTTGAAGTGATTCAACAACCGGTCGAAACCAAGATCGTGGAAGAGATCAAGCCACCAGCACCGCCACCACCAGCTAAACCAGTACCGCCACCACCAAAAACAGTCGCGCCACCACCACCGTTTGTACCGCCGCCTGAGGTGAAAGTGCAGCCCCAACCACAGGTGAACGTGATTGCAGCGGTCACCAATGTCAAACCATCCACGCCGGACTTGCCGACGTCAACCGCGCAACCATCTGCCGCAGCGACAGGTCCTGCAACGCCATCCCATACCAGCGCAAAAGTAGCGGGAAATTGCGAAAAACCAGCTTACCCAAGAGCGTCATTGCAAAATGAAGAAGAGGGCGTGGTTAACGTCAAACTGTCTATCGGTGCTGATGGCAATGTTCTTGATGCTGTAGTAGAAAAAAGCAGCGGCTTCAGAGATCTGGACCGGGCGACCATGAAAGCGTGGAGCCTTTGTCACTTTGTCCCCGCGATGGCCGATGGACAGGCAATCGCGTCTACGACAAGAATGCAGTATGTCTGGAAGCTGGAATAAGCAGTCTGAAGTAGTACACCTTTGTTCGTCTTTTCAGCAATCTCATTTATACAATTTGGAGTACTCGTATGTCTACACCTCGTAATCGCCTATCCGCATTTGTTGTCGTTGTCATGATCACTGCTGCGACACTCTCCGCTCCGCTGGCTGTGGCGCAGACATCGGCATCGGCTGGAACTTCAGCCATTACATCGGCAGCAGATTCCACTTCCACAGTAACTACTAATACCGCGGAGGTAGCGGCATCGGGCATCAGCGCCAACCCAATGCCACCGCCGCTTCCGGCCACGACGGAAACGGTCAGTAATCCATACGGACTTGATGCCTTATGGAAGGGCGGCGATTTTGTGGCACGCGGTACGCTGATTATTCTGGTCCTGATGTCGATGGGCAGTTGGTATATCATCATCACCAAGTTGATCGAGCAAGTGAAATTGATGGGTCAGGCTAAAGATGCGAAGAACAATTTCTGGAAAGCACCTAGCGTCGAAGTGGCGATTGCAGGTCTCAAGCCAGCCAGCGCCTATCATTTTATTGCCCAGACCGGCAGTACCTCGACCGAACACCACGATGGTGCATTGCTAGAGCAAATTGATCTCAATACCTGGATCACAATGTCGATCCAGCGTTCAGTCGAAAAGGTGCAAAGCCGTTTGCAAGATGGTCTGGCTTTTCTGGCGACAGTTGGTTCAACAGCACCGTTCGTTGGTCTGTTTGGTACGGTATGGGGGATTTACCATGCGTTGACCGCCATCGGTATCGCTGGTCAGGCATCGATTGATAAAGTTGCTGGACCGGTCGGTGAAGCGCTGATCATGACCGCCATCGGTTTGGCAGTCGCCGTTCCTGCTGTGCTGGGTTACAACTGGTTGGTACGTCGTAACAAAAGCGCGATGGAAGAGATTCGTTCGTTTAGCGCCGATCTGCACTCGGTCTTGTTGAGCGGTGTGATGTCGACGAGTTCTGCGGGTCAAATTGCTAGCATCAAGAAAAAGGTTGGCTAATCATGGGTATGTCACTCGGCTCTTCCGATGGGGACGAAGACGAAGTGATCGGCACGATTAACACGACGCCGCTGGTAGACGTTATGTTGGTGTTGCTGATCATTTTTCTGATAACGATTCCGGTCGTCACGCACACGATTCCGGTCAAGCTTCCGAGCGAAACTGATCAACCTTATGTCACCAAACCGGAGAATATCAATCTGGCGGTGAACAAGCATGGCGACATGTTCTGGAACGAGCAACTAGTGCCGAACACCGCGCAACTGTTGGCGAAGCTGAAGCTGGTGGCGGTCATCGTGCCACAGCCAGAGTTGCACATTCGCGGCGATCAGCAAACCAAATATGAATATATCGGCAAAGTGATCTTGACCGCGCAGCGGGCCGGGATCGCCAAGATTGGTTTCATCACCGAACCGCCACCGCGCCAATAACAGGGAGCAAAGTATGGGTATGAATATTGGTTCATCTGGTGGAAACGGTAACGATCCGGAACCGATGATGGAAATGAATATGACGCCATTGATTGACGTCATGCTGGTCCTCATCATCATGTTGATTATCACGATTCCAATCCAGAATCATGCAATAAAGTTGAACATGCCGACTGGTAATCCACCAGTACAATCAGCACCGCCGATTGTTGATACCGTGGATATTGATTCAACGGGAAATGTGCTGTGGAACGGAGCCCTAATGGCAAGCAAGGCCGAGCTGGAAAGTAAATTGCAGGCGGTAGCAGCGATGGGAAATGTGGATGAAGTGCATTTGCGGCCGAACAAACTGGTGGAGTACAAATCGGTTGCCGCCGTGATGGCATCGGCGCAACGGCTTGGTGTCACCAAAATTGGCATTGTCGGTAATGAGCAGTTTATAGATAAGTAATGCGGGACAAGTAAAGCGGGATAAATAATCAGCGGAGTTGAAGGTGTTTCTTTAAGCGCATTAAGCAGGTTAGTTCTTGCTTGATGCGTTTTTTTTGGAAGTTATATTGCAGTGCTTGCACCCACTCCGGATATAAAGAAGAGCACGCCATTCATCGATCGCACGCCAGAAGTGAGCAAGTAATCGTGGACGCTCAGCTATTGCCTATGTATTCTCACTGATGCAACCCACTCTTGATCATTGTGTCGCAGAGGCGTTTAAAAATAACTGAATTGAAGATGACTTGCTCCACATGATCGTGTTGCTATTTGATGATGTGGAGCAGGACATCGATTACTTTTTTTGATTAACTTTGCGGTCTCTTATCGGACTAGCGCTCTTCCGCGTAGATATCGTTATTCACAGTTTCTTTTACGAACAGCATGCCGATCAGGAAAGTACCGATAGCGATCACAATTGGATACCACAGTCCATAATAAATATCGCCTTTGAAAGCAACCAGAGCAAACGCCGTAGTTGGCAACAGACCGCCGAACCAGCCGTTACCGATGTGATATGGCAATGACATTGATGTGTAGCGGATGCGAGTAGGGAACATCTCGACCAGCATCGCCGCAATTGGACCATACACCATCGTGCAGTAGACCACCAGGATGAACAGTAGTAACAAGACCATCGGTTTGTTGATTTCTGCTGGATCTGCTTTGATCGGATAACCTGCCTCTTTGACGTTGCTGGACAACGCAGCGGAGAACGTTTTGTCCTGAGCCGTAGCATCTGCTTTCGATAAACCATTTGCGTCGTACGAAGTGAGCGTTTTATCGCCGATCTTGACGGTTGCTACTGAACCCGGCGCGCCTGCGACGTTTTCATAATTAACCGACATGGCAGACAGCTTGGCTTTGGCGATGTCGCAGGAAGAAGTGAACTTCTTGGTACCAGTTGGATTGAACTGGAACTGACAAGTCGCCGGATCTGCTGTGACGGTGACCGGTGCGCTTTTCAGAGCTGCTTCGAGTGCTGGATTGGCATAGTGCGTCAAGCCCGAAAAGATTGGGAAGTACGTCAGTGCCGCTATCAGGCAACCCGCCATAATAATTGGCTTGCGACCAATCTTGTCCGACAACGAGCCAAAAATCAAGAAAAAGGGCGTGCCAAGTAATAAAGACATTGCAATCAGAATGTTGGCAGTTGGACCGTCAACTTTAAGCGTTTGCGTCAGGAAGAATAGCGAGTAAAACTGACCTGTGTACCAGACCACGGCTTGACCTGCGGTCAAACCAAACAAAGCTAAAATGACCAGCTTCATATTTTTCCATTGGCCGAATGCTTCGGTCAACGGTGCTTTGGAGACTTTACCTTCCGCTTTCATTTTCACAAAAGCAGGGGACTCGCTCATGGATAAGCGAATCCAGACCGAAACGCCGAGTAAAACGATCGACAAAAGGAACGGAATGCGCCAGCCCCAGTCAGCGAATGCTTCTTCACCCATCGCCGTACGTGTACCAAGGATGACTAATAGAGACAAAAATAATCCCAGTGTCGCTGTTGTTTGGATCCATGCAGTAAACGAACCACGCTTGTCATCGGGCGCATGCTCGGCGACATACGTGGCGGCTCCGCCATATTCTCCACCGACCGCAAGACCTTGCAAGATACGCAAAGCGACCAAAATGATTGGTGCGGCAATGCCAATAGAGTTGTAGTTAGGCAAAATGCCGACCACAAAGGTCGACAGTCCCATGATCAGGATCGTTACCAGAAATGTATATTTCCGACCGATCATGTCGCCCAGACGGCCGAATACCAAAGCGCCAAATGGGCGCACGATAAATCCCGCAGCAAATGCCAGCAACGCAAAAATAAATGCTGTGTTGGAGTCCGTGCCAGCAAAAAACTGTTTAGCGATAATCGCCGCCAGCGCGCCGTATAAATAAAAATCATACCATTCGAATACTGTGCCAAGTGATGACGCAAAAATGACTTTTCTCTCGTCCGCAGTGATGCTGCGTGAGGCCACTTTTCCTGCTGCAATGCTGATCGCCATGCCTGTCTCCTTCATTATTAAAATTGTTAAATCTAACTCTGCAATCTGCTGTGCTGTTATTTAGCGACCTTGATGCCAGTCGGGTTTTTCCCAGATTGCAATTTTTAGACGGGCTAAATACCAAATAGTCTTCATGCGTGCTTGTTATGCGTGCTTGTAATGCGCGCTTGTTGTGCGAGCCTGCGCGTGTGGAGTGTGGGGCCGTAACCTTACACAAATCTTGTTATAAACTTACGTAAACTTACAAGCATCGAAAATGTTGATGCCGCAACGATGGAGAGTGGTCAGAGGTATTTCTATACATTGCTTAGTAGCAATCCGTAACGTTGCTGTATGGAAATGTAGAAGGGGAGTGTTGGATAGAGTTGCTATTTCGACGCGACCCGTCAGGTCGTCGATGTCAATCTCAAATGCTGAATGATTAAATATCCGGCTTGACTTGCCCACATCCACAGAGTCGACGCGCCCTTTGTACAACCAACGCGGGTCCTTACAAATGTCGTGATCTTATCCATCGGTGTGGATCGTGGCGCTGTTGCAGAGGTGGTTATCCCAAACATCCATTCAAGAACGTTTTTTGTAGGCAGTGATCGTGGCCACATTTGTGTTGAGATATTTTAAATATCGTTGTGCTTAAATAGGGCCAGTTATCGCGGAAGGAGGCTATAGGAAATTACTTAAATTTGTTAAACGCGTGTGATGCACGTTTCAAAGCACTCATACAATGGCTTCATTAAAAACGTGTCAGCGATCTTTGCCCACGTGTTGAATGTACTACCAGAACATAAATAAGCATGCCACTGAAAGACCTGGCCGCATAACGCACTATCTAGAACTTGTGCCGCTTATTATTGATACTAAAAGCACGTCAAATCGATACTAGGTATTACGCAGCTGTTACCGACAAACTTCTTCATCGCTAATCATTTTATTTAAATGCGTCACAGTTTTTAAGACTCTTTAAAAAGTGGCCCTAGTGTGTTGCGATTGACAAAAAATGGCATCCGCGGGTACGTGATGAACGTTTTTTTTTGGAGCTACGAAATGAAAATTAATAGTACTTTTTTACCTCCTGCAGATGGGGAGGAATTAGGAGGGTTAGCATCGTTGACCGCATTTGAAGCACGCATAGACAATAAAAGTTTGGTAGTTGGCATTGCCATTGGCACACTGACGGGACCGTCCAAGGACGAGGCGCAAGTTAATTCACTTGCCATGGAAGTTGTTAATCGCGTTATTGACTATCATCAACGCAATCATGCACAGGATGCGCCGTTCGTCGTTGTAGAGCTAACCGGCACTCTTGTAGCGGTAAAGCGTGTGCGGGAAGTATTCCGCCATGCGCCTCATCGCTCTTCATTGATGTTGATGTGTGCGAACGAAAGAGTATACGAGGCAGCCATTTCTGTATTGGGCGTAGATTCTGTCTTCGGTTACAAAAATACCTAGCAGCAAATCATTAACTTAAATGTATTCAAAAAAGCTCAAGCCGTACTGTCGTTACTTTTCGTTTCGTTTCACATCTCCAGTATCAAATTACTATTCGTCATATCGCTGCGATCCCCTGATTAAGGCAACAAAGTATTGAGTGTGGTGGATAAAGTTTCATCAAACTGTTGATTGCCTCAAAATCTGCTAAGCTTTATATTACACCTAATGTGGATTAAGTAAATAGAAATATCCACACCTACTATATTTTTGTTAAAAAAAACCCACCTTGTCGGTGGGTTCGTCTCGTTAATTTTTATGCTGGTTTATCAACTGTCAGGATTTTGAGGTTGTTCTGGAGGTTTGTTCTCGTCTGCAGGTGGGGGCAGTTGAAGGATCACCGTATATTTCGATTCCATTTCAGCAACGCGCAAAATTGCTTCTTGCCCGCGAATATCAGTTGCCCTGTATAGCGTGATCAATAAGGTTGATCTTGGATCTGGTGGCTCATCCTCCAGAGTCATCAGGTAACTAGCGCCGGTCAGATATATTTTTGCTAGTTTTTTGACAATTTGGAGGTCAGCTGTTCGCGTCCCATTTTCCCAGTTTGACAGTCTCGTAGGTGAAAGTCCCGGGACTTCTGCGCAGGTTTCGACCAGCGTTTTTCCGGTAGCTTCTCTTGCTTGCTTTAGTCGTCGACCAACTTCTATTTTGAGTGAGTACATATAGACGAGGGTAATTTCCATGGCGTGGATAAACAATCAACGATTTGTGGTATTTACTTAGCATTAGGTTCCACTTTACGTGTAATTTATGATTTGCGAAACTGCGCGTTTCTGAATATTTGCGGATGCGCAGTTTCTGCCACATTCTGTGGGGTAAAAAGGCATATTGTGACGCCATTGCAATGGCGTGAGTGGTCGCCGGAAGTCGAACAGTTGTTCATGAAAATTTCAAAATTCACATTGCGAGACTTCTTCGGATGAAAGGATGGTGTTTCAGGCGTTTTGTCGCCACCATCACGGTTGGCGTTTTATTTGCCCAATAGCACGAGAGCCTGGTTCCATTCGTTAGACCATTCGGCTAAAAAATCATGTGTATTAAATGCACGTTTTAGATGTGGCATTGGCACTCGATACACGTCGTTCAATCCCAGCGCCAACGTAATCGGATTCCACACAGCTTTGTTTTTTGCTTTTTTAGTACTCGCTTTAACTCTTGCTCCATCATCGCCAAATATGCCACCGCCAGCGTCAAGCGCCTTCTGTAGATCAATTTTTACCAGGCTGGCAAATGCGATCAATGCTTGATCTTTGTTGATGCCACTTTGTGATTCCTTTGCGCCGTCGGCGCTGATTGGTTCGGACTTGGCTTTTGCGTCGGCCTTGGTCTTGGCGTCTTCCTCACGTTTGAGTTTGCTTGTCAGGCGCTCCAGATCTTTTTTTAGAAAACGTAACTCGTGCAAAGCCCTCCTAAAACCTGGAGGTTTGAGTTGCGCCACTATCCGATAGACATCTTTAGTAATCGTGATGAGTACATCTTCGCTACCGGCGGCAAGTCGCTGCGTATCACCTTCGAAAAAAATCGGTGCCGGATAACCGCCGTTGGCATCACCAAACAGCGCTGGATACTCGGTGTCATATTCCAGCCAGACG
This sequence comes from Glaciimonas sp. Gout2, assembly GCF_035018905.1. NCBI lineage: Bacteria > Pseudomonadati > Pseudomonadota > Betaproteobacteria > Burkholderiales > Oxalobacteraceae > Glaciimonas > Glaciimonas sp. Gout2. Next base: position 16,153 of record NZ_JASJXA010000015.1, on the reverse strand, counting down.
TAAGGCGTCAAGCCGCTCTCTATCATGCGTGCCAATGTCCACGGTGATCCGGTTTGCTGCGCAAGCCAGTGGCATGCCTGCGCTGTTGTCGCTCGAAAAGGTAGTTCAATCGTTGTCATTGCTCTTTCTTCTTTCTTCATTTTTATGCCAACTTATGCCAATCAGTATTGTTGATGTTACCTTGGCGTAATAAATAATGTCCGGTAAGGCGGTTGATCCAGCTCAGTGATGTTCAATGGCAATCATCGGCAGTCATTGCTATTGATAACGCTGAATGGCGCTGAGTGGCGCTGAGCGGCACGAATGTTGTTCAATGGCATTTTCATGTGTGAGTGCGATGTTCCATTTTGTTTCAAATAATGTTTCATCATTTTAATGAAACATTATTTGAAACAAAAATTGAAACATTTATTGTTAAATAAATCATTAAATTACAACGAATCGCCCTTGGTACTTCATTCCAAGATGTTGATTTTAATGACTTATTCAACATTCATCCGGGTTTTCTAAAACGAGCTATTTAGTTGGCATGGTTGTTGCAGAGTTTAGCGGTATTAGAATTGCAGATCTCTGCATGAAACAAGTTTGCGATCCATAAGGAGAAAACATGAGTTATTCCGCAGGTGCAGCCTTCCGCAAGGCGATGCAAGAAGAGTCCCCGTTACAAGTTGTGGGCGCGATCAACGCTAATCACGCATTGCTGGCCAAGCGCGCCGGTTTCAAGGCGATTTATCTTTCCGGTGGCGGTGTCGCAGCCGGTTCGCTCGGCTTGCCAGACCTCGGTATCTCCAATTTGGATGATGTACTGACCGACGTGCGCCGTATCACTGACGTGTGCGATCTCCCATTGTTGGTGGATGTCGATACTGGTTTTGGTTCAAGTGCTTTCAACGTCGCACGTACCGTCAAATCGATGATCAAATTTGGAGCAGCAGCGATCCATATTGAAGACCAGGTCGGTGCCAAGCGCTGCGGTCACCGTCCGAATAAAGAAATCGTCAGCAAGCAGGAAATGGTTGACCGTATCAAAGCTGCAGTTGATGCACGTACCGACGACAATTTCGTCATCATGGCGCGTACCGATGCGCTCGCGGTTGAGGGACTGGAATCCGCGCTGGATCGGGCGATGGCCTGTGTCGAAGCGGGTGCCGACATGATCTTTCCTGAAGCGATCACTGAGCTGGCAATGTATAAGCAATTTGCCGCCGCTGTCAAAGTGCCGGTGTTGGCAAACATTACTGAATTCGGTTCCACGCCTTTGTTCACGGTCGATGAGCTGAAATCAGCTGATGTTGGTTTGGTGCTGTATCCGCTGTCTGCCTTCCGTGCCATGAACAAGGCCGCCGAAAACGTCTACACCGCCATCCGCCGCGATGGCACGCAAAAGAACGTAGTCGATACCATGCAAACGCGCATGGAATTGTATGACCGGATCAACTATCACGATTTCGAGCAGCATCTGGATGCCTTATTTGCCGCCCAGAAAAAATAAAAGGATAGGCGCAAAGCCGACCCGGCAGCGTTATCTCTCATTCCCATCCAGGTGACCCGAACCTTCGTGATGTTTGCGGCGGACGGTTGAGAAATTTGTTGCTGGGAAATAAAGCGTAGCACTGACTACAATTTACCGATTACACCAATTCTTTTCTATCAGGAATCAAAAAATGAGTGAAGCTCAAGTAACCCCTTTCAAGCCAAAAAAATCTGTCGCGCTGTCCGGCGTCACTGCAGGTAACACTGCGCTGTGTTCCGTCGGCAAAACCGGCAACGATCTGCACTATCGTGGTTATGACATTCTGGATATCGCCAATACCTGCGAATTCGAGGAAATCGCGTATCTGTTAGTGCACGGCAAGTTGCCGACTGCCGCAGAACTGAAAGGCTACAAGGCGAAACTGAAATCTCTACGCGGCTTGCCAGCTAGCGTCAAGGCCGCGCTGGAAGCGCTGCCCGCCGCCTCGCACCCGATGGACGTGATGCGCACCGGTGTCTCGGTGCTTGGCTGCACATTGCCAGAAAAAGATGACCACAATGCGCCGGGCGCACGCGACATCGCGGACCGCTTGATGGCATCATTCGGCTCGATGCTGCTGTATTGGTATCACTTCAGCACCAACGGCAAGCGCATCGAAGTTGAAACCGATGATGAGTCTATCGGCGGCCATTTCCTGCATCTGTTGCATGGTGTAAAGCCATCCGCCGAATGGGAAAAAGCGATGCACGTTTCGCTGATCCTATACGCAGAGCATGAATTCAATGCCTCCACCTTCACTAGCCGTGTTATCGCCGGTACAGGCTCAGATTTTTACTCCGCGATCGCTGGTGGAATCGGCGCTTTGCGCGGTCCAAAGCACGGTGGTGCGAATGAAGCAGCTTTTGAAATTCAGAAACGTTACGATAATCCGGACGAAGCAGAAACGGATATCAGAAGCCGGGTAGAGAACAAGGAAGTCGTGATTGGGTTTGGTCATCCGGTCTATACCGTATCCGATCCACGCAACAAAGTAATTAAAGAAGTTGCACGCAATTTATCAGCGGAAGCTGGTTCGACAGCTATGTTTGACATTGCTGAACGTCTGGAAACCGTGATGTGGGAAGTCAAGAAAATGTTCCCGAATCTGGACTGGTTTTCAGCCGTTTCTTACCATATGATGGGTGTACCGACAGCGATGTTCACGCCGCTGTTTGTGATTTCCCGTACCTCCGGTTGGGCCGCACACGTGATCGAGCAGCGTATCGATAACAAGATTATTCGTCCATCTGCCAATTATGTCGGACCAGACGATTTGGCATTCGTACCGATCGACAAACGCTAATCGTTTTTTTAGCAATTTTTCAGCAATACGCGTACTAATAAAAAGCAGGAACATCGACCCGGACGCTTTGCCGCTCGGGTCGACCAAGGACAGTAAGTAACGCCTAAAACCTGAGCATTCTCCTCTTTCCCGACTGAGCCATGAATACAGAAAATCGCAAACCCCTTCCCGGTACCAAGCTAGATTTCTTCGATACGCGGGCCGCGGTCGATGCCATCTCGCCCGGTGCTTACGATAAACTGCCGTACACGTCACGCGTGCTGGCCGAGAACCTCGTGCGTCGTTGCGACCCTGCGACGCTGACTGCATCCCTGCAGCAATTCATCGAGCGTAAGCGCGACCTGGATTTTCCATGGTTTCCAGCGCGTGTCGTGTGTCATGACATCCTCGGTCAGACCGCACTGGTCGACCTTGCAGGACTGCGCGACGCGATTGCCGCCCAAGGCGGTGACCCATCGCTGGTCAACCCCGTCGTCCCAACCCAATTGGTGGTCGATCACTCGTTAGCCGTTGAGCGCGGTGGCTTCGATAAGGACGCGTTCGATAAAAACCGCGCCATCGAAGACCGTCGTAACGAAGACCGGTTTGATTTCATCAACTGGACCAAAAAGGCGTTCAAAAACGTTGACGTGATTCCTCCGGGCAATGGTATTCTGCACCAGATCAATCTTGAGCGCATGTCGCCGGTGGTGCAGGTAAAAGATGGCGTCGCTTTCCCTGACACGCTGATCGGTACCGATAGTCACACGCCGATGGTCGATGCGTTGGGCGTGCTCGCCATCGGTGTTGGTGGTCTGGAAGCTGAAAGCGTCATGCTGGGTCGCGCATCCTGGATGCGTCTGCCCGACATCATTGGTGTCCAACTGAGCGGCAAACCGCAGCCGGGTATTACTGCCACAGACATCGTGCTGGCGCTGACCGAGTTTTTGCGTGCGCAAAAGGTTGTATCGTCTTACCTCGAATTTTATGGTGAAGGCGCATCCCATCTGACGCTGGGCGACCGTGCCACCATCGCCAACATGGCACCCGAGTTTGGTTCGACCGCTGCGATGTTTTACATCGACGAGCAAACCATTAAATACCTCAAACTGACCGGTCGTGATGATGAGTTGGTCAAACTGGTCGAACTCTACGCCAAAGCCACTGGCCTGTGGGCTGACAGCCTGAAGCATGCCGAGTACGAACGCGTCATCCATTTCGATCTGTCTTCGGTAGTACGTAATATCGCGGGGCCATCCAATCCACACAGCCGCGTGCCAACCTCCGAACTGGCTGCGCGTGGTATCAGCGGCAAGGTAGAAAACGAGCCCGGTCTGATGCCAGACGGTGCCGTAATCATCGCTGCCATCACCAGTTGCACCAACACTAACAACCCGCGCAACATGATTGCCGCAGGCTTGTTAGCGCGTAATGCCAATGCCCGCGGTCTGACGCGCAAGCCATGGGTAAAAAGCTCGCTGGCTCCGGGATCCAAAACGGTCAAACTGTATCTGGAAGAAGCCGCGCTATTGTCGGAGTTGGAAACACTCGGCTTCGGCGTTGTCGCCTTTGCCTGTACCACTTGCAACGGTATGAGTGGCGCGCTTGATCCAGTCATCCAGAAGGAAGTATTGGATCGCGATCTTTACGCTACCGCTGTTCTTTCGGGCAACCGCAACTTCGATGGTCGTATTCATCCGTATGCCAAGCAAGCGTTTCTGGCGTCCCCACCATTGGTGGTGGCTTACGCGATTGCTGGCACGATCCGTTTCGATATTGAAAAAGATGTCCTGGGTATCGACGCCGCTGGCAACGCTGTGACGCTGAAAGATATCTGGCCGTCTGACGAAGAAATCGATGCCATCGTCGCTTCCAGCGTGAAGCCGGAACAGTTCCGCAAAGTCTACGAGCCCATGTTCGCCGTGGTTGCCGATAACGGTGAGAAAGTCAGTCCGTTGTATGACTGGCGTCCAGAGACGACCTACATTCGTCGTCCGCCGTATTGGGAAGGCGCACTGGCTGGCGAGCGTACGATGAAAGGTATGCGTCCGTTGGCGGTCTTGGGTGACAACATCACCACCGATCATTTGTCGCCATCGAACGCAATCATGCTCAATAGCGCGGCCGGTGAATATTTGGCTAAGATGGGTTTGCCTGAAGAGGATTTTAACTCCTACGCTACCCATCGCGGCGATCACCTCACGGCGCAGCGTGCGACCTTCGCCAATCCGACACTGAAAAACGAAATGGTGTTGGAAAACGGCAAAGTCAAAGCAGGCTCGCTGACCCGCGTTGAGCCAGAAGGCAAGATTACGCGCATGTGGGAGGCCATTGAAGTTTACATGGAGCGTAAACAACCATTGATCATTATCGCCGGTGCCGACTACGGTCAAGGCTCCTCACGTGACTGGGCCGCTAAAGGCGTGCGTCTGGCGGGTGTAGAAGCGATTGCTGCTGAAGGTTTTGAGCGTATTCACCGCACCAATCTGGTCGGTATGGGCGTGATGCCGCTGGAGTTCAAGCCGGGCGTCAACCGCCTTACCTTGAGCATCGACGGTACCGAAACCTTCGACGTGATTGGCGAGCGTACACCACGTACGACGCTGACGCTGGTTATCAACCGACAGAACGGCGAACGTGTGGAAGTGCCGGTCACTTGCCGCCTCGATACCGCGGAAGAAGTGTCGATCTACGAAGCGGGCGGCGTGCTACAACGTTTCGCTCAGGACTTTCTGGAGTCGTCGGCAACTGCATAATAAGTTGCAAACAGTCTGGCCAACAATCTGCCTAATAAGTTAGCTAAAAAGCTAGCCAGGCAGCACTATCCCGATAGACGGTTTGACATCTTGCGCGGCGCAAAAATGTGCCGCGCATGACCACTCAAGACAACTCAGGAAACATCACCATGACCCACGTGCCCCAAATCAAAATTGCCGCCACCTACATGCGCGGCGGTACCAGCAAAGGCGTGTTCTTCCGCCTGCAAGACCTACCAGAAGCAGCGCAAGTGCCGGGCGCTGCACGCGACGCGTTATTGCTGCGCGTCATTGGCAGCCCGGATCCTTACGGCAAACAGATTGACGGCATGGGTGCAGCGACCTCAAGTACCAGCAAGACGGTTATTCTGTCCAAAAGCAGCAAGCCCGATCACGATGTCGATTACTTGTTCGGTCAGGTAGCCATCGATAAAGCATTCGTTGACTGGAGCGGAAACTGTGGCAATCTGTCTGCCGCAGTTGGTTCGTTTGCGATCAGTAACGGCTTGGTGGACGCCAGTCGCATTCCACAAAACGGCATGGCAACGGTACGTATTTGGCAGGCGAACATCGCCAAGACCATCATCGCGCATGTACCGATCACCAACGGCAGCGTGCAAGAAACTGGTGACTTTGAGCTTGACGGTGTGACCTTTCCCGCCGCCGAAGTCCAGCTGGAATTCATCTCACCAGCAGCCGACGAAGAGGGCGCGGGTGGATCAATGTTCCCGACCGGCAACCTCACCGACGACCTCGAAGTGCCGGGCGTCGGCACGCTCAAAGTGACGATGATCAATGCGGGTATACCGACCATTTTCGTCAACGCAGAAGCGATCGGCTACACCGGCATTGAACTACAAGATGCGATCAATAGCGATGACAAGGCATTGGCCCTGTTTGAAACCATTCGTGCGCATGGCGCGGTACGCATGGGACTCATCAAGCACATTGACGAAGCGGCTAATCGTCAACATACACCAAAGGTTGCCTTCATCGCCAAACCCGCTGCCTACGTTTCCTCCAGTGGTAAACCGGTTGAGACTGGCGACATCGATTTGCTGGTTCGGGCGATGTCGATGGGCAAACTCCATCACGCCATGATGGGTACGGCAGCGGTTGCCATCGGGACCGCCGCAGCGATACCCGGCACGCTGGTGAACCTCGCCGCTGGCGGTGGCGCGTTAAGTGCAGTGCGTTTCGGACATCCTTCAGGTACCTTGCGGGTGGGTGCAGAAGCTGTCCAGAACAACGATGAATGGACGGTGACCAAAGCGATCATGAGCCGCAGCGCACGGGTGTTGATGGAGGGATGGGTACGCGTGCCTGGCGATACGTTCTGATGCATGTTTTGACTGAAGTCAGGGCGTATAAGCAAGCGACCTGACGGAACTAAAATCGCGGCGTGAAAGCAGGGCGCTTGCCGACCACCACGCCTCAAAATAGTCTCTGGCTATTGCCGCACCAGTAATACCGAAAAATAAGACATCATAAGACAATATAAATATAACAAAATAATGAGGAGATCCACATGTCGTTCGATCAAAAATATCAGGAAAAACGTCTAAGTGCCGACGACGCCGTTCGTCTTGTTCATAATGGCGACACCATTGTCGTACCGACCGGTTCTGCTGAGCCACCAAAGCTGCTGACGGCACTCTCCGAGCAGCGTCGGGATTTTCTGGACGTGCGCATATCTCAGATTCTTCCATTGCGAAAGTACGGCTATTACGACCATGAGACGACGGATCATGTGCGCCACGTTGCGTATTTCTTTGGCCCGGCGTCACGCGCCGGAGGTCAGGCTGGCTGGACCGACTATATACCCGCCTATTTTGCCGAGTTACCCAGTTTGCTTCGGCAAGGACTCTCGCCCGCCGATGTTGTTTTTAGCATGGCCTCGCCGATGGATGAGGAAGGTTATTTCTCACTCGGTCTAGCCGCGGACTACACCATGGCTGCGATTGAAAAGGCCCGTGCGATCGTTCTTGAAGTCAATCCGAATGTGCCGTATTCCTACGGTAATTGTCGCGTCCATATTTCGCAGGTCGCGGCCATTGTTGAAAGTGAGGAGCTGCTGCCAGAAGTCGGTTTACCTAAAATTGGCCCGGTACAGGAAGCAATCGGCAAATACGTCGCGGATATGATCAATGATGGTGACACGCTGCAAATTGGTTACGGTGGCATCCCCGATGCAGTGGTGATGCAATTAACCCACAAGCGTGACCTTGGCATTCATACCGAAATGCTCGGTGATGGTCTGATGACGCTAGTTGAATCAGGCGCTGTCACCAATAAGCGGAAAAATATGCATCCGGGCAAGATGCTCGCCACGTTTGCGCTCGGCTCCAAAAAACTCTATCAGTTCATGCATCGCAATCCGGTGCTGGAGATGCATCCTGCCGATTTCACGAACGATCCATATCTCGCTGGCCAGAACGACAATCTTGTCACCATCAATGCGACGATGCAAGTAGACCTGATCGGCCAGTGTGGTTCGGAAACATTGGGGTTCTGTCCAGTATCCGGTACCGGTGGTCAAACAGATTTCGTACGTGCGGCAAATCGGTCAAACGGCGGAAAGTCTTTTATCGTCCTGCCTGCCACCGCGAAGGATCAAACCATCTCCCGGATTGTCCCCACACTGACCGCAGGCACGCATGTCAGTACCAGCAAGAATGATGTGAATTATGTGGTGAGCGAATACGGCGTAGCGCAATTACGCGGAAAATCGGCCCGACAGCGCGCCGAGGAACTGATCGGCATTGCCCATCCCGATTTTCGGGGTGAGTTGCGTGAGGCGGCGAGAAAGATGAATTTGCTTTAAGACTTGTAGCAAGGAAGCTGGCAGCTACAGGCTGCCAGTACCTACAATTTTACAGAATCACATGGACATGATCGATAAATTCCTTCAGCGCTTAAGCAGCATTAAATCAGAATCGAGCGCAGCTAGGTCGTCATTCTTCACCCCTCATGCTTTCCTGTTAAGCTAAACTAATGCCTTACCTATAACAGATTACCGATAGACAGATGAACACCCGTTTCCTCGAAACCTTCGTCTGGCTGGCGAAATTGAAAAATTTTCGGCTGACAGCGGAAAAATTGCACACCACGCAAGCTGCGGTATCAAGCCGCATTGCCACGCTGGAGCAGGATTTCGGTCTGCGCCTGTTTGATCGTGGCGCACGTGAGGTTGCCCTGACTACTGACGGTAGCAAGGCGTTGGTGTATGCAGAACGTATCGTCAAGCTGATGCGCGAAATGAAGGACGACATGTCGGCCCGTGATAACTATTCTGGCGTAATCAGGATTGGCGTGATCGAATCCATCGTACATAGCTGGTTTCCGGACCTGATTGGACGTATTCACAAACTGTTTCCTCAACTGGAAATTGAAATCGCCAGCGATACCACTATTCATCTTAGCGAGCAGTTCAGCAAGGGTGACCTGGATTTGGTTCTGCTGGCAGAGCCAGTGATCGCGCTCAATGTACGCAATTTCAAGCTGTGCGAATTGCCGATGCGCTGGGTTGGCAGCAGCAAGTTGGAGATCGGCAACGAAACCCTGACCTTGTCCGATCTGGCTGCCTTTCCGCTGGTCAGTTTTGCCCGCAATTCGGGACCGCACAGTATCATCAAACAACTGTTTTCCAACAGCGAACGTGGCTCGCTGCATATCAATTGCATTACCTCCGTGGCCACCATGATACGACTGGTCAGCGATGGGTTCGGCGTTGCCGTAGTGCCGCCTGCCATCATCCAGCGTGAGCTCAATGATGGCAGTTTGCAACTGCTGCGGGTGGATGCTGAGTTCCCCGCTTTGCTGCTGATGGCCTCGTTTCGCAACGATCCAGAAAATGCGCTGACCGAGACCATTGCCAGCATCGCGCAGGAAACCGCGTCCGAATTCGCACTGAATTGGGGACCGGAAATCGCCAGATTACCGTCCGAACCGCTGGAACTGCCTTTCCCGCTTGCCTGATCAGGCCCCGCACCATAAGAGGAACAGATCCTCTTAAACTTCCATAAACCTCCCCACTTTTGCTCATAAGCTTTTTCAATCGCCTGCGCTGACAATTTCTTGTTGGACAGGCGTCTGGTCGTTACGCATACTCAATTCATCCGATAGACAGATCTGTACTACCGGTGACGGTGATCATAGAAACACCGCGCAATCCTTCGCTAACGGCTGCGAAGCAACTTCCTTTTCAGGTGACATCACATGAGCAACAACATCAAACTAGCGAACAATGCGTTGGAAGATACCTACAAGAAAATTGCCTGGCGGCTGATTCCGTTTCTGGTATTTCTGTTCGTACTGGCATGGATAGATCGGGTCAATGTCGGCTTTGCCAAATTACAAATGTTGCAGGATTTGCAATTTAGTGAGGCCGTTTATGGACTTGGCGCTGGTATCTTTTTTATCGGCTACTTCCTGTTTGAAGTCCCTAGTAATTTGTTGCTGGAAAAAATCGGCGCCAGAAAAACGCTCGCCCGGATCACGATCCTGTGGGGTTTGACCTCAATGGCCATGGTGTATGTCAAGACACCCGCCAGCTTTTATGTCATTCGATTCTTTCTGGGCGTGTTCGAAGCCGGTTTTTTCCCGGGTGTAGTGCTGTACCTCACTTACTGGTTTCCGGCAGCTCTGCGGGCGCGTGTTAATGGCCTGTTCATGACCTCCTTCGCGATTGCTGGCGTCGTGGGTGGCCCGATTGCCGGTCTTATCATGAGTCGCATGGATGGCGTTGGTCATTTCGCTAACTGGCAATGGCTGTTTTTGCTGGAAGGGATTCCCTCCGTAATCGCCGGTATTTTGGTATTGCTTTATCTGCCGGAGAAGCCAGTCAATGCAAAATGGCTGAGTACGACAGAGCAACAGGCTGTAAGCAAAGCGTTGGCATCGGAAAACCATGACAGCAAACATTCCTCATTACGTGACGCATGCCGTAATTATCGGGTTTGGCTATGCGCTGCTGTGTATTTTTGCGTCGTTAGCGGCAACGCCACGATTGCCTTTTGGTCACCGTCCATCATCAAGGAAATCGGCATCGTCGGTAATTTGCAGATCGGCTTGATTTCGGCAGTTCCTTTCCTCGCTGGTACCGTCGCCATGATATGGAATGGCATCCATTCTGATCGCAGCGGCGAACGGCGTCTGCACTGTGCATTGGCAACTTTGGTAGCGAGCATTGGCTTGATATTGACCGGATTCTTTATTGGCAATGCGGTGCTGGCGCTGTGTGCCCTGACGCTGGCTGCCGCAGGTATTCTCGCTGCTTTCCCGGTGTTCTGGTCGATTCCCGCGGCATTCCTTACCGGTACCGCCGCCGCCGGTGGCATCGCACTCATCAACTCGATTGGCAATTTGGCTGGTTTCGTCGCACCGTATCTTATCGGCTCGCTCAAAACCTCCACCGGTAGCGTGGCTTCTGGACTTTACTTCGTGGCGGGGCTGGAATTAGCCGCAACGTTTCTGGTCCTGGTGTTCATTAAAAAAGTCCGCTAATTTCACCACCATCACGGCTTTGCACGTTGCAGTGCCGTCTTCTTTAACGTTGGAATCATCATGCATATCTCCTTTCAAATCGACACCGAACAAGGTTCACGCCAACTCGACACCGATATCGACACGCTAATCGTGGCCGGTTGGGCCGGGCGCGACCACGCCGCCATTGAACATCACATAGAGGAACTGGCGGCACTCGGCATCTCACGCCCCAGCGCCGTTCCTTTGTATTACCGGATTGCCAGCAACCAGCTAACGCAGTCGCGCCAAGTCCAGGTAGTTGGCCCAGATTCGTCGGGAGAGGTCGAAACCTTTGTCTTCGCCGCCGAAGGCGAACTCTATGTCAGCATTGCCTCCGACCATACTGACCGCAAACTGGAGGCGCATAGCGTAGCGCTGTCGAAACAGCTATGCGTAAAACCGGTCGCTAACACAGCGTGGCGTCTGGCCGAAGTTGCAGACTATTGGGACGAACTGGTGATCCGCTCCTACATCGAAGAAAACGGCGAACAAGTTCTGTATCAGGAAGGTCCGTTAGCGTCACTGCGCACGCCGCAGGATCTGATCGCTGGCTATACTAACGGCGCCACAATGTTGCCCGCAGGCAGCGGAATGACTTGCGGAACTGTTGGTGCAATTGGTGGCATTCGTCCGGCACAGTCATTTACAATGGAGTTGTTCGATCCGCGCCGTCAACGCAGTTTGCGACACCATTACGAAGTCGATATATTGCCAGAGGTGGCATAAAAAGCAAATATTAGCTATCACACCCTTTTCGAGACCTTATGACTAACACGCTACCAACCCTGCAGGTTTTGTCCGCAGCACTGCAACAGAATGCCACCAGCTCCGCAGCGCTGACCGAGACCGCGCTGCAACGCGCATTGGCGCAGTCCGGCGAAGGCAGCCGGGTATTCACCGAAATCTACCAAGTCACAGCAAGGGCGGCTGCGCAAGCGTCGGATATCTTGCGCGTCAGCGGCCAGACTCGCTCACCGATAGAAGGCTTACCGATCTCAGTCAAGGATCTGTTTGATGTCGCCGGTAGCATTACGCGGGCTGGGTCGGTGGCGCTCAACGATGCGCCGCCAGCGCAGGTAAGTGCGGTAGTGGTGCAGCGACTGGCCGCCGCCGGTGCAGTCATCATTGGGCGTACCAATATGACCGAATTTGCTTATTCCGGTCTTGGTATGAATCCACATTACGGCACGCCGCGCAATCCATGGGATCGGGCCAATGGGCGCATTCCCGGCGGTTCGTCGTCCGGCGCGGCTGTGTCGGTCAGCGATGGCATGGCGGTTGCCGGAATTGGTTCTGATACTGGCGGTTCAATTCGGATTCCCGCTGCACTGTGTGGACTGACTGGCTTCAAGCCGACCGCTAGCCGAGTATCGCTGCAAGGTGTTTTGCCGCTATCGGCGCAACTGGATTCGATAGGGTCGATCACCAATAGCGTCACCTGTTGCGCAACGATTGATGCCATTATCGCCGGTGAACCGATCCTTCCGCTAATGCCTTATTCGCTACGTGGCTTGCGTCTGGCGCTACCAACCACTCTGGTGCTGGATGGTATGGATAGCCAGGTTGCAACAGCGTTTGCCAAGGCACGCCAGCGTCTGGAAAAGGCGGGTGTATTAATTGAAGAAATCGACATCCCCGAGTTTGCCGAACTGGCTGCCATCAATGCAAAAAGCGGTTTCACCGGAGCCGAAGCCTACGCCTGGCATCGGACGCTGATCGCCGACCGCGCCGCGTCGTACGATCCACGCGTGATCTCGCGCATACTGCGTGGCAAGGAGATGAGCGCAGCTGACTTGATTGACTTGTTTGCGGCACGCAAGCAATGGATCGTAGCGGTAGAGCGCAGGATTGCGGGGTACGACGCATTGTTGATGCCGACTATCCCGATTGTGGCACCGACTATCGCCGCTCTGGAGGCCAGCGACGAGGCGTATAACAAGGCCAACGGCTTGATTTTGCGGAATCCGTCGGTGATCAATTTTCTCGATGGTTGCGCGCTTTCGTTGCCTTGCCATGCGGCAGGTGATGCGCCGGTGGGATTGATGCTGGCCGCTGTTGGTGGCAATGATCGCAAGATTTTGGAAATCGGATTAGCGGTTGAGGCTACATTGGCAAGTGCGTGAATCAGGTTTAGCGACAGTGAATAAAAATGCCGGGTCAAATCATTTGACCCGGCATTTTGTTATTGCTTATTGCTTATTGCTGATTATTTATTTCTGAATGCAGCGTTACAGACCTCATCGCAAAAGAGTGGTCAATGCAGGGAAGAACGCAATCAGTGCAAGGACTGCCATCATAATGCCGACATAAGGCAGCGTTCCGATCACGATACGACGATAAGGGACATCGCGCGCCACATTCTGCACCACAAACAAATTGAGACCGACCGGTGGGTGGATCAATGCCATTTCCATATTGATTACGACGATGACGCCAAACCAGATGAGATCCCAATGAAAAGCGGTCACAATGGGAATAAGTATCGGCATCGTAATCACGATAATGGCGATGGTCTCCATGAAACATCCGAGAAAAAGCAGCAATAAATTAATGAAAATAAAGACCACCCATGGAGAGAAGTGGGCATGCGCAACCGAGGATGAAAGTGCCGTTGCCACTTGCGTAGTCGTCATCACATAGCCAAACACGATAGCGCCGGCGATGACCACCAGAATCATTACACTGCCTTGAGCGGTTCCGAGAAGAATGGTGCGAAATTTATCCCACGTCATGTCGCGATAAATAATCCCGGAAAGTAATAAACTAACGACCGTTCCGAGTGCAGCCGCTTCGGGCGGCGTAGCCAGTCCCAAATATAGCGATCCAAGAATGATGGAAATCAAGACCACGAAAGGACCGATTGTTTTTACCGCTGCCAGGCGCTCCATTGCCGTCACGGTTCTTTTCTGCTCAGTACCCACAACGGCTGGTTTACCTCTCCGAAGTGACATCGCCACCTGATAAACCGCAAAGGACATGGCCATGATGAGGCCCGGCACGATGGATGCCATAAACAGCTTGCCGATGGATTGTTCGGAGATGACGCTGTAGACGATCAAGGGAATACTTGGGGGGACCAAAATGCCGAGGGTTCCGCCAGCCGCCACCGCGCCACATGCTTCCGCATCCGGATAACCATGACGCCGCATTTCCGAAATGGCAAAGCCGCCGAGCGCTGCGGCAGTCGCCACGCTGGAGCCTGAAACCGTTGCCATGATCGTGCACGCGATTGTCGTCGCCACACCAAGACCGCCCGGTATGCCATGCAAAATGGTTGCCAGCGAATTATAGAGACGCGCGCCCATTCCTGAGGCCGAGATAATCGCCCCCATTAACATGAATAAAGGCAATGAGGTCAGCGTAACGTTGGTGACCGAACTCCAATAGGTATTGGCCACAATACCGAGAGAACTGATATCGCCGCTCACCACCAGCAATGTGCCAATCCCGACAAACAATAACGAATAAGCGATCGGAACGCCCAAGGTCAACACCACCAGGAGACTAACGAACATCCCGAGGCCAATAAGCATTTCCATTTTGTCGTCTCTCTAAATCAATTTTTATGCGGGATGCCTGCGGGGATATAGTTGTTCTTACATTGTCGGCTGTGCAATTTTTGCCAATCTATGAAGGCTCTCGCACCATGCAGAAACAAAAAAATGACGGTCCCGGCAAGCATGATCGAATAGGGCATCCACAAAGGAATGGAAAATGTGCCCCACGATTTTTCGCCGCTCTGCCATGCTTCAAGCCAAAAATTGAAGCTGAGATAGACGAGTAAAATGCCGACCATGCCAACGACCACGTTGGTGATGAGAAATAGCGCAGTCTTGCCATTCTTTCCCAGATGAGATTCCAGTATTTCTACGCGAACATGGCGTCCACTCCAGAGCAGAAAGCCCGCGCCAACAAAGGTGACATAGCCCATCAAATAAGAGGTGACTTCGGTAATCCAATTATCGGAAAAGCCGAATAATTCGCGTGCGATCACCCCGCATGAAATCAACGTCATCGCAAGCAGCACAACCAGCCCGACCGACATACCGAGGCCATTGCAGAATCGGTCGATCATGCGTTCAAAAGCAGTGGTAGTGAAAGCAGTATTAGAAGCAGTATTCGAAGCAGAAGCAGCCGTAGAAATATTTTCCATAATATGGTCTGGGTCTATTTCTTGAAAACGACACTCTGATCAAGCAACTGAGCGCCATTAGGAACCTCTTTGCGGAATTTTTCAAAACTGTATTCCTGGAATAGTTTCTGCCATTGCGTCCATTCGACGAGCGTCATTTTGCTTACTTTTGCACCGTTATCCGCAAACAGTTTTGCCACTCTTTGATCGTCTTTCTTTGCCGCTTCAAAAGATTCCTGTTCCAGACTTTTGCCAACATCGACTAATATTTTCTGCTGCGCCGGTGTCAGCTTATTCCAGGTTTTCATGCTGATCGCAATCGGATCAATGGTGTAATAAATGCTGTAGTCTTCTGGCGAGATATAGTATTTGGCCACCTCATACAACCTAAATGAGCCAAACGTGCCAGATGATGTCCATACGGCATTCAGCAGACCAAGTTGCATCGCATTGTAGGTCTCCGATGACGCTAGCGATACCGTGCTTGCGCCAGCCTTTTGCAATGCAAATTCCATCATTCTGCCCGCAGCTCTTGCCTTCACGCCGGAGATGTCAGCAGGTATTTTTATCGGCTTGTTGGTGGACGCAACGCCGCCGGATATTTGAATCCAGCTTAACGTTTTGAATCCATACGCTTCCGCTTTTTGCTCGAGTTTTGCAAACGCTTCACTGTTGCGGAATCGGAACACATCTTCAGGCGTTTTCCACAGCCCCGGCAATAGGACCAGATTCATCTCCGGGATCGCTCCAGCGGAGTAAATATAGGGATAAATAGCCAGATCGATTGCGCCATTTTTTAATGCTGTGTGGGTATTGAGCGCTTTGACTAAAGAGTCCGCGGGGAAAATATCAATTATTATTTGGTTATTCGATGCTTTCGCCACTTCTTCGGCGAACTTTTTACCAGCCACAACGACATAATTGGCTTTATCGTCTGACCATTG
>NZ_JASJXA010000014.1:0-127278 GCF_035018905.1 Glaciimonas sp. Gout2 | reverse complement strand
GGAGGGTTTTTGCTTTGCAGAAACGATTTATGCAATGACAACACCCAACACCCAACACCCAACACCCAACACCCAACCAACACACACCAACACACACCAACACACACCAACACACACCAACATTAACTACGCATCATCACCCCGCGCGCCGATAAGATGTAGTCTGCAAGACAAATTCCCTCAGTGCCAACAGTCAAACTCAACCCTACAGCCTCACATTTCGCCACGCTCTCCCAATCTTGAGATACTTAGGTAAGCAATCTCGTCATATTTATAGTGGTAACGATTTTTTTATAAAAACTATAGCCACCAACCGGTAATCACTGGGCCATAAGCCATTAAGTCACATCCCACTACACCAAAATAATTGCCTCCCGCCGTGTTTGGAAAGATATCTGTCACCGCCCTTTGATCAAGCCTGCCTTCACCAAACTTTACTTTACGATCATTCTTTAAACCCAATCGATCAATGTCTCGTCATTCTGGTTTGATTTGTAAGTTAACATCGCGAAATTGTCATGCATTTTTCTTGGAAATCCCGAAAGACAACTTTGCGCACAATAATCTACCCCGATAATAATGCCTTATAAGTTACTTAGCGCCCGACGATCCTGTGGAGGCATCGTTTATGTAAAAAAAATTTACGAGAGCATTAAGAGACAGCATATTTTCGCCAACGTGTGAACCGCATGAGCAATGACGTCATCCAGTTAAATAGCAATGCCTAGAATATCTATATCCAAAATACGCTACTAAGCAAAACAACAAACAGACAACTACTGGGTTTTTAACCAGTTGTCCTGTATGATTTCGTATAAATTAAGACTAAGGTGCTACTAAGATGATAGGTCGTCTCTCCGGGATTTTACTTGAGAAAAATCCGCCGCAATTAATAGTTGATTGCAATGGCGTCGGCTATGAAGTAGGAGTGCCCATGAGCACCTTTTACAATCTTCCCGCAATTGGAGAAAGGGTCGTCTTATTGACACATTTGGCCATACGAGAAGATGCGCATGTACTGTTTGGATTCGGCACCGCGGAAGAGCGCAACGTTTTTAAACAACTAATCAAAATTAGTGGAGTAGGTGCGCGTATGGCGCTCTCAATTTTGTCTGGAATGTCAGTTCACGACTTAGCACAGGCGATCACGTTGCAAGAGGCGGGACGCTTGACCAAGGTTCCTGGCATTGGCAAAAAAACTGCAGAACGTTTATTGCTGGAGTTAAAAGGAAAACTAGGTGCTGATATTGGCGCGGTCGGAGGACACCCCGTTAACGTTGTGACGGGTGATATTTTGAATGCGTTGGTTGCGTTAGGTTATTCCGATAAAGAGGCATCGCTAGCTTTAAAGCAAATACCAGAGGACATTACAGTATCCGACGGTATTAAATTGGCACTGAAGGCGTTATCCAAATTGTAATGTTATTTTATTAATGCTAATTTTCGCAATAAGCCGATGAGTATCAAATTTTCCCTCATTCAGATATGGCCGTAGCAAGCTTATCTAAACTACGACATCTAAACCTTTCAGTCCGGCTACAATTCGATCATGAGCATTCAAACCGACGACTTTACCGAGCAGCGAATTATCGCGGCCACTCCGGCCTCTCCAAACGAAGAGGCAATTGAACGTGCGCTGCGACCAAAGCATTTAGATGAATATGTAGGGCAGCAAAAAATTCGTGAGCAGTTGGAAATTTTTATTACTGCTGCTCGCCAACGTAAAGAGGCATTGGATCATACCTTGCTGTTTGGACCTCCAGGGCTGGGAAAAACTACTCTAGCCCACATCATCGCCCGTGAAATGGGTGTTAATTTACGCCAAACATCAGGTCCGGTCCTTGAGCGAGCGGGAGATTTAGCTGCGTTATTGACGAATCTCGAAGCAAATGATGTTCTTTTTATTGACGAAATTCATCGGCTTTCACCGGTCGTAGAGGAAATTCTTTATCCTGCTCTTGAGGATTATCAAATAGATATTATGATCGGAGAAGGTCCAGCCGCACGCTCCGTCCGGCTCGACTTGCAACCTTTTACGTTGGTTGGTGCGACGACTCGTGCGGGAATGTTAACAAATCCGCTGCGGGATCGTTTTGGCATCGTTGCCAGATTGGAATTTTATACGCCGGAAGAATTAACCAGAATTGTTACGCGCAGTTCGGCTTTACTCAACGCGCCAATAGTCGGGGATGGCGCGTTTGAAATTGCTAAGCGCAGCCGTGGTACGCCACGTATCGCCAATCGACTTTTAAGACGTGTTCGAGACTATGCCGAGGTAAAGGGAAATGGTGAAATAACTAAAGCCATCGCCGATGCCGCGTTAGTTATGCTAGATGTTGATCCAGTCGGATTCGATGTAATGGATCGTAAATTGCTCGAAGCTGTGCTCTTTAAATTTGGTGGTGGCCCGGTTGGTCTTGATAATTTGGCCGCAGCAATAGGCGAAGAGCGTGACACTATTGAAGACGTGCTGGAGCCCTATTTGATACAGCAAGGCTTCTTGCAGCGGACGCCGCGAGGTAGGATCGCGACTCCTGCTGCCTATGCGCACTTTGGTGTTAGTGCGCCGCAGACCGGTCCCAACGGCGAACTTTGGGGCCAAAATTAACAACCCCTCGGGCGGAGATGCTTCCGGCGCAAAAATGTCAACTTTCCAGATATGGATTGACGCTGACGCTTGTCCCAATGCGATTAAAGAAATTTTATTTCGCGTTGCAGAACGGCGTCACATGACGATTACGTTGGTAGCCAACAAGTTATTGCGAACCCCACCCTCTCGTTTTATCAAGGCAATTCAAGTGCCAGCGGGATTTGATGTTGCAGATCAGGAAATAATACGTTTGTTGCATCCGGGAGATTTAGTCATTACGGCCGATATTCCGCTGGCAGCACAAGTCCTTGATTGTGGCGGCGACGCACTAAATCCTCGTGGCGAGTTTTATAATCTCGATAATATTCAACAGCATTTAGCTATGAGAAAATGGTTGGAGGAGTTGCGCGGATCGGGTGTCGATACTGGCGGACCAGCAATATTTAGCCAGAGTGATCGCCATCATTTTGCCGCGCAATTAGATCGGCATTTACAAAAAGCGTCTATTTAACAAGGAAGAAACGCATATTCGTCAAGGCGATGCTTGTGTAAAAATTAAACGTCACAGACAATGCGATAGTCGTCACCAATTTGTGTAAGCGAACCATGCTCATGTCAACAAAAGCTAATCGGTACGCGCATCAACTCATCGATGCCAGAGCCAGCGCTCGATTGTTACCCCCATTTTCCAACGGCGAGGCGTTATTGCCGGTAGATGGCTATGATATTTCCAAGCGAATTCTTGACGCGAGCATTAGTCGTGGAGAGATTCCAAAAGGGCGTAAATTAGGTTTCACCAATCGTACTTTATGGCCCAAGTATGGGGTTAATCAACCCATTGAGTCACTCATGTGGGCGCATATTTTTGATAGCACCGTGCGTTTTGCTGAAGACAACCGAGGAATCCAAAGTCTAGAAGGCGCGGTACAACCACGAATCGAACCCGAAATCGTATTCAAATTGGGAACCACTCCAAGTCCGGATGCAAGTCTCAGTGAGTTGGCCGATTGTATTGAGTGGATGGCGCATGCGTTTGAGATCGTTGTGTGCCCATTCCCTGATTGGAAATTTGAGGCTGCAGATGCCATCGCCGCATTCGGTTTGCACGGCACTCTGATCATCGGAGAGCCACACGTCCTGTCGACCGCTACGCGACGTAATTTGGGAGATATATTAGCCAATGCGAGCGTTTCATTGTCTTGTTGTACCGAGGATTCCGTGACTTTATGCGGTGCTGGATTTGGTAGCGATGTGCTTGATAGCCCGTTACACGCCGTATGGCATTTACATCAGTTACTTAAAACCCAGCCACAATTTTCACCGCTCTCCGCTGGTGAGGTAATTACAACGGGGACCTGGACTGATGCATATCCAGTCCAACGGGGGCAAACGTGGGTGACGGCATTTTCTGGGGTAGCCCTTCCTGGCTTAACATTGTCATTTATATAGCTAAAAAACAACTCAACCCTCATCCATCTAATGAGGGTCGAATGCAAAAATGCCACGCAACGTCAACATTGTGTGGCATATTTTCATCACATTAATTTAGGCTTAATAACCTTACCAAGAGCTTTAAAATCTCAATAAGCGTACTGAAGTAGTTAACCTTATTCTTCACGCACCCAGGTTTGTGAGCGTCCAAGCAAGGGCACCCCGATATATCCGCGTACGCTTAATTTTTTACCGTCATCAAGAAGTGACATCTTGCTTTTGTAGACCTTACCGTTTGCTGGGTCCAGAATAGTCCCACCACTGTACTCAGCGCCATCAGCCTTCATACCTTGCAGCATTGTCAGGCCAACAATTGGCTTGTCCTTATTGTCGCCTTCGCATTTGACACACTTCGGATTAGCTTCTTCGTTGGGCTCACGAAATAATTTTTCGATCTTTCCTGACAACTCACCACCAGATTCAGTTATCCGAATCAACGCTTTGGGCTTGCCGGTAGAGTCGTCAATATTTTTCCATAATCCAACTGGAGATGTAGTTTGCGCCGTGGCGCAAAATGCTAGGAGCAAACCAGCCGCGAGGATACTCATTGAACTTTTTTTCATGCATGTCTCCCTTATTTTTTTGTTGTGCGTAAGCGATTTATTTAACAACTTACTTTAGCCACTTAATTTACCCGCCTACGCACATTGATTTACAGGGTTTCATAATGCAATGAGGCTTTGTGATGCGTTTCTAGTCCTTCAGTTTGGCAAACTGTTCGTTTAGTTTAACCAAGATGGCGGTAAAACTAGCCACGCGCTCTTGTTCCTGCGCAACCACTTGCGCGGGTGCCCGAGCTACAAAGCTGTCATTGCTTAGTTTCGCCTGTGCTTTTGTAATTTCTGCTTCCAAACGGGTGATCTCCTTGGTAAGGCGCTCACGCTCGGCGGCAACATCAATTTCTACCTTCAGCATTAGCTTAGCATTACCGACGATGGAAATAGGTGCCGGAGACTCGGGGAAATCCTCTAATACTTGCACTTCCGATAATTTTGCTAGTCCTTGCAGGTATGGCGCGAATGCTTTCAGAGCCGCTTGATTTGATGCATCACCAGCAATAATCAGTGGTATCCGCAATGCTGGCGACAGCTGCATTTCACCCCGCAGATTACGACAGGCATCAGTCAGGGATTTCAATTCTGTCATCCATGCTTCCGCTTTTTCATCGATTTTGTCAGGGCGTGCTTCTGGGTAAGATTGACGCATGATCGAATCGCCAGCTGGATCCATCACGTGGCCAGTCAATGGTGCAACGCTTTGCCACAATGCCTCAGTCACAAAAGGAATGATCGGATGGGCCAGACGCAAAATAGTTTCCAGCACCCGTAATAACGTTCGACGCGTAGCTTGCTGTTGTGCCGGGCTGCCGTTTTGTATCTGAATTTTTGCGACTTCCAAATACCAATCGCAATATTCATCCCATACGAATTTATAGATAGCGGATGAAATATTATCGAAACGATAGTCGGTGAAACCCTTCGCGATGTCGATCTCGGTGCGTTGTAATTGAGAAACAATCCAACGGTCTGCATAAGAGAAATCCAGCTTCTCTTTGTTGCACTCGCCAGCTGTATGACCTTCAAATCCGCAATCCTTACCTTCGGTATTCATCAGAACAAAGCGGGTAGCGTTCCACAATTTGTTGCAGAAATTCCGGTAACCATCGCAACGGCTCAGGTCAAAATTAATATTGCGACCAAGCGTCGCTAGTGAAGCAAAGGTGAACCTCAGCGCATCGGTGCCAAAAGCGGGAATGCCATCGGCAAATTCTTTGCGCGTAGCCTTGGCGATGCTATCTGCCTGCTTTGGGTTCATTAGACCCGTGGTGCGTTTTGTGACCAATGTTTCGACGTCAATGCCATCGATCAGGTCGATTGGATCGAGCGTATTTCCTTTGGATTTAGACATTTTTTGGCCGCTACCATCGCGTACCAGACCATGCACGTATACGGTCCCGAACGGCACTTTGCCGGTGAAGTGGGTAGTCATCATGACCATCCGTGCAACCCAAAAGAAGATAATGTCAAAGCCGGTCACCAGCACTGATGATGGTAAGAACATTTTGTAATCAGGCGTTTCTTCAGGCCAACCAAGCGTTGAAAAAGGTATCAGCGCAGAAGAGAACCAGGTATCGAGGACGTCATCATCGCGTCTGATAACTTTGTTGCCAGCTTGAGTCTGCGCTTCCGCTTCGGTCCGCGCGACGTAGATCTTTCCGTCTTCGTCGTACCAGGCGGGAATCTGATGGCCCCACCACAATTGACGCGAAACACACCAATCCTGAATATTGTTGAGCCATTGATTGTAAGTGGTGTTCCAGTTCTCTGGCACCATCTTGATTTCACCATTAGCGACTTTTTCCAGCGCGACTTCGGCAATCGATTTGCCTGGGAAATGCGTGCCTTCTGGTGCCGGTTTGCTCATCGCCACAAACCATTGATCGGTCAACATTGGCTCAATCACAACGCCAGTGCGGTCTCCACGTGGGACCATCAATTTATGCGGCTTAACCGATTCGAGCAGACCGAGTGCATCAAGGTCGGCGACGATTTGTTTACGTGCGACAAACCGGTCCATGCCCTGATATTGTTGTGGCGCTTCCTCGTTGATTTTTGCATCGAGTGTCAGGATGCTGATTTTGTCCAGATTATGACGCTGACCCACCGCATAATCATTAAAGTCATGCGCTGGCGTGATCTTCACGCAGCCGGTACCGAACTCTTTATCCACGTATTCATCGGCGATGATCGGAATTTCGCGACCGCACAATGGCAACGTCAGCATCTTGCCGACCAGATGACGATAACGCTCATCGGTTGGGTCGACGGCAACGGCGGCATCGCCGAGCATGGTTTCCGGGCGCGTGGTGGCCACGGTCAAATGACCGCTGCCATCGACCAGCGGATAGCGGATGTACCACATCGAACCGTCTTCTTCTTCCGATACCACTTCGAGATCAGAAACTGCCGTGCCGAGCATCGGGTCCCAGTTGACCAGACGTTTTCCGCGATAAATTAAACCTTGTTCGAATAGTCTGACAAAGACCTCGGTCACGGTCCCGGATAAGTCGGTGTCCATCGTGAAATACTCACGATCCCAATCGGCGGATGATCCAAGGCGACGCATCTGGGCGGTAATCGCAGAGCCAGATTTTTCTTTCCACTCCCAGACTTTTTCGATAAATTTTTCACGGCCTAGATCGTGACGCGATATTTTTTGCGCATCGAGTTGACGCTCGACCACAATTTGGGTCGCTATGCCGGCGTGGTCGGTTCCCGGTATCCATGCGGTATTGAAGCCACGCATGCGGTGGTAGCGCACCAGGCCATCCATGATGGTCTGATTGAATGCGTGGCCCATGTGCAAGGTGCCGGTAACATTTGGTGGCGGTAACTGAATGCTGAACGATGGTTTGCTGGCATCGGTGGTCGCGGCATAGTACCCGCGTTTTTCCCACTCGCTACGCCAAAATTGTTCAATCTCGGCAGGGTCGAAAGACTTGGCTAATTCCATGATTTAGTGGTGTTTTTTGCTAAAACAATGATTATAAAGGACGACACGTTTGCTTCGGCACATAGGCCAGACATATTTAAGGAACGTGACTATAAAATGGTCAAATGCCCTACTTTGAGGAGGCAAAGATCATTTTTTGTCAGAATATTTATTGTTGATCAGAGTAAATAGTCTGATCAACAATGTATAAAACTTTCTTGAAGAGCAAATGTAAATCTTCGCGCGATCTGGATTGTCGGTGTTAGAATTCAGTTCGCTAGCTTGAAATTACGCCAAGTTAGCAAAATGCTAGGGGTCCTGACTATCAGCGTTAATTTATTAACACTGATAGTCGGGTGAGAAACACCCTCTGAACCTGATCTGGGTAATGCCAGCGAAGGGAAGCCGTCGAGTTTGTTGTTGGCCTTATTTCATAACGCTTCACGCCGTTATTCCGCCGCATTCTCGAAAACTCCTTTGCTGGCTCCACGCCGAGACAACCACGCAAAGGAGCCAAAATGAACGCAAATCCAAAATTTCTATCTGCCACCGCCACGGTGGATGAAGCAGCCATTCAGCCACTACCGAATTCCCGCAAGATCTATGTCACAGGATCGCGGCCGGATATTCGTGTGCCGATGCGCCAAATTACCCAATCCGACACCGAAGCGTCGTTCGGTGCCGAAAAAAATCCCCCCATTTATGTCTATGACACTTCGGGACCGTATTCCGACCCGGACGTCAAAATTGACATTCGGTCCGGATTGTCGACACCACGCACACCTTGGATCACCGAGCGGGAAGATACCGACGAGCTATCTGGACCAAGCTCGGAATATGGGATTGAGCGCTTAAACGATCCAAAGTTGACAGAATTGCGTTTCAACTTGCAACGCAAACCTCGCCGTGCCAAAGTAGGTAAAAATGTCTCGCAAATGCATTATGCGCGTCAAGGCATCGTGACGCCGGAAATGGAATACGTCGCTATCCGCGAAAATATGCGTCGTCAGGAATATCTGGAAGAGTTAAAAGCGTCCGGCCCAATGGGCAATCGTCTCGCTGATTTGATGGGCCGTCAACATCCGGGGCAATCGTTTGGTGCAAGTATTCCAGCAGAAATCACGCCAGAATTTGTCCGCTCAGAAATAGCGCGTGGCCGTGCCATTATTCCAGCCAACATCAATCATCCTGAAGTCGAGCCGATGATTATCGGGCGCAACTTCCTGGTGAAGATTAACGCCAATATCGGTAACTCAGCGGTCACGTCATCGATTGGTGAAGAAGTCGAAAAAATGACTTGGGCGATTCGTTGGGGCGGCGATAACGTCATGGATTTGTCGACTGGCAAACACATTCATGAAACCCGCGAATGGATCATCCGTAATTCACCTGTGCCAATTGGCACTGTACCGATTTATCAGGCGTTGGAAAAGGTCAACGGCAAGGCCGAAGATCTGACGTGGGAAATTTTCCGTGACACACTGATTGAGCAAGCCGAGCAGGGCGTTGACTACTTTACGATTCACGCCGGTGTGCGTTTGCAATACGTGCCGATGACTGCCAAGCGGCTAACCGGAATCGTTTCGCGCGGTGGTTCGATTATGGCGAAATGGTGTCTTGCACATCATCAGGAATCGTTCCTGTATGACCATTTCGAGGACATCTGCGAGATCATGAAAGCGTATGACGTCTCGTTCAGTCTGGGTGATGGATTGCGTCCAGGATCGATCTATGATGCCAACGACGAGGCACAACTGGCCGAATTGAAAACGCTGGGTGAGCTCACCCAAATTGCGTGGAAGCATGATGTGCAGGTAATGATCGAAGGGCCGGGCCACGTGCCGCTGCATTTGATCAAGGAAAACATGGATCTGCAACTTGAGCAATGTGACGAAGCACCGTTTTACACATTGGGACCGCTGACCACTGACATTGCACCGGGTTACGATCACATCACGTCCGGCATCGGCGCGGCCACGATCGGTTGGTATGGCACCGCGATGTTGTGTTACGTCACGCCAAAGGAGCATTTGGGCTTGCCGAACAAAGCTGATGTGAAGGACGGCATCATCACCTACAAAATTGCAGCGCACGTCGCGGATTTGGCGAAGGGCCATCCCGGTGCTCAGATTCGTGACAATGCATTGTCTAAAGCACGGTTCGAATTCCGTTGGGATGACCAGTTCAATATTGGTCTTGATCCAGATAAAGCACGCGAATTTCACGATGAAACGTTGCCGAAGGATTCTGCCAAAGTAGCGCATTTTTGCTCGATGTGTGGGCCCCATTTCTGCTCCATGAAAATCACACAGGAAGTGCGGGAATACGCTGCCAAGCAAGGTATCACCGAGATCGCTGCGTTGAAGAAAGGGATGGAAGTGAAGTCCATCGAATTCATCAAAAGCGGTGCGGAAATTTATAGAAAACAGTGAGCGTGATGATGGAAATCGAACTTAACGGTGCGCCGCATCAGCTCGACGATCATCAGACGTTGCAGCAGTTGGTAGCGGCGCTGGCGATGTCCGGCAAGGCGATTGCCGTGGCGGTCAATCGTCAGGTGGTACCGTCCCACTTATGGGCGCAGCATGTCTTGCAGTCACATGATAAGGTCGACGTGGTGCGGGCTATCGGGGGCGGTTAAGGTTGGCGTAACTGGCATAAAGCGAGCGTAAGGCGGGGTGTGAAGTTGGGTGCTGGCGATCTCTGCCATCACGCAGACCATAAGCTGTCCTTACGTCAATTTATGCTGCGAATGTCTTGCCTGCCAAATGCAACTGTTTGCAACGATATTGGTTCGGTAGCGCTGAGCGTTACCGAACCATCAAAGCAATTCGAAAGGAAAAATCATGAACATGCACAATGCCCTCTCAGAAAGCCAACAGGATAGTGGCTTGATTATCGCAGGGAAAACCTACCGTTCGCGGCTGCTAGTCGGTAGTGGGAAATACCGCGATCTGGACCAAACGCGTGACGCGACTGAAGCCAGCGGTGCAGAAATTATTACGGTCGCGATTCGTCGGGTCAATATCGGCCAAGACCCAGACGCGCCTAATCTGCTAGATGTTGTGCCGCAGTCGCGCTATACGATATTGCCCAATTCTGCCGGTTGCTATACGGCGAAAGATGCCGTGTATACGTTGCAATTAGGCCGTGAATTACTGGGCGGTCACAAGTTGGCAAAGCTGGAAGTACTCGGCGACGAAAAGACTTTGTTTCCCAATATGCCCGAGACCTTGAAAGCAGCAGAAACACTCGTCAAAGATGGTTTTGATGTCATGGTGTATTGCAGCGATGATCCGATTCAGGCGCGTATTCTCGAGGAAATCGGTTGCGTTGCCATCATGCCACTGGCTTCATTAATTGGGTCCGGAATGGGGATTTTGAACCCTTGGAATTTATCGCTGATTATCGATCAGGCTAAAGTACCGGTGTTAGTTGATGCCGGAGTTGGCACTGCTTCCGACGCCGCGATTGCGATGGAGTTGGGCTGTGATGGCGTGTTGATGAATACGGCGATTGCTGGCGCGCGTGACCCGATTCGCATGGCGCGAGCGATGCGCTTGGCGGTTGAAGCCGGTCGTGAAGCTTATCTGGCGGGGAGAATTCCTAAGCGCTTTGCAGCGTCCCCCTCGTCGCCTATGGCTGGGCGTGTAAAGTGACGGGGAGACAATCCAGTCTTTCAGAATCGACTACAGAGCGCTCAACGCCTCCGTGCGTTTTGGTCTTCTCGGGTTCTGATCCTAGCGGTGGTGCCGGTTTGCAAGCCGACATCACCGCCATTGCCGGACTTGGTGCGCACCCGATGTCGGTCGTGACGGTCCTCACTGTCCAGGATAACCAGCGTGTCTTCGGGGTTTATCCGGTGGCGGCTGATCTGGTTCATCAACAGGCGCAAGTCTTGGTGGACAGGATCGAGATCGCAGCCGTCAAACTCGGCATTGTGGGCAATCGCGCCAACGCCGACGTGATCGCCGCCATCATACGCCAACTGCGTGCACGCCAGCCTGACTTGCCAGTGGTGTTTGACCCCGTGTTGGCAAACGGTGCGGGCGACACCTTGTCGACGGAAGACCCAATTGCCGCGCTAGCACCATTGTTTGCCTTGGCAACGGTGATTACGCCGAACCGGATTGAGGCGAACCGGTTATGCGGCTCTCCATCTAGCGCGGATCATGATCCCGATGTTCAGGCGCAGCAATTGTTGGCGCGTGGGTGTCAGCATGTATTGTTGAAGGGTGGACATGGCCCCGAGCAGGATCACGTATTGAATCGGTGGTACACCCGCGAACACCAGCAGAGCTGGCGTTGGCCACGCTTGCAGGGAGAGTTTCATGGTAGCGGTTGCACTCTCGCAGCAGCTTTGGCAGCATTGTTGGCGCAGGGAATGTCGATGGAACAAGCGATCAGCGCTGCGCAGACGTATTGTCAGCAAACGTTGACATCGTCATACGGCATCGCCGATGGGCAGCGCATACCGAATCGTTTAAAGCAACTTGCTTAACCCACATCGGCTAACTTTGGCGTCGGCATTTTTTTAGAATACGAAGGAGTCGTTATGAAAACGTTTAACCTGAAAGGCCTCTATATTGTCACGCCGGACTGGGATGATACGGCCAAATTGCTCGCGGTAAGCGAGCAAGCATTGCAAGGCGGTGCGACGTTACTACAGTATCGTCATAAGACCGCAGATGCCGCGTTACGTCAGGAGCAAGCCGCATTATTATTTGCATTGTGTCGGCGCTACCAGCGACCGTTCATCATCAATGATCATGTTGATCTTTGTCTGGCTTTGGACGCGGACGGCATTCACGTTGGTGGCACTGACGCCAGCGTGGCAGAAATACGTGCCAAAGTCGGTCCAGATAAAATCGTTGGTGCATCCTGTTACGGCAGCTTGGAACTGGCGCACGATGCTGTACGTTGTGGTGCTAGTTATGTTGCATTCGGTGGATTCTATCCATCCAAAGTAAAAAAATACGACGTGACGACGCAAGCGTCAATCATGACAATCGCTAAAACTGAGATCGCGTTACCAAATGTCGTTATCGGCGGCATGACGGCACAAAATGCGATGCCATTAGTGGCGGCTGGCGCTGATATGGTGGCGGCGATTAGTAGTGTTTATCTGGCTGATGATCCGGTCGCAGCAGCGCGTGAATTCGTCGCTCTGTTTACGCGTTAGCACTTCGAAATTGCTCACGACGGTGAAAAAAAACGGCGCTGATTGCGCCGTTTTAATATCTTCATACGATTGGCCACGGCCTAAAAATTAGCCCTCTAGCAAACTACGCAACATCCATGCATTTTTTTCATGCAGCTGCATGCGTTGCGTCAAAAGATCCGCCGTTGGCTCATCAGATGCGGCGTCGACTACTGGGAAAATTGAGCGAGCAGTGCGTGTGACGGACTCTTGTCCTGCGACGAGTTGTTGAATCATTTCTGTTGCGGTCGGGACGCCAACTGCCTCGGCGATTGTCGATAATTTAGCAAACGCAGCATATGAACCAGGTGCCGGGTAACCCAATGCGCGGATGCGTTCAGCAATCAGGTCAACGGCAAGCGAGAGTTCTGTGTACTGACCTTCAAACATCAAATGCAATGTGTTGAACATTGGACCGGTCACATTCCAATGGAAATTGTGCGTTTTCAGATATAACGTGTACGTGTCGGCGAGTAATTTGCT
Organism: Glaciimonas sp. Gout2; assembly: GCF_035018905.1. Taxonomy (NCBI): domain Bacteria; kingdom Pseudomonadati; phylum Pseudomonadota; class Betaproteobacteria; order Burkholderiales; family Oxalobacteraceae; genus Glaciimonas; species Glaciimonas sp. Gout2. The sequence goes on along the minus strand of NZ_JASJXA010000014.1, from coordinate 114,022 downwards.
GAGGCCGTCTGCAATTTTCTTGCGGTCTTTATCGTTGATGCCGATGTTGATGACTGCGACGTTTTTCTTTGCGGCTATCTTTGCCATTGGATTACTCCTTCTGTGGGCTACGGGTTTTGGAATTGCCAAAATACTTATATGTTTGTTTGCAACTATTCTATGTCAATTTGATGCATAGCGACACCAGACGTCTAAATCCGATTGCCTTGTCACGATTGAAGTTACGTTCAATCGTGTAGGACGCGCTGTTAACCAATCACTCAATCGACATATTTCCCATCGACTGTTCCGAGCGTCTATACAGAGTGATCGTTAAGGCAACACCTGCAAGCGCAGCCAGGGCAGCGAACAGGAATACTTCGGGATAACCAAATGCGGTGGCGATTAATCCCGCTAACGGTCCGGTAATGCCGAGCGCCACGTCTAAAAACATGGAGTAAGCGCCTAGCGCACTTCCGCGATTATGCTGCGGCACCCTGCGCACGGCCTCGACACCTAGTGCAGGAAAAACCAGCGCAAAGCCACAGCCGGTTAGGGCCGCTCCGCATAACGCGACCCAAGAAGCGGTGGAGAAGCCAAGCAACAGCAATCCCACTGCCTCGACTGCAAAGCAGGCAACTGCCACGCGAAAGCCGCCAAATCGTGTAATCACCGAACCAAATAAGAGCCGGGCACCCACAAAAAAGCCACCAAATAATGTGAGAGCGAAGGCGGCGTTAGACCAATGATGGCTCGCATAAAAGAGGGTAATAAAAGTAGCAATTGATCCAAATCCGACTGACCCAAGGGCCAGCCCGAGACCATGCGGCAACACGCGGCGCAACACGTTTCTAAACGGAAGGTGATCACCTTTAATCACTGCGGTGGCTTGTTTGCGCCGGGCTAGATAGTAACCAAGCCCGCCCAGCCCGATAATGGCAACGCCGACCCATGCCAAACCCCATGCGTGAACGATCACGACGCCCAATGGCGCTCCCACTGCAAGTGCGCCGTAGGTAGCAATGCCGTTCCACGAAATCATGCGTGCGGTATGTTGAGATCCAACGCGACCAATGCCCCAGGCAATGGCCCCGGTGCCAACCAGACTTTCCGAGTAACCGAGCACTAACCTGCTAAGCATCAATATAACCAAGCTGAGCCATGGGATGGATGGCAATAATGCCGCGACAATTAATATTGCTCCACTTGCCGTACATCCAATTAAGCCATACAACACCGATGTTTTGGGACCGACTGAATCAGCAATGCGGCCAGCGCGCGGGCGGCTTAGCATGGTGGCCAGATATTGAATACTGATGGCGAGGCCAGCTAGCACCGAACTGTAGCCTAAATCTACATGGACGTAGCCAGGCAATACCGCCAATGGCAGGCCAATTGACAGGTAGCAGATAAAAGTAAAAAAAGAAGTGGCGATAATATGGAAGCTAACGGCACCCTCTGAAAGGGGCTGCGCGTCTAGCTTTGACGCTTGCTGTAAATCAGGCGCAGGCGACATGCCAGGTTCGGAAGTGGACGGCTTACCGCGGTTGAAGCGGGCTGGTTCGGACATGGTAGTTAACGTAGAAAGATGAGGAAGCGAGAGTAATCGACAAAAAGCGGTGTAACCAGGATGTAACCTAAGAGGTCAACGCAGACAGGATTTTTGCTTTGCTGCAACGCAGTATTTTACTCTTTGGAGTGAATTATTGCTTGCCGTGTGCCGATGTTATAGCGTATACCCTTCCTAACAGTCTCGGCACTCTCGTGGAACGCGCTTCTTTTATAGCCGCGCAGTTATAATGATGGGATGCAAAATCTTCTTCAGAATCTCAATCCCGAACAACTCGCCGCAGTCACTTTGCCCGCTCAACCAGCCTTGATTCTCGCCGGTGCCGGATCCGGTAAGACGCGCGTACTGATCACCCGCATTGCGTGGCTTATTCAAACCGGACAAGTTTCACCGTCAGGCGTACTAGCCGTCACCTTTACCAATAAGGCGGCCAAAGAAATGATGATGCGATTATCAGCGATGTTGCCGATTAATACACGCGGGATGTGGATAGGGACGTTCCACGGCCTCTGCAACCGCCTGCTACGTGCGCATCACAAGGATGCCGCGCTGACGCCGACGTTTCAGATTCTTGATTCGCAAGATCAGTTATCGGCGATCAAACGGTTGCTTAAATCATTGAGCATCGATGATGAGAAGTATCCGCCGCGTAACTTGATGTACTTTATCAATGGTGCAAAAGATCAGGGTTTGCGTGCGCACGATGTCGAAGCTAACGATGACTACAATCGCAAATTTGTCGAGTTATACGCCCTTTATGATCAGCAATGCCAGCGCGAAGGGGTCGTTGATTTTGCCGAACTATTATTGCGCACCTATGAATTGATGGTCAGAAATCAGCCTTTGCGTGAGCATTATCAAGCCCGTTTTAAACATATTTTGGTGGACGAATTTCAAGATACCAACGATCTTCAATATAAATGGTTAAAGTTGATGGCAGGGCAAGGCGGCGCGGTGTTTGCCGTTGGCGATGACGATCAAAGTATTTATGCATTTCGCGGCGCGAATGTCGGCAACATGAGTACCTTTCAGCGTGAATTTCAGGTCGAAAATTTGATCAAGCTGGAGCAAAACTATCGCTCGCAAGGTCATATTCTAGACTCTGCCAATACGCTAATCGCTAATAATAGCAAGCGTCTGGGTAAAAACTTGCGTACCGATGCTGGGCACGGCGAGCCGGTGAGAATTTACGAGTCAACCAGTGATTTACTCGAAGCCCAGTGGATTATCGAGGAAGCCAAGAGCCTGATCAATGAGGGTGCAACGCGTAGCGAAATAGCGATCCTGTATCGTTCAAACGCGCAATCGCGGGTGATTGAGCATGCGTTATTTTCAGCTGGCATTCCGTATCGGGTGTATGGCGGTCAACGCTATTTTGAGCGTGCAGAAGTCAAGCATGCAATCGCGTATTTGCAACTGATGGACAATCCCCATAACGATTCAGCATTTTTGCGCGTCGTGAATTTTCCAACACGCGGTATTGGCGCGCGTTCTCTCGAACACCTACAGGATGCCGCACGTCAGCAAGGTATTTCGCTGTATGCAGCGGTACCGTACGTGGCGGGAAAGGCCGGCACCTCTCTCGGCGCATTTCTCAAGTTAATTGAAGGTGCACGCTTTGAAACGCAGCATTTGCCGTTGCCAGAAATGGTGCAGATTATGCTCGGCATGAGTGGGCTAATAACGCATTACGGTACCGAGCGCGAGGGCGCCGACCGCATCGAAAATCTGGAGCAATTGGTCAACGCTGCGACCTTATTCGTCTCAGAAGAAGGATTTGGAGTAGAAGCGCCGGCATTGCTCGGCCCGCAAGCCGATGTGTTGGCAGCGGCCTCTATTACGACCGCGGATGGGATTGAAATTATTGATGCGGACGCACGGCTGTCGTTCATCATGTCGCCGTTGTCAGCATTTTTGTCACATGCCTCGTTAGAGGCGGGAGATAATCAGGCTAAAACCGGGCAAGACGCCTTGCAGCTAATGACGGTGCATTCATCCAAAGGTCTGGAGTTTGAAGCGGTATTTATTACAGGGCTGGAAGAGGGATTGTTTCCCCATGAGAATTCCCAAAAAGAAGACTCTGGCGTGGAAGAAGAGCGGCGTCTGATGTATGTCGCTATCACGCGTGCTAAAAAGCGCCTTTACATGAGTTTCTCGCAGACGCGAATGCTGCACGGGCAGACGCGTTATAACCTGCGGTCACGATTCTTCGATGAGTTGCCTGAAGACTCGCTCAAGTGGTTGTCACCCAAAATACAACCACAGCAACAAAGCTGGTTTGCGCACCCGAAAGCGGCATGGGTTGATGAGCCCCAATATGGCGCCAATGCCATTGCAAACAAAATCACGAAACAGGATGTGGGTTGGCGCATTGGGGAAAATGTCGCCCATCAAAAATTCGGTGAAGGCGTGATTGTCAATATCGAAGGTGGTGGTGGAAACGCCCGCGCGCAAATTAACTTTGGCAAGCATGGAATGAAATTGCTGGACTTAACGATCGCCAAGCTGGATAAGGTGTAGGCATCAGATCTCTTATAATTCACTTCTCCGGGGAGACCGGGGAAGTGAACAAGCTACAAGAGTTTACTTTTCAGAGGGTTCCGGCTCGCCAAATACCTGCTTGTAGGTGGGATAAAACGAGCAATACATGACGACTGTTAGCAGGATCGACAGTGGCAACAGCACCATAAGCGTAATCGATGCATTACCTACTAACAGCGCGACGATCACGCTGATAATGGCAGGGAACAATACGCCGAAAACGACCCATGAAAGTCCGTACACCATAAACGCTTTTGTCTCACGCTGAACCGCGAAAAAGCTATAAAAAATCGCCTTGAATACGCTCATTTTTTGCCACGCAATAAGAGGAGCCGCGTACCAGAATCCCATGGCAAAGGGCACGTACACGGCGGCAGAGAACATCATGGCTAATGTCATATTCGATTCTTGCGCCGTTTTGGCATCAAGTGGAATCTGTCCGGTCATAGCTTCCCAGAAAACGCCGCCATCAATCAATGCCGAGGCGCCAATGGCGATCATTGCGGCGAGTAAATATAAGCACCCAAGTAGTAACAGATTTTTCACTGCAGGCGAACGAAATCCCGTCAGCAGTAAATTTGGGAAAACGCGTTTGTCGTTCTCAATTTGCACACAGGCCTGCATGAACGCCATTGAAAATACAGGTATCAGTATCAGCGGTAGCAGTTGACCCAATACAGGTACGATACCGACAGCCAGCATCAGGAACATATAGGCAAGGAAAAGAGTCGAGATTTCAGCTGGTTGTTTGCGGAATAACGCAAAGCCACTTTTTACCCAGATCCAACCAGTTTTTGCAGGTAATTTTTCCATTATATTCAGAGCAGGGCCGGAGCCGGGTGAGCGATGCGTTGTCGCAAGATCCGTTCAAAATGCGCCGGATCATGCGGCGTCAGCATTTCTGCTGCGCGAGGTAAGTAAAAGTCATAAAGACGAGATAGCCAGAAGCGCAATGCGGCGGCGCGTAACATGGGTTGCCAGGCGGTTTGATCGTCACTACTAAACGCTTGCACTGAGCGGTAGCCGTCCAGCATTGCCGCTACGCGCACCTCGTCAAGTTCTCCTGTATCGACGTCGATACACCAATCGTTAACGGTGACGGCAAGATCGAATAGCCAAGTATCGCATCCAGCAAAATAAAAGTCGAAAAAGCCCGATAATTTATCGCCGTCAAACATCACATTATTGCGGAAAAGATCGGCATGCACGGGCCCTTTGGACAGGCTTTGATAAGTGGCAGTTACCGCAAAATCCTCCTGAAACTTAATTTCGGAACCGAGCAGCTGTTTAATCTCTGCAGGCAAAAATGGCAGCACGGCAGGTGCTGTGTCCCGCCACCATGCGAGTCCACGCAAGTTAGGCTGATAAATCGGAAAATCTTGTGCCGCCAGATGCATTTTTGCCAGCATGACCCCGACTTCGCGGCAATGCACAGGACCCGGCGACATTTCGGATTCGCCACGCAGTTTGCTAACGATCGCAGCGGGTTTGCCGTGTAGTGCATTAATAAGCGCGCCATGCTGATTGGCTATGGGAGCAGGCACCGCCACGCCACGCTGCGCCAGGTGACGCATAAGTTCAAGGTAAAAAGGCAATTGTTCGAACGTCAGTTTTTCAAAAACTGTCAGCACGTATTCGCCGGCCTCGGTATTGATGAAAAAATTACTATTTTCGATACCGGACGAAATACCTTTGATCGCCAGTGCTTTGCCTAAGGGAAATTGTGAAAGCCATTGGCTAAGGTCATCGAGGCTGACCGGGGTAAATACTGCCATGAGAAAAATTTAAAAAAAGAGATTTCGGAAAAAGTCGAAAGGTCACGCTATTTGTGAGAATGTAGAAAAAAGACCCAACATTTGAATCTCTCATCAACATTTGCCGCAGGGCTACAAAAAGCACCAGAAAAGCCGCCTTATTGGGCTGGCGTGGTAGGTGGCATTGGCGCTGTTTTACTATCAACAGCCTGTTCTTGGCCGGGAGTTGCTGGCTTTTCTTTCTTTTGGCCCCAATCGAACTCCTTAATCACCCATCGCGCACCGTTCGCTGGTGCACTTGGCGTATCGCCCGGCAACGACGTGCCGGCTGTTCTAGGTACGATGTGATAAGTACTGCCGCCGCTGTTAACCTTGATGTCCGTGACAACGCCTTGCTGGCGCTGCTGCGTGATGGTGTCTTCCGGCGCTTTCTCGTTTTTTTGAATGGTAATGGCAGGTTTTTCACCCTCTTCCAGATTCTGTAGTTCGGGCGGCGGCGGTGCCAGATTTGCAGGCCGCGGCGTATTCGTCTGCTGCTGTGCCTGCACCATTGATGTCGTCATTACACCAACCGCAGCAATTAAAAGCGCTGATAACGTTGCCACTGGCCAGACTTTAAGGTTATTCATGGTTTTTTGGATGCCATAGTTGTTCGTTGGTATCGAACTAGTAAAAAAATCTAGTGAGATGCAATGGTTCCATTGTAGCAAACCGGCCGTAACGATAGGGCACAAGTCGTAGATCAAGCCCAATTAGCACAGATAAATCGCACCTTTTTGGGGCTGTTGTTGTTGCTTGGCGATGTCACTGCCATTCATAGCGCAACGCTGTCGACCGGCAGGCTGGAAAGTCAGCGCTTAATCTTGTTTAAGCGAAGCCAATAGGAGTCGGACGAAATCGTCCAAATCCAGCTATCCTGGCCATAGGCAGGACCGACACTTTATATGTCGATCCCGTTGTAGTGCGGGTAAAAATTACAACAATGCGCCGGTGTCGGTATGACGGTCTACAGAATCTGCCAGCGATGTTTCACCTTTGTCATAAAAGTCGAAGACGGCATCTACAATCAGCGCAGGATCGTCGATAACCTGAATCAGATCAAGGTCTTTTGCGCCGATCATTCCAGTGGTAACCAACGTCGTACGGAACCACTCCAGCAGGCCTTCCCAGAACGTACTGCCGACTAAAATGATCGGAATCTTTCGACATTTCCCGGTCTGAATCAAGGTCAGGACCTCGGTTAGCTCATCCATGGTGCCAAAGCCGCCGGGTAATACGATATAGGCATCCGCATGCCGTACGAAGGCAACCTTACGCGCAAAAAAGTGGCGGAAACTTAACGAAATATCTTGCCACTTATTACTGCTTTGCTCGTGTGGTAGCTCAATATTGAGGCCAATCGAGGGTGACTTTCCTTCAAACGCGCCCTTATTGGCCGCTTCCATCAAACCAGGACCGCCGCCTGAAATAACCGCGAATCCAGCGTCCGAAAAGCGTCGTGCAATATCCGAACATTGTTCGTAATACGGGTTATCTTCTTTAATCCGCGCCGAGCCAAAGATGGAGACTGCAGGATGTAACTCAGACAGACGTTCGGTCGACTCGATAAACTCTGCCATAATTGTGAACATATGCCATGATTCGCGCGCCTTCTTGGAGGTAGCACGTTCGATGTCCGTCACTTGCCGCAACCGCGGTACATTTTTTCCGTTCGAGTTCGATTCCATATGCAAAAAACCCTGCTGTTAGTTGATGGTTCCAGTTACCTTTATCGGGCTTTTCATGCTCTGCCCGATATGCGCAATGCCGACAACGAGCCGACCGGCGCGTTGTACGGTATTTTAAATATGCTTCGTCGTTTACGTCTTGATTACCCTGCAGCTTACATTGCCTGCGTGTTCGATGCAAAAGGGAAAACGTTTCGTGACGATATGTATACCGAGTACAAGGCTACACGCGCTTCAATGCCGGAAGACCTAGTTAAACAGATTACGCCTATTCACGCTGCAGTGCGCGCTATGGGATGGCCTATTTTAATGGTTGAAGGTGTTGAAGCCGACGATGTCATCGGTACCTTGACAGTTCAGGCGGTCGCGCACGGGATGACCGCGGTGGTTTCCACCGGCGACAAGGACCTGGCGCAACTGGTTAATCAGCACGTGACACTGATTAACACAATGAATAATGAGAAATTGGATCCGCCGGGGGTAATTGCCAAATTTGGCGTTCCCCCAGACCGTATTGTTGACTACCTGACCTTGATCGGTGATACGGTCGATAATATTCCCGGCGTCTCTAAAGTTGGTCCGAAAACCGCGGTGAAATGGCTGGCCCAATACGATACGGTGGATCAAGTGATTGCCAATGCCGCAAACATCGGTGGCGCGGTGGGCGAAAATCTGCGGAAGGCGGTCGATTGGCTACCTCAGGCTAAAGCGCTGGTTACCGTTAAGACCGATTGCGATCTTAGCGAACACATGGGCTTATTTCCAGATTCACTGGCTATTTTGCCGCAAGATAAAGAAACATTAATCTCGCTTTATACGCGTTACAATTTTAAAACATGGCTACGTGAGCTTAGTAGTAGTGTGGCTAGCAGTGTGGCTGCAACGGCCAAAGTAGAAAATACCAGTAAAGCGGATGGCGATGAAAAAGTCGACCTGATCGATGCCGTCACGACGGCAGTGGAAAGTCTGGGGCAAAGTAGTTTGTTTCCGCGGGCGGTAACAAATTATGAGGCCGTCACGACCGAACAGCAACTTGATCACTGGATGACCGTCATTGCCGATGCGCCATTAACCTCGGTCGATACTGAGACAACCTCGCTTGATCCGATGACTGCACAATTAGTCGGTATTTCGCTCAGTTGCACTATAGGCGTGGCCGCGTATATTCCAGTAGCGCATCGGACGCAAGACGGCGCGCAACAGCTATCGTTGGAATTTGTATTGGGAAAAATGAAATCCTGGCTGGAAGATCCAATTAAGTTAAAAGTCGGCCAAAATTTAAAATACGACAGTCATATTTTTGCCAATCAAGGCGTGACACTACGCGGCATCGAGCACGATACGATGCTGGAATCGTATGTTTTCGAATCCCACCGTCCGCATGACATGGACAGCATGGCGTTGCGCCATCTTGGACATAAAACGATTACTTTTCAAGAGGTCTGCGGAAAAGGCGCGTCACAAATTTGTTTCGATGAAGTCGAGATTGCACGTGCCACTGAATATGCCGCGGAAGATGCTGACGTCACTTTGCGCTTGCATCAGACTATGTGGCCGCATATTGAGAGCGACGAAAAGCTGCGTTTTATTTACGAAAGTATCGAAGTCCCAACCGCGGTTGTTTTACAAAAAATTGAACGCAATGGCGTCTTGATCGATGCGGGTTTGTTGAAGACCCAATCGAATGAAATAGGTAAACGCCTGTTGGAAATTGAACAGCAAGCTTATATCCTGGCGGGTCAGCCATTCAATCTTAATTCTCCTAAACAATTGGGAGAAATTTTCTTTGAAAAGCTGCAATTACCAATCATCAAGAAAACGCCTTCCGGTGCACCGTCGACCGATGAAGAAGTACTGCAAAAGCTAGCGGAAGACTATCCGCTACCGAAGATTTTGCTCGATTATCGTAGTCTTTCAAAGTTGAAGTCGACCTATACTGACAAGTTGCCGAAAATGGTCAATCAGTCTACTGGACGGGTGCATACCAACTACGCACAGGCGGTGGCGGTGACGGGGCGATTGGCTTCGAACGATCCGAATTTACAAAACATTCCCATCCGCACCGCCGAAGGGCGTCGTATCAGGGAGGCGTTCGTTGCGCCTGAAAATAGCGTGATCGTCTCGGCTGATTATTCGCAAATTGAACTACGTATCATGGCGCACATTTCCGGCGATGAAAACATGTTGCGGGCGTTTGCTGATGGTATTGATATTCACCGCGCAACCGGGGCCGAAATTTTCGGTGTAACAGCTTCGGATGTCAGTAGCGAGCAGCGTCGTTACGCCAAGGTGATTAACTTCGGTTTGATTTATGGCATGAGCGCGTTCGGTCTGGCAGGTAATCTGGGTATCGAGCGGGCGGCGGCGCAAATGTATATCGAAAAATATTTTATGCGCTTTTCCGGCGTCAAATTGTTTATGGACAACACGCGCTTGCAGGCCAAAGCGCAAGGTTACGTTGAAACGGTTTTCGGCCGTCGTTTATGGTTGCCAGAAATCAACTCGCCAAACGGACCACGCCGCCAAGGTGCAGAGCGCGCTGCGATTAACGCACCGATGCAAGGCACCGCTGCCGACTTGATTAAGTTGTCCATGATTGCCGTGCAGGGCTGGCTTGAGGCAGAACAGCTAAAATCCAAAATGGTGATGCAGGTCCATGATGAATTGGTGCTTGAAGTGCCGCAAGAAGAGTTGGAATTAGTTCGCGTAAAGTTGCCTGAACTGATGGCTAGCGTAGCAAAGTTACGGGTCCCGCTGATTGCCGAAGTCGGGGTTGGAAAAAATTGGGATGAAGCACATTGATGCTGGTTTGAATTGAGTCTGTATGAACGATGCGACGGTTTGTATCGTGTTGATGTCGCTCTCAGCGTACAAATGCTGAGAGCAGTTCATGCAAAGGAGTTAGACGTGGTTAGACAGTCTTAACCGTTTTTTAAATAATTCCATGTGTATTTCATCGCTTTCACGACGACAACTTGACCCACGATAGTTTCACCACTTTTTAGGAGAATCTGAGTGCCGAACTTAAAAGATGATTTTGATAGCCTGGTAGGAAAAGCGCGGTTATCCGACGACGTTGATCGCAGGACCTTTATTAAGACCGCCCTGGGCACCGGCTTTGCGGCTGCGGTTTTGCCGGTCTGCGCACAGACTGTGATTAAGACCGATACCATTGGATTGACCGCCGGTACTGTTGAAGTACAAATCAATGGTCTGACCGTGCCAATATACCGGGCCCAACCGGAAGGTAAGCGCAACTTGCCGGTAGTGCTGGTAATCTCCGAAATTTTTGGTGTACATGAACATATCGCGGACGTGGCACGACGTTTTGCGAAGCTTGGCTATCTGGCTATCGCACCCGATTTGTTTATTCGTCAGGGAAATCCGGCGGCCTTCGCCTCGATTGCGGAACTGCAAAAAGAAGTGATTTCGAAGGTGCCGGACGATCAGGTACTTGGGGATTTGGATGCCTGCGTAGCTTGGGCCAAAGAAAATGGTGGAAATATCGATAAGCTTGCCATTAACGGATTTTGTTGGGGCGGTCGCATTACGTGGTTGTACTGTGCCCACAATCCTAAAGTCACAGCGGGAGCGGCATGGTACGGCCGTCTGGTCGGCGATAAGAGCGCGCTCAATCCCCATCAACCGGTCGATATCGCAGCCGCATTGAAAGTGCCGGTACTCGGTTTATATGGCGGCAAAGATGAGGGAATTACGCAAGATAGTATTCAGCAAATGAAGGCTGCACTTGCAAAGGGCAGCAGCAAATCGACCTTTGTCGTGTATCCAAACTCAGGCCACGCGTTTAACGCGGATTATCGTTCGAGTTATGTTGAAGCTGACGCCAGGGATGGCTGGAAACGCGCCCTGGAATGGTTTAAAAGCCACGGTGTTAGTTGAGCTGAATTGAACGGCGTTGCTCTCGTTAGAGTAGTGCAATTTGAGTGACGCGCATCGTCGGAAGAGTGTGTAGGTCAGTTGCCTTTGCGACTAACCAAACACTCTTTTATTTACTACCGCCAGCGCTGTTTGGAAGGAATATCAAGCACCGGTGGCAATCGGGCGACTTGGATCTGCGCACCATTCGCTCCACGATCCAGGATACAACGCTGCGCCGTGCAAGCCAGCAATTTCCAAAGCCAGCAAGTTGTGACATGCAGTTACGCCAGATCCGCATTGCATCACTGCAGCCTGGGATGCACTGATAATGTTACTAAACTCTTCGTGCAGTTGATGACCCGGTTTAAAGCGTCCATCGGCTTGTAAATTATTTTTAAAGAAGCGATTTTTTGCACCAGGAATATGACCGCCGATGGGGTCTATGGTCTCGTTTTCGCCACGGAAGCGGTCCGGTGCGCGGGCATCGACCACAGTACGTTGTGGATTGGTTAAATTATTTAAAACATCCTGCGCATCAACGTTGGTGACTAACGCGGGTTTGATGCTGATAGTACCCTTCACGTTTGTAGTGACTGTGGTTGATAGCGTTTGCCCTTCTGCTAGCCAAGCCGCTAATCCACCATCAAGCACCGCTACGGAGGCATGACCAATTGAGCGCAGCAGCCACCAAAGTCGCGCAGCAAAGATGCCGCCTTGCGCATCGTAAGCAACGACCTGCGTATCGTCATTGATACCCCATTGGCGCAAAGTCGCGATCAGGGCATCTTGTTCTGGTAACGGATGGCGTCCTTTGAAAACGCCATCTGCAGCTAGCTTGGCACCAGATAAATCTTGATCGAGATGCGCGAATTGCGCCATAGGAATATGGCCAGAAGTATAGGCTGCGCGGCCAGCATCCAGATCGGCCAAATCGTGACGGCAATCGATTATGACCCAGTTCGCTTGCGGCGCATTTTGCAACAGGTTGGCAGCTGAAATCAGCGTGGTGTAAGGATGTTTGTTTGGCATAGCGATCTCCTGTAGTTCTTGCATGTAGCAGCGAATATATTGTACCCAAGCTTGCCATTTAAGTTCGCAATAGTGCCTTGAAATTCAATCTCACATTTGATACTTGGTTTATCGCTCGCTTTTGAGGCGATAAGCGATTTAGCAGTCGAGAATGTTCACTTTAATTATAGAGCGTTGTTGTCGATCAGCCGTTGATAATTAATGGCGGTAGCGACCACATAAAGGGGATTACAAAAAAATCATCAAACTTGGAAAATAAGATAAAGCAACTATCTCAGTAAATGTCGCAGTTGATGCGGACTAAATGCCACAAAGCGCTGCTAATCTTTGATGGCGCACTTATCGCTGCGAGGAACAAATTTGATGGTGTTTCAGCCATAATCAAGTTGAAAAGCGCGGGAGTACGAGCGATAAGTCAAAAACGAGGGAGAAGAAAGGAAGAGAAGAATGAATCTGAACGACTGATTTTTCGAAGTCGTACAGATTAAAGTAATTGATCAGCGGGTGTTAGTCGACGTTAGTTTTTGGTAGGTCCATCTGGCTGCGATACCATTCGTGGAAATGCTGCATACCATCCTCCATCGGTGATTGATATGGCCCGACTTCGCTTACGCCTCGCGCCATTAAAATACTGCGGCCAGCGTCCATGCGTAGCGCAATTTCATCATCTTCGACACAGGTTTCCATGTATGCAGCGCGTTCGGCCTCTACCATTTCGCGCTCGAATAACGCGATTTCTTCAGGGTAGTAGAACTCAACCACATTCGTTGTCTTTTGAGGCCCCCTTGGCCACAAAGTGGATACCACCAATACGTGGGGATACCATTCGACCATGATGTTTGGATATATTGTTAGCCAAATTGCACCGAATTTTGGTGGTTTGCCGTTGCCAAATTTGAGAACCTGTTCTTGCCATTTTTTGTAAGCCGGTGATCCGGATTTTGCCAGACCATGATTGACACCGACTGTTTGTACGCTGTAATCCTTGCTGAATTCCCACGTGAGATCGTCGCAACTGACAAAACTACCCAATCCGGGGTGAAACGGCTCAACGTGATAATCCTCCAGATAAACCTCAATAAAAGTTTTCCAGTTGTAATCGCATTCATGCACTTCAACGTGATCAAACAAATAGTTGCTGAAATCAAGGTCTTTCGACACCCCTAACTTGTTGAGTTTTTCCCCGACATTAAAGCCGTTTTCTTCAAACAGTAAGCCGTTCCAGCTTTGCAGCGGTGTTTGAGACAGGTTCATACATGGAGTTTCGCCGAAATGCGGCGCTCCGATGAGTTCACCTTTGAGGTCATAAGTCCAGCGATGTAGCGGACAGACGATAGTGCGGGCGTTGCCATGACCGTCGAGCATCTTCGCTTGACGATGACGACAGACGTTAGAAACTAGCACAATGCCCTCAGGATTGCGCACTAACATGCGGCCTTCATTTTCGGATGCCATTGTGGCGTAATCGCCAACATTGGGTACCATTAACTCGTGGCCAACATAACGTGGACCACTTTGAAATAGCTGTTGTATTTCGCGTTTTAACAGTGTTTCGTCAAAATAGACGTCGACTGGAAGTTGCGCATCAGACCGCGCCAGCGTGGCAAAAATAGCCAGATCGGACATTCCCGTCCCCCAAATTAATCTGCACCAACCTAAGAGAGAAAGAATCCGTAAAAATCTGTATTCAAATAATATAAAATTAATATGAAGCGGAAGTTTCGGACATAACCTACTATTATGCCACAGCTAGACTTGCTTTTCTCTATTTGACCATAAATTGCCGGATAATCCCTCAGAAATTCAACGGGTTATAACTGTTTGCACTAAAATAGCGGACACCACAATTAAGCACTCGCCTAGAGTTTCTGACTTTAGCTTTTGCTTCCCCGCAATCAGGCGTTACCATCTGCAGTGCTCGGCTTGGTATTGATTCAGATCAACGACGACATCGTGCAGGCTGGCCAATGACTGATGGTAAGGCAACATTATTTTGAACAGGCTTTAACAATTATGGCAAAGAACGCACTTTCTGCCAGTAATCCGGCATCATTTGAACAGGCAATGGCTGAATTGGAGCAACTTGTTGCCCAGATGGAAGCCGGTGAGTTACCGTTGGAGGCGTCGGTAGCGGCTTATAAACGCGGCTCAGAACTGGTTAAATTTTGCGCAGTACAACTCGATAAAGTTGATAGTCAGGTAAAAGTTCTGGAGGGAGATATGTTGAAACCTTTCGCCGCGCCCGCTGATCAGTCCGATGGAAGCGATGCATGACGGGTGCTGACAATACGACGGAAGCTATAGAGTCGCTTCACGCAATTGGAGTGCCGGATGATATTGCTGGGTTTTCTGAATGGATGCGGCAGATTCAGTCAGTAACTGAAGCTGCATTGACAACATTTTTGCCCTTGCCTACGGATGTTCCGGTACGCTTGCACCAGGCTATGCGTTATGCGGTTTTAGATGGCGGCAAGCGGATACGGCCTCTTTTGGTATTCGCGGCTGGTGAGCTGTTCGGAGCACCTCAACCTATGTTGGAACGCGCAGCAGCAGCAGTCGAAATGATTCATGCGTATTCGCTGGTGCATGACGATATGCCGTGTATGGACGACGACGCACTACGCCGCGGTAAACCGACCGTGCATGTGCAATATGATGAACCAACCGCATTATTAGTTGGCGATGCATTGCAGTCGCAAGCGTTTATTGTGTTGTCTGCCAATGTCGAGACTGTTGATCCGGTGCGCCAGATGATGATGTTGCGCTTGCTGGCGGCGGCGTCCGGGTCTTTCGGTATGTGCGGCGGTCAGGCAATTGATTTGGATAGTGTCGGTTTGCAGCTATCTCTGGATGCGCTGGAGTTGATGCATCGATTGAAGACCGGCGCCTTACTACGCGCCTCAGTCCTATTGGGGGCCACCAGCGGCAAGACGTTATCGTTTACGGAAGTGCAAGCATTAGAAGCATACGGTACGGCGATTGGGTTGGCGTTTCAGGTGGTCGACGATATCCTTGATGCGACTGCCGATTCAGCAACTTTAGGCAAGACAGCGGGCAAGGACGCAGCGAATAATAAACCAACCTATGTATCGATCATCGGGTTGACGGAATCGCAGGTATTGGCAGATAAGTTGCGTAACGACGCTCACGCGGCGATTGCGCCCTTTGGAAATAAAGCCCGTCGCCTGCGTGAATTGGCAGATTTGATTGTGCAGCGGAAAGCTTAGTCCCATGAATTTACTTAATACAATAAACAGCCCGGCCGACTTGCGCCTTTTAACGCGTGCGCAATTGCGACCGCTGGCTGATGAACTACGCGAATTCGTTATTGATTCCGTGTCCCAGACTGGCGGCCATTTGTCGTCAAATTTAGGAACCGTTGAACTGACAATCGCGCTGCATTACGTTTTTAATACGCCCGAAGATCGTATCGTATGGGACGTAGGTCACCAAACCTACCCGCACAAAATACTGACAGGTCGTCGTGATCAAATGAAAACCTTACGTCAGTTTGAAGGTATTTCGGGATTTCCTCGTCGTGACGAGAGTGAATACGATACCTTTGGGACGGCGCATTCCTCAACATCGATTTCGGCAGCGCTGGGCATGGCCTTGGCCGCCAAGACCAAAGGTGAAAAGGATCGTCACGCTGTCGCAGTGATCGGTGACGGTGCAATGACCGCCGGTATGGTTTTTGAGGCGATGAACAACGCTGGCGTGTATGACGATATCAATCTGTTGGTTATCTTAAATGACAACGATATGTCGATCTCTCCACCGGTCGGCGCATTGAATCGTTATCTGGCGCGCTTGATGTCCGGTCAATTTTATGCCAAGGCCAAAAATGTCGGCAAATCGATGCTGCCGGGACCAGTGTTGCAATTGGCCAAGCGGTTTGAAGAGCACGCCAAAGGCATGATTGTACCTGCCACCATGTTTGAGGAATTAGGTTTCAATTACATCGGCCCTATTGATGGGCATGATTTGGAATCGCTGATTCCAACGTTGCAAAATCTGAAGCATTTGAAAGGTCCGCAATTTTTGCACGTGGTAACAAAAAAAGGTCAGGGTTATAAGTTGGCTGAGGCCGATCCCGTGCTTTATCACGGGCCCGGAAAGTTTAATCCAGCCGTCGGCATCAAGCCAGCGACGTCCAGCAAGATGACGTATACACAAGTTTTCAGTGACTGGCTATGCGATATGGCAGCGCAAGATGAAAAACTAATCGGTATTACGCCAGCAATGGCGGGCGGCTCTGGATTGGTGGAGTTTGAGCAGCGCTTTCCAGAGCGTTACTACGATGTTGGTATCGCCGAGCAACACGCGGTGACTTTTGCCGCTGGCCTTGCTTGCGAAGGCCTCAAGCCAGTTGTGGCGATTTATTCGACCTTCTTGCAACGTGCTTATGATCAATTGATACATGATGTCGCGCTGCAAAATCTGGATGTCACCTTTGCGCTTGATCGTGCTGGTCTGGTCGGAGCTGATGGCGCGACTCACGCTGGTAATTATGACATCGCTTTCTTGCGTTGTATTCCCAACATGGTGGTCATGGCTGCGTCTGACGAAAACGAATGTCGCCAGATGTTGTCGACAGCTTATCTCTACAAAGGGCCAGCCGCCGTGCGCTATCCCCGTGGCAGTGGTGTTGGCGCAGTGATTGATCAGGCATTAGTTGGGTTGCCATTTGGCAAAGGCGAGATTCGGCGCGAAGGTAAGGGAATAGCGATTTTGGCCTTTGGTACGATGGTTGCGCCAAGTCTTGAAGCGGCCGAAGCATTGAATGCGACCGTCGCTAATATGCGCTTCATTAAACCGCTGGATGTTGCGCTGTTACTCGAACTGGCAAATTCGCACGAGGCAATTGTCACTGTAGAAGAAGGTTCGATCATGGGTGGCGCTGGCGCCGCGGTGGCAGAAGCTTTGGCGGCGGCAGGATGTGTCAAACCGCTTCTGAATCTGGGTTTGCCCGATCGTTTTATCGATCATGGTGACGCTACACAGTTATTGGCGATGTGTGGTTTGAATGCAGAAGGAATTGCGGCGAGTATTCGTCAACGATTTGGCAAAGAGGTATTGCATTTGGTGGCTATGCAGAATTAGATTGGGTTTTTGATTCCCTCTGATGATGGGTGATTAAGTGTGTTGTCAGCTACGGTCTTCGATAGGTAATTTACAAAGACCGTAGTGAGTGCATTAGTGGACGATCCGGCCAATAAAAAAGTCTTCATCGGTGCAGTCTGATTTGCTTTGTTGGAGCATCTGCCCGAAGCAGAAAAGGAACGCATTACGCAACCGATCCAGATCACCATCGACGCTAAAATCTTGTCAACGCTCAGGTCTCATCAATAGCGCAATAGCGATCAAAGCGGCTCAAACGTCACTGCGCCCGACATTTTTCCACAAAACATCACTGCCGCCATCCAACCGATTTAACACCCGCGACAACACAAACAACAAATCCGATAGTCGATTGACGTAAAGCCGCACAGGAACGTTGACCGTTTCACTCTTGCCCAGCGTGATGATACTGCGCTCAGCGCGGCGACACACTGTCCGGCAAACATGTGCCAGCGCCGCTGTGCGTGCTCCGCCAGGTAAAATAAATTCCCGTAACGGTGGCAAGTCTGCATTATATTTTTCGAGCAATGCGTCAAGTCGCGCCACTTGTGACTCCTTGATCATCACGTAACCCGGAATACACAACTCGCCACCGAGATCGAATAAATCATGCTGAATCGTCAGCAGATCATCGCGCAAAGTAGTCGGTAATACCTCGCAGAGTAAAACACCGAGATGTGAGTTCAGTTCATCGACATCGCCGATTGCGTGAATCCGCAGACTATCTTTGTCTGTGCGGCTACCGTCGCCAAGGCCAGTTGTGCCGTTGTCGCCCGTGCGCGTAGCTATTTTTGAGAGTCGATTACCCATGTTGGTTGTATATAGTGAAATTATAGTGAGATAGGCGATTACTTTACACTAGTGGCCCAATGCCGTGACAAATTCCCGGCAATCGCTATCGAAGAGTAAAATCTTAACAAAACGGAGACTCTTATGAATCATATCGCCACATTGGCAGCATTAAAAAAGCCGCTGCCTGACGCGTTGCTTGTTGTACTCAAAACCTTATTTGGGGACCGCTTCTCCACTACGCATGCCATGCGCGCGCATCACGGTAGTGACGAATCGTCCTACGATCCGATGTTGCCTGATGCCGTGGTGTTTGCTGAGTCGACCGAAGATGTCGCGGCGACCGTCAAATTGTGCAGTGAATATCAAATACCGCTCATTCCGTACGGTTGCGGGACATCTCTGGAAGGCCATATATTGGCCTTGCAAGGCGGTATTTCGATCGACTTGTCACGCATGAATCGTCTGTTGGCGGTGCACGCTGAAGATATGACCGCTACGGTTCAGGCCGGTGTGACGCGCAAGCAGATCAATCACGAAATCAAAGATAGCGGACTGTTTTTCCCCATTGATCCGGGTGCTGATGCGTCGCTTGGTGGCATGGCCGCGACGCGTGCGTCCGGGACTAACGCCGTGCGTTACGGCACCATGCGTGAGAACACTTTGGCGCTGACCGTCGTCACATCGGATGGCCGTATTATCAAAACCGGCACGCGCGCTAAAAAATCTTCCGCTGGCTATGATCTGACGCGCATATTTGTCGGTAGTGAAGGGACGTTGGGCATTATTACAGAGGTGACCGTTCGGCTATATCCGCAGCCCGAAGCTATTTCTGCGGCGGTGTGTTCGTTCGAGACTATCGGTGACGCCGTCACCTCAGTGATTCAGATTATTCAGCTTGGTGTACCGATTGCGCGGGTCGAATTTCTCGATGAAAATAGTGTCAAGGCGATTAATGCCAATGCTAAATTTTTCTTGCCAGAAAAACCATTATTACTATTTGAGTTTCACGGCAGCGAAAACGGCGTGAAAGAACAAGCCGAAGTGGTCCAGTCCGTGGTCAATGAGTTCCACGCAATTGGCTTCGAATGGGCGACGCAGCCTGAAGATCGTTCACGTTTGTGGGCTGCGCGACATAACGCTTTTTTTTCGCTCTTGCAGTTGCGTCCGGGATCTCGCGCCATATCAACCGATTGTTGCGTGCCGATTTCGCGCTTAGCAGAATGCATGTTGTCGACCAAAGCAGATTGCGATGCTCACGGCATGATTTATTCGATATTAGGCCATGTTGGTGATGGCAATTTTCATGTGCAAATGCTGGTTGATCCAGATAATGCGGAGGAGATTGCTTGCGCCGAAGGTATTAATAGTCGCATGGTGGCGTTAGCGATTTCGATGGATGGAACTTGCACCGGTGAACATGGTGTCGGCTTGCATAAGATGGATTTTTTGATCGCTGAACATGGCGACGCCGCGATTGAGACTATGCGGGTGCTGAAGCATGCTTTTGATCCGAAGAATATTCTTAATCCCGGTAAAATTATTCGTTGGTAGGGCGATACGACTATCTATAAAAGCAAAATGGATACTTTCAGTTAGTCCTAAAAGTATCTTCGGCCCTAAGCCTTGCAGCGCGGTATGCTACAGCGTTCAGTGATTGCAACATCAGATCAGTGAATCACTAAATCGCACTTTCGGATATCGAATGAAAATTGCCTCATACGGAATATGCTAAACAAGTCCTCCATCGCGACCCGATTGCCACCGGTCCACGCCCTGTCGGCGTTCGAGGCCGCAGCGCGCCATAACTCATTTGCACTCGCTGCCGATGAGTTATGCATTACGCCTTCGGCGCTGTCGCACCGGATTCGCTTGCTTGAGGATTTCGTCGGTGAGCGGCTGTTTAGTCGTGAAGGGCGCACCGTCACTTTGTCGGAATTTGGCCGCCGGTATCTGGACGTGGTACGCAATGCTTTGCGCACATTAATTGAGTTTCCGATGCCGCATCGCGCTTCTCAGGCGCAGCCGCGGATCAAAATAACAGTGCCACCCACCTTTGCACGCTATTTGCTGATTCCGCATTTAGGCAGTTTTATCGCAGAGCATCCGGACATAGTTGTAGAAATATTCTTGTCGGTTCCGCTGTACGACTTAAGTCTTTCGGAAAGTGATATTGAAGTGCGTTTTGGCGCTGGCAGATATCCCAACACCACGACCGAAAAACTCTTCGAGGAACCTGCGTTTGCCGTTGCTACGCCGGATTATTTGCGTCAAATCGGTGGTATTGATACGCCTGCCGATTTGCGCAAGGCAACACTATTACGCTCTGCTTTAGAGCCTTGGCAGCCTTGGTTTGAGGCAGCCGGATTGGATTGGCCGGAGCCTGCGTCGGGATTGCGCGCAGACGATTTAGGATTGCTGCTTGAGTTGATTCGAAATGGATTTGGCGTCGGATTGACGCGCAAACACTTTGCACAAAAAATGATCGCAGATGGAGAGTTGGTGCAATTGTTTGACGTGAGTCTGACTTCTCCGCCGCATGCTTATTATCTGGTGTACGAGCAAAAGCCCTATGAACGTCCGGAAGTGACGATTTTCATTGCCTGGATGAAAAAAACCTTCAAACGACTTTAAAAAATCGATTTGCGTAGCCTGTCTTACTCGAGCGGTTTTGAAACACGTGAAAAAAATTCATCCGCACAGCATAAGAGTTTCAGCCGCAGATGTTACATAAGCGCCGCCTGACAATGACATTTTCGCTATACTCTGCACTACAAAGCGTGCGCGGGCGGGCGAGAGTGATGGCGTATTCATGGCCTGTTCGGCATGGTTAAAGTCAGGTAACTGATTCCCTTCTCTCTTAAAGTCTGAATTAAAGTTTGTCATTTAGCCTCCGACAGCACGTTACTACCTTACAGTTATCTCGCATAGGAATCGCATGAACGCCCCCGCAGAGACTTCAATTACACCTTCTTTTACTGCTGAACGGCAACGTCAGGTTGCTGCTGCGTTGCGTGCTGTTCTGCCGACGCATTCAGTGCTATTCAATGAGGAGGACACGCGCCCCTACGAGTGTGATGGTTTGGCCGCGTATCGGCAATTACCAATGGTCGTCGCGTTGCCGGAAAACGAGGCGCAAGTTGCCGCGATTCTCAAGATTTGCCGTGATCTGAAAGTACCGATCGTGCCACGCGGCGCGGGAACGGGCTTGTCCGGTGGGGCAATGCCGATTGCCGATGGCGTTGTAGTGTCGACGGCCAAACTTAACCGTATCGTCAAAATGGACGCCTATTCCCGTACCGCGGTTGTCCAGCCGGGCGTGCGTAATCTAGCCATTTCTGACGCTGCGGCGGCACATAATTTGTATTACGCACCAGACCCGTCATCGCAGATTGCCTGCACGATAGGTGGTAACGTTGCAGAAAACTCGGGCGGCGTTCATTGCCTGAAATACGGCCTCACGGTGCATAACGTCATGCGCGTGCGTATGGTTACGATTGATGGTGAGATCGTCGAACTGGGCGGCGCGTCGCTGGACGCACCGGGCCTCGATTTGCTTTCCGTTTTTGTCGGCTCCGAAGGCATGCTCGGTATCGTCACTGAAGTCACCGTCAAGCTCATTCCAAAACCACAACTGGCTCGCGTCATTATGGCGTCGTTCGACGATGTCGTAAAAAGCGGCAATGCTGTTGCCAACGTGATTGCCGCCGGGATTATTCCCGCCGGTTTGGAGATGATGGATAAAACCAGTTCGCGCATGGTTGAACCGTTTGTCAAAGCCGGTTACGACATTGATGCCGCCGCAATTTTGCTATGCGAGTCGGACGGTACAACGGAAGAAGTAGAGGAAGAAATCGGTCGTATGAGCGCGGTACTTGATGCCAGCGGCGCGACCCGGATTGAGGTGTCGCAATCGGAAGCTGAGCGACTGCGGTTTTGGTCTGGACGCAAAAATGCGTTCCCGGCGGCAGGGCGTATTTCACCTGATTATTATTGTATGGACGGGACGATTCCAAGGAAAAATCTGGCGCAAGTATTGCTGCGGATTGAAGAAATGGAAACCAAACATGGCTTACGTTGCGCTAACGTGTTCCATGCCGGTGATGGTAATTTGCACCCTTTGATTTTGTTCGATGCAAACGTGCCGGGCGAGTTTCATCGTGCTGAAGCTTTTGGCGCTGAAATTCTGGAGTTGTGTGTCGAAGTCGGTGGCACGATTACCGGTGAACATGGTGTTGGAATTGAAAAAATTAATTCGATGTGTGTGCAGTTTTCGCCACTCGAGCGTGAGGCATTCTTTGGCGTAAAGCGAGCGTTTGACACGGCGTTTTTGCTCAACCCCGATAAGGCAATCCCGACGTTACAACGATGTGCCGAATACGGGAAAATGCACGTAAAGCGTGGTCAACTAAAATTCCCGGATTTACCGCGGTTCTAAAAAATAGTGCGACGTTGCCAGAAAAAATGAAAACAGGTCTGGAAATCAGGCCAAAAGCGAGACCAGAAACGAGACGATGGATAATCAAAAATTTAAGGATCAGATCCTTTCCGCCAACAGCACAGGAAGTGCGCTGCAAATTCGCGGCGGCGGGACCAAAGATTGGTACGGCCAAACGCCGCAAGGCGCGGTGCTTGACACCCGCGAACACAGCGGCATCATCGATTACGAGCCTACCGAACTAGTGATTACCGCACGTTGCGGCACGCCCTTGGCAGACATTGAGACCGCACTCGCAGAACGCGGTCAGGCGCTTGCATTTGAGCCTCCGCACTTTGGCGCAAATGCCACCGTCGGCGGTATGGTGGCGGGTGGATTATCTGGTCCTTCTCGGCAGTCGGTTGGCGCTTTACGCGATTATGTATTAGGCGTGGTGTTGATGGATGGCAAAGGCGATGTGCTACATTTTGGCGGTCAAGTCATGAAGAACGTTGCTGGCTATGATGTCTCACGTTTATTAACCGGATCGATGGGTACGCTGGGTTTGATACTTGAAGCGTCTATCAAAGTGCTGCCACGCGCAATTGCGAGCAGCAGTCGCCGTTTTGTGGTCGCCGAGGCTGAAGCGCTACGTTGGTTGAACGAATGGGGTGGTCAACCATTGCCGATTTCTGCCAGTTGCTGGTGTGATGGCGTATTGACCGTTCGATTAGCCGGCGCACAAGCTGCGGTCAGCGCAGCAGAGAAAAAAATGGGCGGCGAAGCAGTGTCCGATGCCGACGCTTTCTGGCAGGGAGTACGTGAGCAAACGCATGCATTTTTTGATACACAATCGCCAATTTGGCGTTTGTCGGTGCCATCTGTAACACCTCCGCTTGCGTTATCAGGAACGTCAATGATTGAGTGGGGCGGCGCGCAACGCTGGTTGCTCACTGATGCCAATCCTTTGGATATACGGGCCGCTGCCAGTGCAGTCGGAGGACACGCGACTCTGTATCGCGGTGGCGATAAGAATGTCGGCGTATTCCAGCCGTTAGCGCCAGCAGTCTCAAAAATTCATCATAATTTGAAAGCGACGTTTGATCCGGCCAGAATTTTTAATCGCGGACGAATGTATCAGGATTTATAAGATAAAAATGTTTTTTTGCGAACGGTCATTGTGCGATACAAGTGACGCGTTTTCTACGACACATTTTTTTGCGTTTAATTTAATGCACCGACTGCGTCAGGCATGCGCAATTGTTAGCACGCCAGCATAGAGAAGGGTAGTGAATTTCCCCGCAAGGATATTTGCCAACTCTCGATGCAAGCCAATAACTGAACCTCAGGATTCTATGCAAACCAATTTAGCGCCATTCATCAAAGATACCCGCGAAGGCCAGGAGGCCGAGGCAATTTTGCGCGCCTGTGTGCATTGCGGATTTTGCACTGCCACCTGTCCCACCTATCAGATTTTGGGTGATGAGCTGGATGGACCGCGTGGACGGATTTATCTCATCAAGCAAGTTCTGGAAGGACAACCCGCCACGGCCAAGACACAGCTGCATTTGGATCGCTGCCTGACATGCCGCAATTGCGAATCGACTTGCCCATCCGGTGTGGAATACGGCCGACTACTGGATATTGGTCGCAAGGTTGTCGACGATCAAGTACCAAGATCATTAGAGCAGCGCATCACACGGACGGCATTGAAACAACTGCTACCGCGCAAATGGCTATTCACGCCTGCGTTTAAAACGGGGCAAGCTTTGCGTTCCTGGATGCCGCAAAAACTGAAAGAAAAATTACCGGCAAAACAGGCGGCCGGAAGCTGGCCGCAACGCCAGCATGCACGCAAAATGTTACTTCTCGATGGCTGCGTGCAACCAGCGATGGCACCCAATATCAATAGCGCAACCGCGCGAGTATTGGACGCGCTGGAAGTACAAGTATTAATTGCCCCCAAAGCAGGTTGTTGCGGGGCGATTCGTTATCACCTTAACGACCACGAAGGCGGCCTTGATGATATGCGCCGCAATATCGACGCATGGTGGCCGTATGTCGATGGTAGCAATGGTCAAAAGATTGAGGCGATTGTGATGACTGCATCGGGTTGCGGCACTACCGTCAAAGAATACGGACACTTGTTGGCTGCCGATGCTGAGTACGCCGAAAAAGCGCAAAAAATCTCTGCGCTGACACGTGATTTAAGTGAGATTTTGCCTGAGCTTGAGACGCCGTTACTCGCTAAATTAAAAGGGAAAATCAGTAAGCGTGTTGTCTTTCATCCGCCGTGTACTTTGCAGCATGGTCAACAAATTCGCGGCAAGGTAGAGGGTTTGCTACGTGGCGCTGGCGTTGACGTGCAACTGTGTGCTGACAGTCACCTGTGTTGCGGTTCAGCCGGGACTTATTCTGTGTTGCAACCAGAACTCTCGCATCAGTTGCGGGATAACAAATTGCGTAATCTGGAAGCTACGCAGCCTGAGATGATCGTATCTGCCAACATTGGTTGTCTGACGCATTTACAGTCGGGAACGCAGACGCCTGTGAAGCATTGGATTGAGCTGTTGGATCAGGCTTTAGGGCAGCCTGCGGTGCATTAAACAAGTTGCACCTTTCACGCTAATGTGGTCGCCATGCAATGCTATGGCGGCCTTTTTTTTTGCATCAGAATCTTTATTTTCGTGCGGTTTGAAGAGGCTTATTAAAATAAATATGCTTATTAAAAAAGACAAATCTAACAAGTTTATTGTTATTTAGTTAAATATATTTTGGCAAAATAATATTGCTATCGCACAATAAATGTCTATAAAAAAATTTGCCTTTCAATGTTCGAATTCGAACATTATAATTTCGAATGTAAATATTTAATGTCCATTTGCAACTAAAGTGCTCAACTTGAGTCAATTAACGGTAAATAGTTGACGATTATCAGTAGACGAAATCGAGGGGAAATTGTGAGCGCAGGAAAAATTGTTGATTTGTTAGTGGTGGGTGGCGGTGTTAATGGCGCAGGCATTGCGCGAGATGCTGCCGGGCGAGGTCTAAGCGTGTTTCTGTGCGAGCAGGACGATTTGGCCGCGCACACGTCCTCCGCCAGCACAAAGCTGATCCACGGTGGCCTTCGCTATTTAGAACACTACGAATTTAGTCTCGTGCGCAAGGCATTACAAGAGCGGGAAATATTGCTGCGTCTCGCACCGCATATCATTTCACCTTTGCGCTTCGTTATGCCGCATGTCTCCAGCCTGCGGCCAGCATGGATGATCCGTGCGGGCTTATTTTTGTATGACCATCTGAGCAAACGTGAAGTATTACCTAGTTCACATGGCATTGATTTCCGCACGCATATCTCTGGCGGACCGTTAAAAAAGTCGTTGAAAAAAGGTTTTGTCTATTCAGACGCCGCAGTGCAGGATGCGCGCCTAGTAGTTCTCAATGCGATGGATGCGCGGGAGCGTGGCGCGACCATTCTCACTAAAACACGCTTGATTGCAGCAAAGCAAGGACCGCAACATTGGGATGCGACGTTGCAGTCGACGCTTAACGGCGAAACCACGCTCGTGCAAGCGCGCTGTGTTGTCAACGCAGCGGGGCCTTGGGTCGGGAGTTTGCTAAGCGGTGCATTGAATACCTCGGCACGACACCATGTCCGCCTGGTTAAGGGTAGCCATATCGTGACAAAACGGTTGTTTGATCATGATTACGCTTATATTTTTCAAAATCCGGATAAACGGATCGTGTTCGCGATTCCTTACGAAAACGATTTCACCGCAATTGGTACGACCGATGTCGAATACAGCGGCGACCCAAGCAAGGTTGATATTTCGGAAGAAGAAACAGCTTATCTATGCGAATCGGTGAATCGCTATTTCGATATCCCTGTATCGCCATCGCAAGTTGTCTGGTCGTGGTCCGGCGTTCGCCCATTGCTTGAGGAAGAAGTTGCGAATCCTTCTGCCGTGACCCGAGACTATCGTCTGGACCTGACGGCTGAAAACAATCTCGCCCCGGTGTTATCTGTGTTTGGCGGAAAAATCACCACCTACCGGCGTTTGGCGGAAGAGGCGATGGAAAAGTTGCAGCCGTTGTTCAGCTATATGGAAACAGAAGACTGGACGGCACACGCGCCATTACCAGGTGGAGATATTGAAAATGCAGATTTTGCGCGGTTCCTGACGCAATTTCGGCAACGTTGCCCTTGGTTGCCAGTGGTGACCGCCAAGCGTTACGCGCATGCGTATGGGACCCGCGTAGACATGTTGTTGGACGGTATCCACGATGTGACGGAGCTCGGCGAATTATTCGGAGCTGATCTGTACGAGGTTGAGGTGCGCTATCTTATTGAACATGAGTGGGCGCTTACAGCAGAAGATATTATCTGGCGTCGTTCCAAGTTGGGTTTACGTTTAAATGCTGCTGAAGTCGCACGATTAACCGCATGGTTGCAAACTCAAAATAGCGTGAACATTAGTGCGCCGACCATTGAATGCACAGAAGGTATTTGAACCACTGGAAAATCCAGTGACAAAGCAGGCGACGGTTCATTCTTAACTAGTCAACGTTACTGTGATTGGTCAGCAGTTTTAGGGATAAAAATAATGGCGCATCTATGCGCCTCCAACCTTGGAGTAGACAGTTGAAAGATAAATATATATTGGCCTTGGATCAAGGCACTACCAGTTCGCGTGCGATCCTTTTTGACCGGCAAGGAAACATCGTTTCATCTGCCCAGAAAGAATTCCACCAAATCTATCCGCAACCAGGTTGGGTTGAGCATGATCCGCAGGAAATCTGGTCGACGCAGGTTGGCGTGGCCGCCGAAGCGACGACTAGCGTTGGTTTGAATGGTGCTTCAATCGCCGCTATCGGCATTACCAATCAGCGCGAAACAACGATAGTCTGGGATCGCGAAACCGGCAAAGCAATTTATAACGCCATCGTTTGGCAGGATCGCCGGACTGCTTTATTTTGCGACGACCTAAAGCGTCAGGGTCTGGCAGATCAAATTCGTGAAAAAACCGGACTATTAGTAGACTCATATTTTTCGGGTACTAAAATACGCTGGATTCTGGATAATGTCGACGGTGCGCGACAACTGGCGGATCAAGGTCGTCTGGCGTTCGGCACTGTTGATACCTGGCTAGTCTGGAATATGACGCGTGGCAAACTTCACATTACTGATGTGTCGAATGCCTCTCGCACTATGTTGTTTAACATTCATACGCTGGATTGGGACGACGAACTTTTGAATATTATCGGCGTCCCGCGCAGTATGTTGCCGACGGTAAAATCATCCAGCGAAGTGTATGGTCATACTGAAAAATCAGGCTTCGGTGCCGAAATTCCGATCGCTGGTATTGCCGGTGATCAGCAAGCGGCGCTGTTCGGGCAAATGTGTACAGAACCGGGGATGGTGAAAAACACCTACGGTACGGGTTGTTTCATGGTGATGAACACCGGCACTAAGCCTATCGTTTCCAAAAATAACTTACTCACGACCGTCGCATGGAAAATCGGTGATGAAGTAAATTATGCGTTAGAGGGCAGTATTTTTATCGGCGGCGCTGTCGTGCAATGGTTACGTGATGGGTTAGGAATCATCAAAAAATCCAGCGAAGTTGAGGGTCTGGCGCGCAGTGTCAAGAATACAGACGGTGTCTATCTGGTACCAGCGTTCGCCGGTCTGGGTGCGCCACATTGGAATCCGCATGCACGCGGCACCGTATTTGGTGTGACGCGTGGCACCACCTCCGCTCATTACGCCCGCGCGGCGCTGGACAGTATCGCCTATCAGACGATGGACGTATTAAAGGCCATGGAAGCGGATTCAGGAATTGTTATTCCTGAATTGCGCGTTGATGGTGGCGCGACTGCAAATAATTTACTGATGCAATTTCAGTCGGACATTCTAGGCGTCGACGTGGTTCGCCCAACAGTCACCGAAACCACGGCACTAGGCGCAGCGTATCTTGCGGGTCTGGCTGTCGGGTATTGGAGCAGCATTGACGAAGTGCGCGGTCAATGGCAGCTAGACAAACGCTTTCATTCCGAGATGCCGATTGACGAGGTCAATGCCAATATCAAAGGCTGGCAACGTGCCATCGTAGCCGCTATCGCTTGGGCCGATGATCGTACCTAAAACATAATTTATGGTGGCGTTGCGCTATTCAATGTCGGACCTTGTTATTCGAAAGATTTTCTATGCATCCCTTATTAGGTGAATTTGTGGGGACAACGTTGGTTGTCTTGCTGGGAAATGGCGTCGTTGCCAATGTCATCTTGAGTAAAACAAAAGGTCATGGCGGCGGATTGATCGTGATTACTGTTGGTTGGGCAATGGCGGTTTTTGTCGGTGTTTTTACCGTAGCTTCGGCTAGCGGCGCGCATCTTAATCCTGCTGTGACAGTCGCTTTGGCGGTCGCCGGAAAATTTCCGTGGGGAAGTGTGCCGGGATATATTGCGGCCCAAATGTTAGGTGGCATGACGGGTGCTTTTTTAGTCTGGTTAGTATATCGAAAGCATTTTGAACAGACGACAGATGGCGATACCAAGCTCGCCGTATTTTGTACGGGGCCAGCGATACGCAACATCTTTGGCAATTTGATATCCGAGATTGTCGGGACATTTGTCCTGGTATTTGGCGTATTAAGTATTGCTTCACCAAAATTTGGACTGGGTGCGCTCGATGCGTTGCCAGTCGCGTTGCTGGTAATGAGTATCGGTGTTTCGTTAGGCGGTACTACCGGCTATGCGATTAACCCGGCACGCGATCTGGGGCCGCGTCTGATGCATGCTTTGTTACCCATCCCGGGCAAACGTGACAGTGACTGGGGTTATGCTTTTGTGCCGGTGTTTGGTTCCATTGCAGGTGGCGTCCTGGCGGCATTGTTATATGGTTTAGGTTCTACGATGACGCATTAAAGCCATCGTGAAAGGTTCTCTCCGCAGTCCCTTTGCGCAGCCTTTCGGTTGCGCTTTTTTTATCGTATTGGTAAGTTTACAGTGCCAGCAATTTTTCAATGTCTGTCGTTAGTGCTTCGGGTTTTGTTTGTGGTGCGTAACGATCAAATACCGTACCGTCTTTGTTGATTAGAAATTTGGTGAAATTCCATTTGATTCCTTCACTTCCGAGTAAGCCTGGCGCGGAATTTTTCAGATATTGGAAAAGCGGTGCAGCGTGATCTCCATTGACGTCGATTTTGGCGAAAAGTGGAAAGTTCACGCCGAAGTTTTTTTCGCAAAATGCACCGATTTCCTCTGCGGTTCCTGGCTCTTGCGACCCGAACTGATTACAGGGGAAACCAAGTACCTCAAATCCCTGAGAGTGATATTTATCATACAGTTCTTCAAGCCCTTTGTATTGGGGCGTGAATCCGCATTTGCTGGCGGTATTGACGATGAGTACCACCTTGCCGCGGTAGTCTGCCAATGTTGTGGGTGTGCCGTCGAGTCGCTCAACGGCGAAATCGTAGATGTTGGTCGGTTGATGATTCATATTATTCCCAAATGTTCGGTGCCCGCACTTAAGTCGCGCGTGTTGGCATCTTTGCTGCGTAACTTGATGGCTAGTCGAAGATCGTTGAGCGAGTCGGCATTGCGCAACGCATCTTCATAGGTAATTTTATCCGCTTCGTACAAATCGAACAACGCCTGATCAAAAGTTTGCATGCCGAGTTCACGTGATTTCTTCATGATTTCTTTAATTTCGAGTACATCACCCTTAAAAATTAATTCAGAAATCAGTGGTGAATTAAGCATAATTTCCACAGCAAGACAGCGTCCCTTGGTCTTTTTCAGAGGAATTAATCGTTGCGATACGACGCCTTTTAAATTTAAAGAAAGATCCATCAATAATTGTGCGCGCCGCTCTTCGGGGAAAAAGTTGATGATGCGATCCAGTGCCTGGTTCGCGCTATTGGCATGTAATGTTGCCAGGCACAAATGACCAGTCTCAGCAAAAGAAATCGCATAATCCATGGTCTCGCGGTCGCGAATTTCGCCGATTAAAATGACGTCTGGCGCTTGACGTAATGTATTCTTCAGCGCGACGCCCCAACTTTCAGTATCCACACCGATCTCACGCTGTGTGATGATGCAGTTCTTGTGTGGATGCACGTATTCGACCGGGTCCTCCAGCGTGATGATGTGACCGTGACTGTTCTCGTTACGAAAGCCGATCATCGCCGCTAACGTGGTCGATTTGCCGGATCCGGTAGCGCCGACCATGATCACCAGACCGCGCTTGGTCATCGCGATTTCTTTTAACGATTCGGGTAAGCCAAGGTCGTCGAAGTTTGGAATCTCCGTGGTGATCATTCGAAGCACCATTCCCACGCGTCCTTGTTGTATAAACGCAGATACCCGAAAGCGTCCGACTCCAGTCGGGGTAATCGCAAAATTGCACTCTTTTGACGCCTCAAAATCTGCTGCTTGCTTGTCATTCATGATCGCGCGCGCGAGCTCCATCGTGTGCGCCGTGCTCAGCGGTTGATTCGATACCGGTGTGATTTTGCCATCGATTTTGAAGGCTGGCGGAAAGTCCGCTGTGATGAACAGGTCGGAGCCGCGCTTACTAACCATCAAGCGCAGCAGGTCGTGCATGAATTTGGTAGCCTGATCCCGTTCCATAATACTTTTGCCTAACAAAAAAAATAGTGCGAATAGTGGATAAGGAGTAATTTTTTAAATACTAACCTGGAAAATTATCTGGCGTCTTCGCCGCAGCGCGGGCCGTGGCCACGGAGATAATATTGCGTTTTACCAGATCGGTCAGATTACTATCAAGTGTTTGCATGCCAACGTTGCTGCTCGTTTGAATGGTTGAATACATCTGTGCAATTTTGCTATCGCGAATCAGACTACGGATCGCTGGGGTTCCCAGCATGATTTCATGGGCAGCGACGCGACCGGTGCCGTCTTTTGTTTTAAGAAGTGTTTGCGAAATCACAGCTTGCAAGGATTCAGACAGCATCGCCCTCACCATTTCTTTTTCCTCGCCCGGAAATACGTCGACTATGCGGTCAATGGTCTTGGCTGCGGAAGAGGTGTGCAATGTACCGAACACCAAATGACCGGTTTCAGCCGCTGTCAGGGCCAGTCGGATGGTTTCCAGATCGCGTAATTCGCCGACCAGAATGACATCTGGATCTTCCCGCAATGCTGATCGCAGTGCATTGTCGAACGAGTGGGTGTGCGGCCCGACTTCGCGTTGATTGATCAGACATTTATTCGACTGATGAACAAATTCAATCGGATCTTCAATCGTCAGAATGTGGGCATATTCGTTTTCATTGACGTGATTAACCATCGCTGCCAGCGTAGTGGATTTGCCAGAACCGGTCGGCCCCGTAACCAACACCAAACCACGCGGTTTCAACGCAAGCTCAGTAAAAATACGCGGTGTATTAAGTTGTTCAAGAGAAAGAATTTTGGACGGAATCGTCCGCATGACCGCTGCCGCACCGCGATCCTGATTAAAGGCATTCACGCGAAATCGGGCTAATCCAGGAATTTCAAACGAAAAATCGCATTCCAGATTTTCTTCATATACTTTACGTTGGCCGTCGTTCATGATGTCATAAATCATGCTGTGAACGGCTTTGTGATCCAGCGGCGGCAGATTAATGCGGCGTACATCGCCATTTACCCGGATCATTGGTGGCAGCCCCGCAGATAAATGCAAGTCGGAAGCCTTGTTCTTAACCGAAAAGGCCAGAAGTTCGGTAATGTCCATTTATAATCCCTGAGCTATTTTGTTTCGCTAACGATGAAAAGTGTTGCTGGTCCGCTCGCGGTACCGGCGCGTTTGAATGAGTATTAATGCAGTGTATTTACGGGTATTACGTTTGACCATGTGCCGAACGGCAAATTCAACCAAGTCGATTATGTCCTCAATCTCTCAGAAGTTGCAAGCTGTGCACGAAAGTATCCTGAACGCGACGACCCGGGCGTCGCGTCCGCTCGACACCGTGGCGTTATTAGCCGTATCAAAAACATTTGGTGCCGAAGCGGTATTAGAGGCAATTGCCGCTGGTCAACGTGCCTTTGGTGAGAATTATCTGCAGGAAGCATTAGACAAGATGGTGAAGGTCAGTGCATCTGGATTGGCCAGCGGTATTGAATGGCATTTTATTGGGCCAATTCAAAGCAATAAGACACGACCAATTGCCGAGCATTTTGACTGGGTCCATACGATTGAGCGTGAAAAAATTGCACAGCGTTTGTCCGATCAACGGCCGCCGGAACGCGTGCCGTTGAATGTTTGCCTGCAAATAAATATTAGCGGTGAGGCTAGCAAAAGTGGCGTGTCACCCGATCAGGCGCTCACCGTAGCACATGCCATTGCCGCTTTGCCCCGTTTGAGGTTAAGAGGTTTGATGGCGATCCCGGAAGCTACTGACGACGTGGTTCGGCAGCGCGCAGCATTCCGCCAGGTGAGAGAATTATTTGAACATTTACAAGGTGGCGGATTGGCATTGGATACCTTATCAATGGGGATGTCGGCTGACATGGATTCCGCAATTGCAGAAGGCGCCACGATTATACGTATTGGCAGTGCTATTTTTGGGCAGCGGGATTATTCCTGATGCTGATTCTGGCCGATCATGATCGATCAGCCCAGATTGTTGCTGAAACCACGTGCTGTGATTGATGCGCAATATTATACAAAAAACACCTATTAATAATGATTGGGAAATAAGATGGAACAGAAGCTAAAAATAAGCTTTATCGGCGGTGGCAACATGGCGACTGCCTTGATTGGCGGTTTGGCTGGGACCGTCACCGAGGGTGTAAATATACATGTGGTGGATGTTAATTCTGCGGCGCTTCAAAAACTTGCACAGCGATTTTTAGTCACCACATCGACCGAAATCGATGCCACCGTCAGCGGCAGTGATGTTGTCGTTTTAGCCGTAAAACCGCAACAAATGAAGCAGGTAATTACCGCTTTGTTGCCTTACGTCAATGGTCAGCTAATACTTTCCATTGCTGCTGGAATTCAAGCTGTGGATTTATCTCGTTGGTTAAATGGCCACAATGCGATCGTCCGTTGTATGCCCAATACCCCCGCACTTATCGGTAAAGGAATTACCGGCATGGTCGCAACCGCTGGAGTATCCCCACAGCAGCACGCTATGGCCGACTTGATTATGTGTGCAGTTGGTTCAACTATTTGGCTGGATGATGAAGCGTTGATTGATTCTGTTACCGCGATTTCCGGCAGCGGCCCGGCTTATGTGTTTTACTTTATCGAGGCGATGCAGCAAGCGGCCCAGGAATTGGGGTTGACTCCTGAACAAGGCAACGCATTAGCGATTGCGACCTTTGTTGGCGCATCCCAGTTAGCTGTAGAGTCTTCCGATCCGGTGTCGATTTTACGTGAGCGGGTAACGTCAAAAGGCGGCACCACTTATGCAGCCTTAAACAGTTTGGAGGCGAGCGGAGTAAAGGCGTCCATCATCGAGGCAGCGAAAGCGGCAGCGTTGCGTGGCAAGGAGTTAGGCGAAGAATTTGGGCGTGATTAACGAAGCGATAAAAACAGGGATATTTTGCTCTTCCTGGACAGCTTAACGAAAGATTGCCGGAAGGCCGACCCAGTTTAAAAAGGCGTAAACGATTTTCGTTTGCGCCTTTTTTTACCAAAATTTATGTAATTCTTACTTGCTGCGACCAATCACGATGCCAGCCAGCAGACCAATCGCCGCAGCCACGCCGACAGCTTTCCATGGATTCCCGCCAACGTATTCGTCGGTGACATGTGCGGCGTGCTTGCTTTTTTCTACCGCTTTTTTTGTCACTTTCGGGAGTTCTGATTTTGCGCTCTGTAAGGCTGCTTTCAGCTTCTCACGGGCGACTTTGAAACGGTCATCTACCTGATCACCTGTTGCATCGATAAGGTCTTGCGCATCTTGCATAACAGATTTCAGTCCGCCGCCTAAGTTCTCGCGACCGTCTTTTATGGATTCGTTATTAATAGCCATAATTTACCTCTTTCATGTGAGTGAGCAAAACAATTAATTCGAAATGGTTCTATAGGAAAATTAGAATAATTGTATGATTTATTATCGTAAAGCATAGTCAAGTACAACGCCACAAAATAGTGCCGCACCGAGCCAATTGTTATGCCGGAATGCGGCGAAACAACGGGCTCGATCACGACCTCGTATCAGAATGTAATGATAGATTGCAAACAAACTTGCTACCAATAAACCCGCGCTGAACCACCCACGCAAACCGTACTGCCAGCCAACAAAAAACAGCAATAAAAAACAGATGGCATAGCAGATCATCACAGCTAAAACATCAAAACGACCAAATGTAATGGCTGAGGTTTTTATGCCGATATGGAGATCATCTTCACGATCCACCATTGCATATTCAGTGTCGTAGGCAATCGCCCAAAATACATTTGAGATCAACAAAATCCATACTAGTAGTGGTACAGCATTTTGAACGGCAGCAAAACTCATTGGTATGCCAAAGCCGAATGCGATACCCAGATATGCTTGCGGTATTGCAAAAAAACGTTTGAAATAAGGATACGTTCCAGCGATGATCACGGCCGCGACCGAGAGTTGTTTGGTATAGGTGTTCAGGGGTATGATCAGCAATAATGCCGCGACAGCCAACACAGCCGCTACCATCAATGCTTCCCAACTGGCAATCTTGCCGCTTGTTAAAGGGCGCAGAGCGGTACGTGAAACATGTTTATCGAAATCGCGATCAGCATAATCGTTGATGGCGCAACCGGCGGACCGCATCAAAACCGTGCCCACTGCAAAAATCAAGACTAGCTTCCAATCCGGTTTGCCATCGCTCGCTAACCAGAGAGCGATGAGAGTCGGCCACAGCAATAACAGGATGCCGATGGGTTTGTCGATGCGGATGAGTTGGCAGTAAAGTTTAAATCGGTTCATGGTTTCTAATCGTGGTGTCTTTATCTATCTGCACTCTTTGCGTTTGGATAGATAAAGAACATGCTGGCGCGCTAACAGTCGTTTCTTTATTTGGTAAATATTGATGATGCAAAAAATAAATAAAGAGCTTACATAACCAGCGGTGACACTTTCCAGTCGGTATGTCGTTTATTCTGCTTTACTCTTGGTGCCGTTTGCCTGATGGTCGGCCAAAGACTCCGTGCTAGTAAGCCAATAGTTGGCCGGATGCTGCCATTTAAACGATGGTTTCTGAAGCGGCGATTAACCCGCAATCATCCCTCAATCACTTTTTCATCTGGCAGAAAGCTCACTCCTGGCAAACCGCATGCCAGCACCGCTTGCCGGACTGACTCGATTGCGGCAAGTCGGGTAAAACTTTTGCGCCACGCAATCACGACGCGTCGTGATGGACGAGGAGAGGAAAACGGAATGTAGCGCAGGTTACCTTCTTTCGTATCCATGTCGGGCACGGATGCACGTGGTAACGCAGTGATGCCGATACCGGACGCGACCATGTGGCGGATTGTTTCCAATGATGAACCTTCAAAAGTTCGGGCTATACCGTCACCGGTTGTGGAGAAGCGAGACATTTCTGGGCACACTTCTAACACCTGATCGCGGAAGCAATGGCCGTTGCCAAGCAGCAGCATGGTTTCTGATTTTAAATCTTCTGCACTAATATTTTTACGACTGGCCCAGTCGTGATCCTTAGGTAGCGCGACGACAAATTCTTCGTCGTAAAGCGGTTGCACCATCAGACCGTGCTCCTGAAATGGCAATGCCATGATGGCAGCGTCTAACTCCCCTTGACGTAATAATTCTAGCAGCCGCACTGTAAAATTTTCTTGCAAAACCAAGGGCATTTGGGGGACGCGGTCGATCATGGTTTTGACCAGCGGCGGTAGCAAATAAGGGCCAACGGTATAAATAATGCCAAGTCTTAGCGGGCCAGCTAACGGGTCTTTATTTTGATTTGCGATCTCGCGGATGGTGGCTGTTTGTTCCAATACCCGTTCGGCCTGCGCGACAATTTGCAAACCCAATGGCGTGATGGAAATTTCACTGCCACCGCGCTCAAAAATCACAACACCCAGTTCCTCTTCCAGCTTTCTAATGGCAACGGACAGAGTCGGTTGTGCGACAAAGCAGGCTTCCGCTGCATGGCCAAAATGTTTTACGCGGGCTACGGCGACGATATATTTTAGTTCGGTTAGAGTCATGTCATTATCTTCGCATATTTTTTAAGACGTTTTTTTACAATTGAATAATTGGGACATCATCGTGATGTACATCAAGCGGGCATCAAGGCGTGCATTAAAGGATGCACCAACCGCGCATCAAGTCGCACACCGTATCCAATATATTCAGGGCAGCAGCACAATAAAACTGACAATAATACGATGGCCGCTACGTTACTGTACGGCGTGTGACCGTAGCAGATTTTACACCTTCAAAAAATCTTCGCGGCCAGCAAGCCAGCGCGCCAGATGTGCCTCGACTGTTATCACGTTTTCTGGCGTTGAATGGTGCAAAAGACTCTCTGCGAGCGCGCTTGCCTGATCGACGATCCATTGATCAGTACTCAAGTCCGCAAAGCGCAGCATGGCTTGTCCAGATTGACGCGCTCCTAAAAATTCTCCAGGGCCGCGTATTTCCAGATCACGA
Organism: Glaciimonas sp. Gout2; assembly: GCF_035018905.1. Taxonomy (NCBI): domain Bacteria; kingdom Pseudomonadati; phylum Pseudomonadota; class Betaproteobacteria; order Burkholderiales; family Oxalobacteraceae; genus Glaciimonas; species Glaciimonas sp. Gout2. The sequence continues at coordinate 76,607 of NZ_JASJXA010000014.1, read as the reverse complement.
CGTGCAATCTCAAAGCCATCCGTCGTTTCTCTCATTGTCATGAGACGCTGCTTAGCAATCGGGCCTAATGGACTTTGATATAGTAACAAACATACGCTGGCCGCGAGGCCACGTCCAACCCGGCCCCGTAATTGATGTAATTGCGACAAGCCAAAGCGCTCTGCGTGTTCGATTACCATCAAAGAGGCATTGGGTACGTCGACACCGACTTCGATCACGGTTGTGGCGACCAGCACGTGAATATTACCGGCTATGAAGGCCTCCATGACAGCTTGCTTTTCGGCGGGTTTAAGACGCCCGTGCACCAGGCCAATCTGCAAGTCTGGCAGCGCTTCGACCAGCATCGCATAGGTATCCGTCGCAGTTTGTAATTGCAAGGCCTCAGACTCTTCGATCAAGGGGCAGACCCAATACACCTGGCGACCTTCCTGTGCCGCGGCGTGGACGCGCTGGATGACTTCTTCACGACGATTCTGGTCGACGCTGCGGGTTACGATCGGGGTGCGTCCAGGTGGGAGCTCGTCGATGACAGAAATTTCCAGATCTGCGTAATAGGTCATCGCTAGCGTACGCGGAATCGGCGTTGCGCTCATCATCAATTGATGTGGCACTACCTCGGATGCGACGGCATCCGGATTACTGCTTTCGGTCGTCGATTTTTGCCTTAGCGTCAGGCGCTGACCGACACCGAAACGATGCTGTTCATCGACAATTACTAGCCCAAGTTTAAAAAATTGCACGGTTTCCTGGATCAACGCATGCGTGCCGATGACCAATTGCGCCTCTCCGGACGCAATGCGCACCAACGATGCGAGTTTTTCTTTTTTCTTTAAACTACCGGTTAGCCAAGCCACGCTGATACCTAACGGTTCCATCCAGCCAGCAATTTTACGGAAATGCTGATCTGCCAGGATTTCCGTCGGGGCCATCAAAACTGCTTGAAAGCCGCTATCGATTGCTTGCGCAGCGGCCAGCGCGGCAACCACGGTTTTGCCGCTGCCGACATCGCCTTGAAGCAAGCGCTGCATCGGAAATGGCTCCTTGATATCGGTGCGAATCTCTGCCATCACCCGCTGTTGTGCGGCAGTCAGGGTGAACGGCAACGTTTTTAAAAAAGCATCGGATAATGCGCCGATCAACGGAAGCGCCCGCGCATTTTGGGCGCGACGTGCGAATTGCGCACGTTTTAGCGACAACTGTTGGGCCAATAGTTCATCAAATTTCATTCGTACCCACGCAGGGTGAGAACGATCTGCCAACGCTCCTTCGTCAATTTCAGGCGGTGGATTATGTAATAAACGGACAGCTGGCTCAAACGGGACTAATTGATAGGTTTTTAGCTGGGCCGGGGATAAAGTGTCACGCCATTCTATTTTTTGCATGGCATCGGCGATTGATTTGCGCAGAAAAAGTTGCGACAAACCTTCGCCTGACGGATAAACGGGCGTTAATGCGCTTGGCAGCGGCGCACCCTCAAGGACGATTTTGTAGGTTGGATGGACTACCTCGGCACCAAAAAAACCGTGCCGGATTTCGCCGCGCGCACGAACGCGTGTGCCGACCGCCAATTGCGTGATTTGGCTGCCGTAAAAATTGAGAAACCGCATCATCAACTGACCACTGTCATCTGCCAATGTCACAACCAGTTGGCGCCGTGGCCGATATTGAACGTCGCAGGCGCTGACAATGCCTTCGACTTGTGCGACGGTGGTTCCCATCATACTAGCCTGATGGATGGTGACGACCTGGGTTTCGTCCTCATAGCGGGCTGGCAGATGCAACACCAGATCCATATCGGTACGTAAGCCGAGGCGTGCTAACTTGGTTTCCCTGCTCGCAGCAGGGGCTTTGGCGGGCTTACGAAGTTTGGTGGCAGATGATGGTTTTCGCGTTGGTTCAGGCATATAGGCCGTAAATGTGGCGGCTGGGCGTAAAATAGCGGGTTGTTTGAGGTTAATACAGAACTTATGCAAAACTTATGCAATATAAGCGCAACGCCTGGTCCTTAGAGTTGTGCCATTGTAAAGGCTACTCGACACATTCGTAAGGTGCATAAACCTTAAGTGTTGATAGATCGGATATTTTTAATCTTATTATTTACTCAGTTATTAGTTAAGTATGCATTCTCTTTCCGATTACGATTTCACCCTACCACCCGAATTGATTGCGCAATTGCCGTTGAGCGAGCGTAGCGCCTCCCGTTTATTGCATGTTGACGATGCATCGTTTGGCGCATTAGATGGTGCGTCATTAATTGATCGCCAGTTTACGGATGTGGTGGATTTGCTATCACCCGGTGATTTATTGGTATTCAACGATACCCGCGTATTGAAAGCCCGTTTCTTTGGTGTCAAAGCGACTGGCGGCAAAGTCGAGGTACTGGTCGAACGCGTGATCGATAACCGCACCGTGCACGCGCAGGTGCGCGCGTCAAAATCGCCGCAAACGGGGACGCAGATACGTTTAGCTGAAGCTTTTGACGTCACCGTCGGCGAGCGTGTCGGTGAGTTTTTTACACTGATATTCCCAGCGGATGTATTCGAACTGATCGAGACGCATGGTCGCTTGCCGTTGCCGCCCTACATAGAGCACACGGCAGACGCGTTCGACGAGACGCGCTATCAGACCGTCTATGCGAAGCAACCTGGTGCCGTAGCGGCGCCGACTGCAGGCTTGCATTTCGATTTGGCGTTGCTCGAGCGTTTGCGTGAAAAAGGCATCGGTTTTGCCTACGTCACCTTGCACGTCGGGGCCGGGACTTTCCAGCCGGTACGTACTGAAAACCTTGCCGACCATAAAATGCATACAGAGTGGTACACAATCGATTCTGCGACTGTGGAGGCAGTCCGGGCGACCAAGGCCGCTGGTGGTAACGTCGTCGCTGTGGGAACTACTAGCTTGCGTGCGCTGGAATCAGCTTCCCAAACCGGTGAATTGCTGGCCGGCGGTGCCGATACTGCGTTATTTATAACGCCGGGTTATCGCTTTAAGACTGTTGATCGTCTCATTACCAATTTCCATTTGCCGAAATCGACATTGCTGATGTTAGTGTCGGCTTTTGCCGGTTACGATGTGATCAAGGCAGCTTACGCGCACGCGATTTTACAAAAGTATCGGTTTTTTAGCTATGGCGATGCCATGTTGCTTACTTATCGGCGAAGTAGCGGTAAAGGTGCCGAAAAATGAAATGATATTGCGTTTATGCTGGGCTACGTTGTAGAGCATTTGTTCTGTGATCGCCCGCAATATAAAATGCAAAGCGCGTGACGGCGCGTTTGATGATGTCAGGCGTGCCAAAGTGCGTGCCAAAAATACAATTGAGAATCCATATGCTTGAATTTACGCTGCTTAAAACTGAAGGAAACGCACGCCGAGGCCGCGTTAAACTCAATCACGGTATAGTCGAAACACCGATTTTCATGCCAGTCGGCACATACGGTTCAGTCAAGGCCATGTCGCCGCTGGAACTAAAAGAGATCGACGCACATATTATCTTGGGTAATACCTTTCATCTGTGGTTGCGCCCGGGTATCGAAGTCGTCAAAAAGTTTGGTGGTCTTCATAAATTTATGGGCTGGGACAAGCCGATCTTGACAGATTCCGGCGGATTTCAGGTGTTTTCTCTCGGGGCGATGCGCAAGATTACCGAAGAAGGTGTCAAGTTTTCATCGCCTATTAATGGTGATAAGTTATTTTTGTCGCCGGAAGTATCGATGCAAATTCAGAAAGTCCTGAATTCTGACATCGTGATGCAGTTTGATGAGTGTACGCCGTACGAAATTGACGGTCGTCCTGCCACGCAAGTTGAGGCAGCTGAGTCGATGCGCATGTCTTTACGCTGGGCCAAGCGCTCGCAAGATGAGTTCAATGGCGGCGAAAACCCCAATGCTTTGTTCGGTATCGTCCAGGGCGGGATGTTTGAACATTTGCGCGATGAGTCGTTGGCGGGTCTAAGCGAGCTGGATTTCCATGGCGTGGCGATTGGCGGTCTGTCGGTCGGCGAGCCAAAAGAAGAAATGATGCGCGTACTGGAACATATCGGCCCTAAGTTGCCAGCCAACAAGCCGCATTATTTAATGGGTGTCGGCACGCCGGAAGATCTGGTGGCCGGTGTTCAAAGCGGCATTGACATGTTTGACTGCGTTATGCCGACGCGAAACGCGCGAAACGGTTGGTTGTTCACGCGTTTTGGTGATGTGAAAATCAAAAATGCGCGCTATAAAGAGGATATTCAACCGCTTGATGAAACCTGCGGTTGCTATGCATGCCAAAACTTTTCACGTGCTTATTTACATCATTTGCACCGCACTGGCGAGATTCTGGGCGCGCGTTTAAATACGATTCATAACTTGCATTACTACCTCGATTTAATGCAAAACATTCGTAATTCTCTCGATGTCGGGGGATTTTCGGCATTTGTAGAGCAATTTCATGCAGATCGCGCGCGCGGGGTTTAACGAAGAAATACTGCAAAAAAGTGCCAAAAACTGGCAAAAAATAGGTAATTAAGAGGGGGAAGTCGCAAATCACTCAGCGTTGCCCCATAAGCATCTGCCTAGTATTTAGGCAGTATGCTATTCCTGGGCCGCCCAATGCTAAAATGCGAGGCTATTTTAAAACAACCATCAGGAGCATTCTCGTGTTTATTACTACTGCACATGCGCAGACTGCGCCCGCCGCCACAGCATCTACAGGCCCTTTTGGTCTGGGTGGCAATCTGACTAGTTTCCTGCCGATCATCTTGATGTTCGTCGTTTTATACTTCCTGATGATTCGTCCGCAGATGAAACGTCAGAAAGAACAAAAATCCATGATGGATGCTTTGGGTAAGGGCGACGAAGTCGTCACAACCGGCGGCATTCTGGGTAAAGTTGTAAAAGTCGCTGATGGTTACGTGACGTTGGAAATCGCCAGTGGCACTGAAGTTACTCTGCAAAAAAACGCAGTGACAACATTGCTGCCTAAAGGCACGATCAAAGCACTGTAAGCACCTCGCTGATTGCTGGCGTGATAAGAACGTTCACTGATAATTTTACGATTTGGGCGTTAAGAGTGAGTTTATTGGTTGCATAGTGGTTGCTTACTATTCACCCATTGCTCGCTCTCATAAATTGTGATTTTATCGGTGAGGCGTTCTTAATATCATCAGGTTCAGTAGTGGTTGTGGATGTGAGTATTGAATCGTAAAAGTTGAAAAGCCAAATTTTTGCCGTTTTGCCAATAGCTTCGCTATTGATCATAAAAACCGACAAAATTTGTTTTTCTTAGTAATTTTTCGCCTTGAATCCTCGCCTTGATTCCTGAAGTGAGACGCTGTCTGTTTTATCAGACGTTTCTATCGGTATCGGGCATTATTTTTAGTAGTACGAGTATGTTGCAAATTGCGTTTTGCAAGTTGCGGACTCACACCAAACGCTGAATCACTATGAATCGCTATCCAATCTGGAAATATATTGTGATCGTCATCGCGCTGTTGTTTGGCGTGCTGTACACACTGCCGAATTTTTTTGGCGAATCACCTGCGGTACAAATCAGCAGCATAAAGTCTACCCTGAAGGTAGATAGTGCGTTGAGTGGGAGGGTGGAACAGGTTCTGGACCAAGCCAATCTGGCGCCCCTCAATGTTATCTTTGATAATGCCGGTGCCGAAGGCTCGGTGCGTGCGCGTTTCAAGGATACGGACACCCAGTTCAAGGCTAAGACCGTACTGGAAAAAGCATTAAATACCGATCCGACCGATCCAACTTATAGCGTCGCGTTTAATCTGGTCCCGAATACGCCGCAATGGCTACAAAGTATTCACGCGTTCCCTATGTTTCTTGGGCTTGATTTGCGCGGCGGAGTGTATTTCCTGATGCAAGTTGATGTTAAGGCGGTCGCCAACAAGCGCATTCAGGGTTTGCAATCAAGTGCTCGCAGCATTTTGCGCGACAAGGATATACGTTATAGCGGTATTGATCGTAACGGTGATGCGATTGAAATCAGTTTCCGCGATCAAGATACTCTGGGCAAGGCAAAAACCTTACTGGCAGATCAATTGCCGGAGCTGACGCTGACCGATGGACCAGTTGGTGCCGATCCAAAGCTGATTGCGACCTTGAAAGCGGATGTGTTGAAAACAACCACTGATCAGAGCGTGCAGCAAAATATTCTGACGTTGTCCAAGCGCGTCAACGAGTTGGGTGTTGCCGAACCGATCATTCAACGCCAAGGCGCTGATCGCATCGTGGTGCAGTTGCCGGGTGTGCAAGATGTAGCGCGCGCCAAGGACATTATTGGTCGTACCGCCACCCTGGAAGTGCGGATGGTCGATGAGTCAGTTACGCGCGGTACCGAGGCAACTGCCGCTGTGCCGTTTGGTTCTGAATTGTTCAAGATTGGCAAGAACGCCCCGGTGGTTTTGTACAAAGATCCCGTACTGACCGGCGACTATATCTCTAACGCGTCTGTGTCGTTTGATCAAAATCATCAGCCAGCGGTGAGTATTGATTTGAATGGTGATGGCGGGCGCAAGATGCGCGCTGCTACACGCGACAAAATCGGTAAAGCGATGGCAGTCGTTCTGTTTGAAAAAGGCAAGGGCGAAGTCCTGACGGTAGCAACAATTCAAAGTGAGTTGGGTTCCAGCTTTCAGATTACGGGCATGGGTACGCCACAAGCGGCTGCCGATCTGTCGTTGTTGATGCGTGCTGGTTCGCTGGCTGCACCAATGGAAATTATTGAAGAGCGGACCATCGGACCGCAACTCGGTGCCGAGAATATCAAAAAAGGTTTTGATTCAACCATGTACGGCTTCCTGGTGGTCTCGATCTTCATGATCGCGTACTACTTGTTATTTGGTGCGTTTAGTGTGATTGCGTTGTCGGTCAATCTGTTGCTTCTGGTAGCAGTATTATCGACGCTGCAAGCAACCTTGACGCTGCCCGGTATCGCCGCGATCGCGTTGACACTCGGTATGGCAATTGATGCCAACGTGCTGGTGAACGAGCGGATACGAGAAGAATTACGCAAAGGGAACTCACCGCAAGCGGCGATTGCTTTGGGCTTCGAGCATGCCTGGCATACCATTCTCGACTCTAATGTGACCGCATTAATTGCCGGTATTGCGTTGCTGACGTTTGGTTCAGGTGCGATTCGCGGCTTTGCAGTGGTGCATTGCCTTGGTATTCTGACCTCGATGTTTTCAGCGGTGTTCTTCTCGCGTGGTTTGGCCAATTTGTGGTACGGCCGCCGTAAGAAACTGACATCATTGTCGATTGGTAAAGTCTGGACGCCGGGCGATTAATTGTTTGTCTGTTGTCTGATAAAAATTGCTAAAGTAATTGTTGATATGACCGGAGTGCCAATTTTTACTCCCTGCAGTGCAGGTTAGAAAGATGGCACGGTCGAACTGAAAGGTCTGTGATGGAATTTTTCCGAATTAAAAAAGATATTCCGTTTATGCGCCACGCATTGATTTTGAATGCGGTGTCAGCGCTAACGTTTGTCTTAGCCGTGTTTTTCCTTTTTCATAAAGGATTGCATTTATCGATCGAATTCACCGGTGGTACAGTGATGGAGCTGACGTACAGTCAACCGGCAAATATCGACGGCATCCGCAAGACGGTCGAAGATATTGGTTTTACTGACAATCAGATCCAAAGTTTTGGTACTGCGCAGGATGTCTTGATTCGCCTTCCAGCCAAAAAAGGCGTCAGTTCATCTCAACAGAGTGAGACTGTTTTGACTGCGTTGAAGGCCGTGAATCCTGACGTTCAGTTGAAACGCACCGAGTTTGTCGGGCCGCAGGTTGGTGACGAACTGGCACATGACGGTTTGATGGCATTGCTGTTCGTGATTATTGGTATCGTTATCTATCTGGCGATTCGCTTTGAGTGGAAATACGCAGTCGCAGCGATCATCGCTAACTTGCATGATGTGGTGATTATTCTAGGATTTTTTGCCTTCTTCCAGTGGGAATTTTCTCTTACCGTATTGGCGGCAGTATTGGCCGTATTGGGATATTCGGTCAATGAATCGGTGGTGGTGTTTGACCGGGTTCGCGAGACATTCCGTGACCGAAAATACGGCAAAATGGCGACGCCGGATGTATTGAATCACGCGATTACAAGCACAATCTCTCGCACAATTATCACTCACGGTAGTACCGAAATCATGGTGTTATCAATGCTGATATTCGGCGGCCCAACGCTGCATTATTTTGCTGCTGCGCTGACCATCGGTATTCTGTTTGGTATTTATTCTTCGGTATTTGTCGCTGCTGCGCTGGCTATGTGGTTGGGTGTTAAGCGCGAAGATCTGATCAAGCCGATTAAAGAAAAAGATGAAACTGAAGGCGCTGTAGTTTAAGTGTCAGTTTGAAATCCCAGTTTGACTCCCGATCAGCCCCGTTAAGAAAAACGGGGCTTTTTTTCGTCTGTTGCTGACGTCTTTGCAATTATCAGTATGGATATGACTGCTCAGTTATTTATGCGGCCACTGAGCACTTTAAGCGTCAGGGATGTTGAGACTCAGTAACGCTGAACTAAGGCATTTTCCATGTGCATCAAGCGCTAGCGAGCGAGTAACGCCGCCGCCGAGTGCTTTCTGCAAAACAAAATTCATAGCGCCGAGGTTGGGTAGCATATAGCGGACGACTTCGCCAAATACGATATCGGCGAAGTGCGCTTTCACTACCTCGGCGGTGACATATTTTTCTAATAGTGGATAGTCTTTGCCATCATAAGCAATGAGCGAAAGGTTAGAAATATCTCCCTTGTCGCCAGCGCGAGAATGGGCAATATCGCGAAGCTTCATGTCAGGTCTCCTTATGCTGAATAGTGAATAGAGGTCATGACCGAAGCCTCCGGCAGCAACGTTGAGCGCACGGCAACCACATCTTTCGCCACCTTGGTTGCACCGCCGCCGCCAGCTGGTCCGCAGGTATATAAAGTCTCAACTTCATTACCGATGCGGATGGCTTCTTTCAGGCTGTCGGTACGCGCTACTACGCGGATGCGGACTTCGTACGGCTCCGAATCTGGCATACTTAAGCCAGCGCCATGGATAGCATTGACGCCGATTAAGTCATACCGGATTTCGTCAACTTTCACTTCGGTTGTTTTCAATCTTTCAGCAACAATATCTAGCGCGAATTGAGCGCGTGCCAAGGCACCGGGACCGGCATACGACATTTGTCCTTCACCGATATAACTATCGATGTAGCCAATCGATACCTTTAGCATGCCGGTCTTTGGATGGCCTGTCGCGCCATGAATGGCGACCCGATCCGTGCCGATTTCGGAGATCGTTACTGCAGAGAAGTCGGCCACGACATCTGGCGTCAAATAGGCCGCCGGATTATGAATTTCGTAGAGCAGTTGTTCCTTGCATGTCGCGGCCGTGACCCGCCCGCCAGAACCAGCCACCTTGGTAATAATCACGCTGCCATCCTCGGATACCTCGCCAATCGGAAAGCCCAACCGTGCCAGGTCAGGGACGTCCTTATAACCTGGGTCAGCAAAATAGCCACCGGTAATTTGCCCTGCGCATTCGAGCAAATGGCCTACTAACGTACCTTGCCCGAGTCGATGCCAATCGTCCATCTCCCATCCAAACGCATGAATCAGCGGTGCGAGAACTAAGGCCGGATCGGCCACACGGCCGGTGACGATCACGTCTGCGCCCTGGGCCAAGGCATCCACCAACGGTTGGGCGCCAAGATAAGCGTTGGCAGACAGTAAGCGCTCGCCCAATGCCATCACTGGACTGCCACTATCGTCTACATAATGACCTTGCTGAAGGATGGACAAAACGTCATCGCCAGAAATCGCAGCAATTTTCAGTTTGGTCAAACCCAGTGATAACGCAATCTCCTTAATCTTGGCGGCGGCGCCAAGTGGGTTTGCGGCACCCATATTGGTAATGATTTTGATCCCTTTTTCGCTGCAAATCCGCAATACCGCCTGCATCCTGTCTGCGAGCAGCGGATCGTAACCCAGCGTAGGATCTTTCATTTTTGCTTGTTGGGCCAAGGCAATCGTGCGCTCTGCAAGGCATTCGAATATCAAATAGTCGATATTGCCTTTTTCGGCCAGTTCAATTGCTGGCTCAATGCGGTCGCCCGAGTAGCCAGCACCGGCTCCAATACGGATATGTTTCATTATTTCTCCTTTCACCTAGCGCCTGTATTCGGACGCCAGCCATCAAAGTGGACATTATTAATTCGGCACTATCGATATAAAAATACCAACGTAGATAACACTGGTCACGGTCATCATTGGGCCTGACGTTACAGCGGAAAAATCCCGAGAATAACGCAAGCGATGGTCATCACAATTGATGCTGCAAATAGATATTTGAACGTGTATTTTTGATGATCAGCCAGATCGATTCCGGCAAGTCCTGCGACCAAAAATGTGGCTGGTGTCAGCGGACTGATAGGAAATCCTGTCGTCATCTGACCCAATAATGCCGCCTGTGCCACCTGGATCGGCGGCACACCCAGCATATGACTGATCTCCGCGACTACCGGAAGCACGCCGAAATAAAACGAGTCGGGATCGAACAGTAAAGAGAGCGGCATCGACAGCAATCCCAGCACCACAGGAATATGCGACGCCATTGAGGGTGGCACCAAGGCGACCGCTGCCTTTGCCATCGCCGAAAGCATGCCTGATTTGGTCATGATGCCGGTAAATACGCCTGCCGCAAATAGAATGCTGGCCATCAGCAATGCCGCTTTAGCATGTGCGTCGACGCGGGCGCGTTGCATGTCCACGTTCGGGTAATTGATCATCAGCGCGAGGACGACGCCAACCATAAACATCACCACTGGATCAATCTTGCCGCTGATCATGACGCCAAGGACGATCACTGTTAGTGCAATGTTGATCCAGAAATTGCGAGGCCGACGAATCTGCTTTTCGAGATCGGTCAATTCATGCTTGTGGACAAATCCGATCGGCGCGCCGTTGGTCAGACCTAAACGGATTTCCTCTTTCCGGCCCAACCAATAGGACACTCCGAAAACAAATACCAGACCGATCAGTTGAATCGGTATCAATGGAGTGAAAATTTCGCTTACCGGTATATGAAGCGCAGCCGAAGCACGGATCATCGGGCCAGTCCATGGTAAAAAATTTACGCCGGCTGCCAGCGATGCAACACAAGCGAGAACCCGTTTGTCTATACCAAGCCGCGTATACAGCGGCAGCATCGCTGGAATTGTCACCAGAAAGGTTACCGCGCCCGAGCCGTCAAGATGGATCAGCAATGCCAGCAACGCTGTGCCGGGAACAATGCGCGTCGGACGACTTCCCACCACCCGCAAGATGCCGCTGATGACGGGGTCGAGCATGCCTGCGTCAGTGACGATTCCGAAGAACAAAATAGCAAATACGAACATTCCTGCGACGGGCGCAATATTGGTAATGCCGGCGACAATGAATTTTGAGGTTTCCAGCCCGAAGCCACCGATCAGCGCGGCAATAATTGGTATGGCAATAAGCGCCACCAACGGCGACATTTTTTTGGTGAGGATCATCGTCAGCAATACGATAATCGTGATAAATCCGAGCAGTGCCAGCATGTTGTCTCCAGGTTTTTTAAATATGCTTATCTAGGTAGCATTTGGGTATATTCTGAATGGCTTTATTTATATTGTAAAATTAGATTTTTAGATGAATTAATCGGTAATTGAGATTAATTGACCGTCAAATCAAAATGCGAGTGGTGGGTAGCGAACACTAACTTTTCTCAATCTATCGTTGAGCCGAACGTATGCAGCCTAATATCTCCACAAAGTTACTCCACGCGTTTCTTGCCCTCAACGAGTGCCGGCATTTTACGCGGGCGGCGCAGCGATGCCATTTGTCGCAGTCGGCATTTAGCGTGGTGATTCAAAAATTGGAGACGACAGTCGGTACGCAACTGGTCGAGCGCGATACACGTAACGTCACACTCACTGCAGAAGGTGAAATTTTTGTGGAAGTGGCGCGCAGTCTTGTTGCTGATATCGAATCCGCATTTTCGGATATGGCCGATTACGTGGCTCGCCGTAAAGGACGGGTATCCATGGCGGCACTGCCATCGTTGGCCGCCAATGGCTTACCGGCGGTGATTGCGGCGTATAAAAAACAATTTCCGGGGATTAGCGTTCAGCTTTATGACGCGCTATCCGATCAATGTCTGGAATTGTTGCGATTGGGAAAGGTCGATCTGGTGGTGACCGCACCTGGCGCTCGTTTGATGGAGTTTGAGACGAGAACGCTTTGCAGTGATCCGTTTTACCTCGTTTGCCGACGGGATCATCCTTTGGCGGAAAAAACGAGTATCGCCTTAACCGACTTAACCGGCTGCGATTTGATTCACCTGGCGAAGTCCACTAGCGTGCGGCAAAAGGTCGATCTTCTTATCCGCAATATAGCGGTCAACGATACGGGATTCGAAGTCGAGCATTTAGCGACAGTAGCGGGGCTAATCGAGCACGGCTTGGGCATAAGCTTGGTTCCTGCGCTCACTTTATTCCAATTTCGACAGTTGAATCTGAAGGCGATTCCGGTCGAAACCGAGGGCGTAATCCGTCCGATATATATCGTGAAACAAAAGGATCGCAATCTCTCTATCGCCGCACGGGGAATGTTCGATTTGATCGTGGCAAGCTTTCAAAACCCTGCATTGCCAGATCCATACCTATGATCTCGATTCTGCGCTGACCGTTTAGCTAATCGGCTCTTTCAGGCAATTATCCAGCGAAGATGATGGTAGCGCTAGCCGAGAAGACATGCCGTAACCAGAGCGCTCCGTTACATCTATTGAATGAGATCCAGCGTATAAAAAAGCAAGATATCAAGTCTACAGGCATAATTAGATCGGTCGTGAACTGAGGCGTGCTCCTATCGTCATAACGCTATCCACCAAAAAATGTTTGGCATTGTCGGCATTGGATTTTTGTACAGAATTGTTGTAAATCAATATTCAAAAAAATGATGCGCCAATTGGCGATTAGCGGACAGGAGTAAAGATGGATTGGAATAATGCGCTGCTGGAAAGCCTGATATGGATCAGTAAGGCTTTCGTTATCAGCATTATCTGCTTGACCCTGATCGTGCTGATTCTGGCGCGTTTTACAACCTGGGGGAAACAGTTTAGCCGGCTAACAGCGGATTTTTTTAATCCTGCAAGAAGTAAGCAACCATTAATCTGGTTAGTTGGGATTGTTATTCTGACCCTTTCTTCGGTGCGAATGACTGTTCTATTTTCATTTTGGAGCAACGGTCTTTACAGTGCGTTGCAAAAATTGGATGCCAAAACGTTTTGGGCCATGATGATGATTTTTTCCATCTTGGCTACCGTTCACGTTTTCCGTGTGTTAGTTAATTTTTATGTGCGGCAGGCTTTTTTGATTCATTGGCGCGTGTGGCTTACCAACAATTTGGTGGATCGCTGGCTGGCCAATCAAGCCTATCACCGCACACAATTTGTTGCGCAAAAAATCGATAACCCCGACCAACGTATTCAGCAGGATGTAGAAGGTTTTGTGTCAAGTTCGCTGACCTTATCGATGGGCGTGCTGGATTCGGTCGTTTCACTCTTCTCGTTTAGTATTATCTTATGGGGCTTGTCTGGCGCGCTGGCAATGTTTGGTATTGAGATCCCGCGCGGCATGGTATTTGTGGTTTATATTTACGTACTGATCGCCACAATTTTTGCAGTAAAAGTTGGTCATCCATTGATGCGATTAGCGTTCTTAAGCGAAAAATTTAACGCGGATTTTCGTTATGCATTGGTCCGCATACGCGAATATGCGGAAAGTATCGCTTTTTTTCGTGGTGAGAATGTTGAGCGCAACACGTTGGGTATCCGTTTCGGCAATTTGATTGGCAACATGTGGGCGATCGTTTCTCGATCCCTGAAGTTTCAAGGCTTGAATCTCGTCATTAGTCAGATCGCGGTAGTGTTTCCCCTAATCATTCAAGCGCCACGTTTTTTCAGTAAACAGATTACGTTGGGCGACATGATGCAAACGGCGCAAGCATTTGGGCAAGTCCAGGATGCGCTTTCGTTCTTCCGTAATGCGTATGATGATTTTGCAAGCTATCGGGCGATTATGAATCGCCTTACAGGCTTCCTTGATTCGATCGACGCCGCACAACAGTTACCGGGCGCTCAGATCGATTATCAACAGAATGCGTTTATCGTCGACGGGCTGACGGTCAAAACGCCAACGCAGGTGGCTTTGGTAGAAAATCTAAGTTTTAGTTTGATGCCAGCGTCGTCGCTTCTAATACGCGGTCGTTCGGGTGTCGGAAAGACTACATTGTTGCGTGCAGTTTCTGGATTGTGGCCTTACGTTGAGGGCGATGTGGTACGTCCGGACGTTGAGCACACTTTATTTCTACCGCAAAAGCCGTATCTTCCTTTGGGTACGCTGCGTACCGCCTTGCATTATCCAAACCTTGTGCTTAACGATGATAGTGCAGCTGAAGTGCTGCGCCAGTGCCAACTCGGACATTTGATTGGGCGGCTCGATGATCCGGCTGACTGGACGCAAATACTATCGCTAGGTGAACAACAACGGCTGGCAATTGGCCGCGTGTTATTGAGTCGACCGCAAGTCGTTTTTCTCGATGAGGCGAGTTCGGCAATGGATGAAGGGTTGGAGCATGCGATGTATCAATTAATGCGCGAATCGTTGCCGCAATTGATCATGGTCAGCGTTGGGCATAGGAGCAGTTTAGCGATGTTCCACGCCCAGGAATTGGTCTTGCTTGGCAGTGGAAAATGGCGGCTCGGGGCGATGGAAGGTTGGCTGGATGCTTCCGAAACGCCGCTGCTACCGGTGGTTTGACGGGTTTGCACACCCGGTCAGTTTAATCGAATGATTTTGTTTTTGATTTGGTTACGCCGGGTCAAGAGCTTCAAAATACTTTTTATGGTGCGACTATTTTTATAGTCCTAAAATATTAAGTCGAAAAAAATGGCTACCGTAAGTAGCCATTTTTTTGTCGGGCAAGGGAAACGCAGCAACCTAAACTACGTTTCTATTAAATCTTCTTCGCAAGTTCAGCTGCATAGCCGATGTAATTTGCTGGCGTCATTGCCAGCAAAAGATCTTTTGCTTCTTGCGGAATGGCCAGTGTCAAAATGAACGTCCGCAATGCGTCTTTGGAAATGCCTTTGCCACGGGTTAGTTCCTTTAATTGCTCGTAGGGATTTTCGATACCATAGCGACGCATCACGGTTTGGACCGGTTCTGCCAATACTTCCCACGTTGCATCAAGGTCTTCCGCCAGGCGGGATGGATTGACTTCCAGCTTGTTCAGGCCGCGCAAGCAACTGTCATAAGCCAGCAGCGAATAGCCAAGTCCGACACCGATATTGCGCAGCACGGTGGAGTCGGTCAAGTCACGCTGCCAGCGCGAGACCGGCAATTTTTCCGACATGTGTTTGAGTACAGCGTTGGCCATACCCAGATTGCCTTCGGAGTTTTCAAAGTCAATAGGATTGACCTTATGCGGCATTGTCGACGAGCCGATTTCACCAGCCTTAAGGCGCTGCTTGAAATAACCAAGGGCAACATAGCCCCAAATATCGCGATTCAGGTCGAGCAATATCGTGTTGGTGCGGGCAACCGCATCAAACAGTTCCGCCATGTAATCGTGTGGCTCAATTTGAATTGTGTAGGGGTTGTAAATCAGGCCGAGGCGTTGTTCAATCACATTTTTCGAGAATGCTTCCCAATCAAATGTTGGGTAGGCAGAAAGGTGGGCGTTGTAGTTGCCGACTGCACCATTCATTTTGCCCAGTATTTCCACATCAGCTATACGCTTGGCGGCACGCTGAAGGCGGGCGACGACGTTTGCCATTTCCTTGCCAAGCGTTGTCGGACTTGCCGGTTGACCATGCGTGCGCGACAGCATCGGTAGTTCGGCGTTCTCGTGCGCCATTGCGGTGAGCTTGGCGATTAATTGTTGTAGCGATGGCAGCAAAACAGTGTCTCGCGCTGCCTTCAACATCATACCGTGGGATGTATTATTAATGTCTTCTGAGGTGCAGGCAAAATGGATGAATTCCGATGCTGCGACGAGTTCGGGCACGTCCTTGACTTGCTCTTTAAGCCAGTATTCCACTGCTTTTACGTCGTGGTTGGTGATTGCTTCTATTTCTTTAATTCTCGCGGCGTCTGACTCAGTAAATTCAGCGGCTATCCTATCCAACTGTGCGTTTGCGATTGCCGAAAACGGTTTGATTTCGGTAAAACCAGCGTTAGATAGAGCTTGCAGCCACGATATTTCTACTTTGACACGGTGGTGCATGAAGCCGGACTCAGACAAGATCGGGCGCAGTTTGTCGGTTTTTGCGGCATAACGACCGTCTAGCGGAGACAAGGCAGAAAGTGCGGTAAGGGACATGGTAGTGAAGATCAGAAAGTGTGAATCAAAGCGCCGAGAATTTCTTTGGCGAAACTATTGTATTGGTGTCAATTGAGCGAGCACCATCGCTATTGCGTGTTCTGTACGATGTTACTGCGATGCGCGTGATCCGGAAGTCTAGGATAACCAACAACTTCTGCATTGCCGCAGGCACGACCAGAGTCGAATTTTACCATTTGCGAGGGTGATGATCTGTTGTTTTGCATGTCGGCCAGTGATGGGAGTTGCCGAAAATGATAAACCCCGAGTTATAATCGGGGCCAATTATTTCTATAAGTAGCATATGAAGCTGATCGGATCTCTAGGTAGTCCCTACGTGCGTAAAGTCCGCGTTGTCATGGCGGAAAAAAAACTCGACTATACTTTTGTCCTGGAGGACGTCTGGTCTGATAACACCGCGATTCAGATATCCAACCCACTGGGCAAGGTACCGTGCCTGGTGATGGAAGATGGCGGCGCGATGTTTGACTCACATGTGATTGTTGAATATCTCGACACCCTGACCCCGGTCGGTAAATTGATTCCGGTGAACACTCGCGAGCGTGCTGAAGTTAAATGCTGGGAAGCATTAGCCGACGGTGTGTCGGATGCGGCAATCTTAATGCGGCTGGAGCGCTTGCAACGTCCCGTCGAACATCAAAGTGAAGCGTGGGTTGCGCGTCAGCGCAGCAAGGTTGATGCGGGATTGAAAGCGATGGCGGCCGGTTTGGGCGAGAAGCCATTTTGTTCAGGTAATCATTACACGCTGGCGGACGTTGCTGTCGGTTGCGCACTGGCCTGGATCAGCTTTAGATTTCCTGAAATCGAATGGCGCGAGACTTATCCTACGCTTGCGAAGTTGGTTGATAAAGTATCAGAGCGTCCATCTTTTAAAGATACTGCGCCACAATAATTACACCATAGCTCAGTGATTGTGCAGTAAAGGCGCAGCAAAAAGCTGAGTAAAAGTATTTCGACTACTCATTCGGATGGTTAATCTTAGTGGGTAGCTGACTTTTTTTAGTCGTGAAAAAAGTCGATGGTGACTCTCCAAACGTCTTCTTGAACATTGCAGAAAATGCGGATTGGCTAGCGTAGCCCAATTCGGTAGCGACCAAAGAGAGTGGCATGCCACGGGTGATCATCGGTGCTGCGTGCGCAAGCCTGATTTGCTGCCTCCATTGTCCAAATGTCATTCCTAAATCGCGCTCAAATAAACGCGCTAACGTTCTTTCAGATGCGCCCACCCGTTGTGCCCAATCACCAAGTGTCATCGCAGAACCTGGATCGTTAAGCAACGCCTTGCATAGCGTCACCAGGCGTTTTTCGGTCGGTAACGCGACACGAATCGCTTGTGTCTCTGCGAGCGTCAGTTCGTTCAAAATAAGTTGGCTTAGAAGCGATTCACGCACGCTCTCCTTGTCAGCATCGACTAACGTTAATGCAGCGATCAATTCACGCAACAGCGAGGAAACTTCCACAACGATGCATTGACCACCCTGAAATGGTGTGGCGCTGGTATGGATATATAGTGCACGCAACTGTGCTTTCTCGATGGTCTTGATTTCATGTACGACTTGCGGAGGAATCCAGATTGCACGAAGCGGCGGTACGATCCACGTGCTGTTGCCGACTGAAACACGAAGCGTGCCTTCAGGCGCATATGTGACTTGACCCCAAGCGTGCATATGCGGGTGCAATACCGCAGATGCGGCAAGATCGCGTGCTCGCATCCGAACAGGGTGACGTTGATCCGGCACCGAATCTCTAAGGTCTGTCTCAGTATGAGTCAGTATTGGAATTGGCATGATGGTGGCAATCGGTATGAGCGAATGGCAGAAATGCGATAGAAGATGACATTTTATCTTAAAACAGTCGCCGTGTTTTTGCTTACACTGCAGTGAGTAGCGGTGTAATCTGTCCGCTTTAAAAGTGATTTTCGCCTGATACCCAGAGTTGTTAAGCCCGGCCATCCAAAAGGTATCCGGGAGATAATTAGCGTAACAAGATCAGGATTAAGTCAAAGTCAGCAAATGTTGAGGCAAGTTGCTGGCACCGTCGGCCCTAAGCCTTATTGAGCTTATGCCTTCCACCATCAGTTTTTATACTTTTTTCTACTCGCCATGCAAACAGCTATCAATCAATTACCCGTTTCGCAGAAAGAGCAAAGTTCGGAAAAAACCGGCTTTCGCGTTCTAGGCGCGATCAGTTTTGCCCATTTTTTGAATGACATGATTCAGTCGCTGATTCTGGCGATTTATCCGTTGTTAAAGGCTAACTTTAGCCTCAGTTTTGCTGAAATCGGGCTTATTACCTTAACCTATCAGATTACTGCCTCGATTTTGCAACCAGTGGTTGGTCTCTACACTGACAAGCATCCAAAGCCGTATTCGTTGGCGGCAGGAATGTGTTTCACGCTGGTCGGGTTGGTAACGTTGGCAATGGCACCAAGTTTTGGGGTGTTATTGGTCGCAGCGGCGCTGGTCGGTACTGGATCATCTATCTTTCATCCAGAGTCATCGCGTGTGGCGCGTATGGCGTCAGGTGGGCGGCACGGTCTGGCGCAATCAATATTTCAGGTCGGCGGCAATGCGGGTAGCTCGATGGGACCGTTGCTGGCCGCATGGATTATTATTCCACACGGACAAACCAGCATTGCCTGGTTTTCGTTGGCGGCGTTGTTAGCCATTGCAGTGTTATGGCAAATTGGCAACTGGTACAAACAACAGGGGCGGATAAAAAAGAGCGCCAAAGCACATCAGGTCTTCGTTGCTTTACCACGCAAAAAAGTACTATTTTCAATTGGTATTTTGCTGCTACTCATTTTTTCTAAGTATTTTTACATGGCTAGTTTGAGCAGCTATTTTACTTTTTACCTGATTGATAAATTTCATTTGTCAGTGCAGTCGGCGCAAGTGCATCTGTTCATATTTTTGTTTGCGGTTGCGGCTGGCACAATGCTGGGCGGTCCAATCGGCGACCGCGTCGGGCGCAAGTTGGTGATTTGGGTATCGATATTAGGCGTTGCGCCTTTTACGCTGATGTTGCCCTATGCTAATTTGTTCTGGACCGGCATTTTGACGGTTGTGATTGGCTTAATTCTGGCTTCTGCGTTCTCAGCCATTTTGGTATTCGCTCAGGAGTTGGTGCCGGGCAAAGTTGGTACTGTGTCTGGTTTATTCTTTGGATTTGCGTTCGGCATGGGAGGGATTGGCGCGGCAGCTTTGGGTAAATTAGCCGATATGACCGATATTCACTTTGTTTATCAGGTGTGTTCGTTCCTCCCTTTGATTGGGTTATTCGCGGCTTTTCTACCTAATCTTGATGCGCACAGACAAAAAGCGGTGGCTAGCTAAAAAGCTAACCGCTCAAGGTGGCGCGACAGCAGGATGTCAACAGTAATAATTGGCATGAGAAGCAAGATTATTGTCAATTTACGACTGTCGATAGCCACACCTGAAGCTATTACCTTTATGCAGATTTGGAAGCTAGAAATATAAAAGCGCGCTTACTCATCGTAAGCGCGCTTTTTTGTATGCTTTAGCAACAATACTCAACGTTAGTCGTTAAATTATTTTTTATTGTTCGTGACCCATTGCTGCAATGCCTGCATTGTATTTTCAACGTGCTTTTCAGGGCTCAAGCTGCTGTATTCGTAAATAATATTGCCATTCGGGGCAATAACATAAGATACGCGATCGGCATAACTGGTCTTGGATAGCAGAACTGAGTCGTATGACTTCATGATGCTTTGGGTAGTATCGGCTGCAACAGCAAATTTACTACGACATTCGCTGAGAGAAAATTTATTGAGTGTGTCAATATTGTCGTTGGAAACACCGATTACAGTCGCGCCGAGAGCCTTGTATTTATCGGTTGCATCAGCAAACAAGTGGGCTTCAATCGTGCAGCCTTTAGTGAATGCCGCGGGATAAAAATACAATACGACCGGCCCCTTTTTCAGCTCATTGGCTAAAGAATAAGTAAAGACCTTGCCACCCAAAGATGCCTCGGTGGTGAAGTTGGGCGCTTTTTCGCCAACTTTCAGTGCTGCCAGCGCAGGCACGATTACAGTCGCGCTCACCACAAGTCCAGCTAGTGCGGCAATCCATCGTCTCATGTCAATTCCTTTAGAGATAACCATTAAAAGTATTGGTTATCATGCGGCCTTAACGTTGCTTTGTCGACTGGATTTTGATTGCTGCGGAGACTCTTAGCGTCCGCCGCCCCAATGACCGCCTCCGCCACGTCCACCTCCACCGCGCCCGCCGTGACCCCATCCGCCGTGACCCCATCCGCCGCCGCGACCACCATGCCAACCGTTACCCCAGCGATACGGGCTGTACCCAAAGTTAGAGTATCCGAACCCTAACGATACTGCTGGTGCTGCGTAAACGGGGCCCCCGCCGACATAGGCGCCATCTACCGCACCATAAGGCGTATAGCCACCGCCATAACCGTAGCCGGAGTTTCCATAACCGTCATAAGGGACGGCAACACAGCCACCGAGTAGCAGCATTGCGCCCACGGCGCCTAATAAAAGAATTTTTTTCATGATCCCTGCTTCCTTGTCGTGATGCAATATTGGACGCGGAACGACAGGTGAAGTTCATAAGCGGTTTTTATTGATCTTAACAATGAAAAAAATGCAATGAACCACGATAAGGGGCGAAATATTCTGATCTTCGCTTAAATAGTAGCTATTTAAGCGCAATTTAGCTTCGGGTTATGAGCGCCCTCATGATTTCCGGTTAAACTTTGATTATCATTTTACAATTGGTAACCAAATGCCTTTTGAAAACGATCATCGATTTCTGCGCGAGTTGGAGCATGATTTTGCGGTCCTTGCTCAGCGATTTTTATACTACCCATTAAATTGGACAGTCGCGTAATCGTAGGCCAGTCCATACCCGTTGTAAGTCCGTATAACATTCCGGCGCGGAAAGCATCGCCGCATCCGGTCGGATCTAGCAAGCGTTCAGCCTCCACGCAAGGAATCGTGACTTTGTTGCCACTGGTAAAGACATCCGCTCCTAACTCGCCACGTGTCACCACCAGCGCAGTTACTTGATCAGCAATTTGTGACAGCGACAGACCTGTCCGTGAAGTCAGTAATTCAGCCTCGTAATCATTGACCGCAATGTAGGTTGCCCAATCAATAAAACGCCGCAACTCCGCGCCGTCAAACATGGGCATACCTTGGCCTGGATCAAAGATCAGCGGAATGCCATGTGATACCGCATGCTCAGCATGTTGCAGCATCCCGTCACGACCATCCGGTGCGACGATGGCGTATTTGATAGCGCTACGCGTGCTTAAATCAGCCATGGTCACTTCGTGTGAGTGCGTCATTGCACCTGGGTGGAAAGCGGTAATCTGGTTGTTATTTGCATCCGTGGTGATAAAGCATTGTGCGGTGTAGATGGAGTCGATGGTGCGAATGCCGGCACATGAAATATCCAACTGTTTCAACCGTTCCAGATAGGGGGCCGCATCATTGCCAACGGTCGCCATGATCAATGGTTCGCCACCCAGCAATTTTAAATTGTAAGCAATATTGCCAGCGCACCCGCCGAAATCCCGGCGCATGGTGGGTACTAAAAAGGACACGTTTATTTTATGCAATTGATCCGGCAGAAGGGCATCCGCAAAGCGGCCCGGATATTGCATGATGACGTCGTAAGCTAATGAACCGGAGATGAGGGATGTCATAGGTGGTTTTCAGAATAAGGAGAAATCGGTTGGAATGTGGTTGTAAATCAGTTCGGTAATCAGTTTAGCAATAATGCCGAAAACAGATCAGAATACCCACTTTAAAATTTGGTAGTTGACGCGCAGAAACTATGGGTAAAAGAGGTAAACCCGATATCCGGATGGCTTTAACTGTAACAGTTCAAACGTCAATATGACGGGATGTTCGGTGTTACGGCGGAATCCATCTGCTGTATCCGCCACGGTCGTTAGATAGTCGCTTGGCGCAAAGACACGTCGCGCTATCGCTTTTTCGCTAGCGTCATTCAATGTCAGTTCGACTGTTGGCCAAGCTTGCGCCGTGCTGCTGCGATTACGCATCAGCAATGTTAAGGCAAACAGATTACGCGCAGGCGCGATTAATTGCAGTTCATTAGATTCGATCGATATATCGTCGATGCTGGTTGGTAAGTTTATCTGGCATCCAAATTTGCCGCATGCCCTCTGCAGTAATGGTTTGAGCATGGGGACACTTGCCGCGAGTTGATCCCGATAGCGATAACCCGTTTGTCCAATCAAGCCAACGGTCAGGATCACACTAGCGATCCACATGAAGGTCCTAACCACGCCGCCGACACGCTGTTTGCGTTTTGCTTGCTGCATAAATCGCGGTTCTGCTAGGACATCGTGCATGCCTTGGTCGGCCTGGCGCGGGTTTTCTTGACTGGTTTCATTGCTGCGGCCCTTGAAAGTAACGTCTACGCCACTCTCAATGGTTGGCTCTGGCGGATTCTTCTTTTTTCCATTCCAGTGCCTATTTTGCAGCTCGTCAATCAGTCGATCAAGCTCTTCATCTTCAGCAGTATCTGTGCCGTCCGGCAAGAATACGTTTTCAGCATGAGGCGAATTGCCAGAGGCTACCTGAAATAAGGTCATCCGCTGCAACGGGTCTTCCTCGTCGACCGGACTATTTATTCCACTTAGATCTGGTTCGTTGGTCTGAAGACGATGCCACACATCTGGTAATTTTATGCTGCTAGTCGCAGAAGTTGTATGCTGAACGTCAACCCCAACTTGTGGGGTCGCTTCGCCTGGCGCTTCTACTTCGGTTGGCTTAACGTCCTGATCTGAAGATGGCGCAAACGTTGGCTCAAACGGATGGCCTTCCACGCCCTCTGTGAATGCGAGAGGTTTAGTTGGCGGAGAGTATAGCGTTGACGAAAGCGCCGAGGACAGATATTCAGAAGTTGACGACGGCGGTTGTGCTGAATCAGGTAAATAAACTGGACGACGTTCCAGTGGCCCAAACCACTTACTGTTGGCGATGGCAGTGGAAGAGGTTTTTGTCAGTACTATTTCTGGAGCAATTGGCGCAGGTGCTGAAAATGTGGTGCGATCTGGAAAAGCTGTTGAGGCCTGAAATGCAGGCGTCGTTTGAGACGGATCGCTATGGTCTTTAGCTGTTAGGCTTATAGGGATTTCGGTCGGCGCTGAATGGTCTGGCCTTACCAAGTGTTCGATGCCATTGAACACTTCACGGCAGGAGCCGCATCGGACCAACCCTGCGCGCAATTTCAATTGATCATTAGCGACCCGAAAGGTGGTCTGACAATGGGGGCATCGCGTCGCCAGCGCCATAATTACCTAGGTAATCCAGCTGACACTGTCGGTAAAGTGCCCGACAATGCAACCCAGCCATCCTGCTCGCGCCAGACCGTCAGCTCTATCCACGGTGCATAAGCCGCAATGACGTCCTGTGCTTGCTCTGCTAAAACGCCTGACAACGTGAGGCTGCCGCCAAGTGCAATGCGCGCGCACAACATCGCAGACATCAGCTGTAACGGACCTGACAAAATGTTTGCCACGACGATGTCGAATGTCTCTTGTCCTGCGCGTTTCACGAAATCATCTGGCAAATAATAATTAATATCACAGTGATTGCGGGCGCTATTGTCGCTCGCGGACACGATCGCCTGGGGATCAATGTCCACCCCAATGACGCTCGCTGCGCCGAGTTTTTTAGCTACCATCGCCAAAATACCTGAGCCGCATCCGTAATCGAGTACAGACTCCACCTTTTGTTCGCCAAGATGGGTTTCTAGCCACTCCATGCACAAACGTGTGGTCGGATGGCTGCCGGTGCCGAATGCGAGGCCGGGATCCAGTTCGAGGATCAGTCCATTTGCTTCAGGCGCATCGTGCCAGCTTGGCACGACCCAAATATTTTTACCGATATGAATGGGAGCAAACTGTGACTGCGTTAACCGCACCCAGTCTTGCTCGCCAACCGAGCGCAACGTGTATACCGGTGCTGATTGCAAGCCGCACGCTAATGCGGCGGCGGTGACAATGGCGTCATGATCAACGTCGACGTCACTCAACGCGACAACACGGCTCCGCTCCCATGCTGCTTCTTCCGGTTCCATGCCCGGTTCGCCGAACAAAGGTTGTTCGGCTGCCGTGCCTTCGTCCGCGTCTTCCACTGAGACCGATAATGCGCCAGCTTCCATCAATGCGTCTGACAACGCTTCAGCGTGACTGCGCGCTACTTCTATAACAATTTCGGTCCAGCTCATGTGCAGCCTTACTTCTTTTCAGGTTTAGGTAAATCCGGTCTTTCGGCCAGTTTATGTTCCAGATAGTGGATGTTGGTACCGCCTTCAATAAAGCGCGCATCGATCATTAACTCACGATGCAGTGGAATATTGGTGCTAATACCTTCGACTACCATCTCGGAGAGCGCAATTTGCATGCGCTTGATCGCTTGTTCGCGGGTAGTGCCGTATGAGATCACCTTGCCGATCATTGAATCATAGTGTGGCGGTACGTAATAGCCAGCGTATGCATGCGAGTCAACCCGAATTCCAGGGCCGCCCGGGACATGCCACGTGAGAATTTTACCCGGCGATGGCGTGAACTTGAACGCATCTTCGGCGTTGATGCGACATTCTATCGAATGACCGGTCAGATGAATATCGCGTTGGCGATACCGCAATTTTTCGCCTGCAGCGATATGAATTTGCTCTTGAACGATGTCAACACCGGTAATCATTTCGGTGATCGGATGTTCAACCTGGACGCGTGTATTCATTTCGATGAAATAGAACTCACCGTTTTCATACAAAAATTCAAACGTCCCAGCGCCGCGATAATCCATCTTGCGACAGGCTTCGGCACAACGATCGCCAATTTTTTCAACGACTTTGCGCGGGATGCCCGGTGCTGGTGCTTCTTCAATCACTTTTTGGTGGCGGCGTTGCATGGAGCAGTCGCGCTCACCGAGCCAAATGGCATTCTTATACTGATCGGCCAAAATCTGAATTTCCACGTGACGCGGATTTTCCAGATATTTTTCCATATAGACTTCTGGATTGCCGAAAGCTGCGCCAGCTTCAGTTTTTGTCATCGTGACGGCATTAGCCAATGCTGCTTCCGTATGGACAACACGCATACCGCGTCCGCCACCACCGCCTGATGCTTTAATAATGACCGGATAACCGACTTTACGAGCAATCTTAATTACTTCTTTCGGATCGTCTGGCAGTGCGCCTTCTGAACCTGGAACGCATGGCACGCCAGCACGGATCATTGCTTGTTTGGCGGAGACTTTATCGCCCATCAAGCGGATATTTGCTGGCCGCGGTCCAATAAAGACAAAACCGGATTGTTCAACACGTTCAGCAAAATCGGCATTTTCGGATAGGAAACCGTAGCCGGGATGAATTGCTTCAGCATCAGTTACTTCTGCCGCGCTAATAATCGCTGGCATATTTAGATAACTAAGACTTGAGGGTGCGGGGCCGATACAAACTGATTCATCTGCCAACTTCACATATTTGGCGTCGCGGTCAGCTTCTGAGTGGACCACCACGGTTTTGATGCCCATTTCGCGGCATGCGCGCTGGATTCGCAAAGCAATTTCGCCGCGATTGGCGATGAGAATTTTTTCAAACATAGTAAATGGTATTCCGTGGCTAGTATTTAAGCGTTAATTCGAACGATATCAAGCGTTCGGGCGGCAGATGCGTGAAAGGCGTACGACGACACTTCTGAGAAGAGCCGCTGTCTACATAAATACGCCGGTATCATGCTCAATGCCGTCCGCAAGTTTATTCGGTTCTCCCGAATAAACTCTCCGTTGGCGCGAACTTAACCGATGATAAACAAAGGTTGACCGAATTCTACCGGTTGGCCATTTTCCACCAGAATTTTTTTCACCACACCAGAAACGTCGGCTTCGATTTCATTCAGCAGCTTCATCGCTTCAATGATGCACAACGTTTCGCCTTCCTTGATTTCCGAGCCGACCTCTACAAATACTCCCGCGCCTGGCGCTGACGAACGATAAAACGTGCCGACCATAGGTGATTTGACGATGTGACCTTCTGGGACCGCAGGGACTTCTACCGCTGGCGCGCTGACTGGTGCCGCCATTTGCGCCTGGTACGGTTGTTGAGCAACTTGCGGTTGCATCATCACGACCTGATTGTGCGATGACTTAACAATACGTACTTTGCTTTCACCCTCGGTGACTTCCAGCTCTTCGATATCCGATTCAGCGACTAGGTCGATTAACGTTTTAAGTTTTCTCAAATCCATAATGCAATCCTTCAGTGTATGTTTTAAGAATAAAAAGTGTTAACGAATGAATTACTGCCATTCTTGTTTTTTAGTAGGCAGAACCATCCGTTTGGTACGAATTAATGTTTGTAAGCCTAAAGTTGATCGATTGCGAACGAAATCGCGATGCGATAACCCTCTACGCCCAACCCGCAGATGACGCCAACGGCAATGCCTGATAGATAAGAGTGATGCCTAAACTCTTCTCGTTGGTGAATATTGGAAATATGCATTTCCACAAAGCGTATTGCCACGCCAGATAATGCATCTCTCAATGCAACACTGGTGTGTGTCAGTCCACCGGGGTTGATAACAATAGCATCTACCCCTTCAGCTTTTGCGGCATGGATACGATCAATCAGCGCACCTTCGTGGTTGCTCTGAAAATGCGCCAGGCGAACACCAGCATCGGCTGCTTGAGCCTGCGCTGCGAGCACAATATCTGCTAGCGTAGTTGATCCGTAGACTTCTGGCTCACGCCTGCCCAACAAATTCAGGTTAGGACCATTGAGGAGAAGTAAATTTTTTGCCATGGAGATCGTGCTTCGTTTGACGACGTTGAGCGCATTTTGCCGTTAAATGACTTTAACTGGCAAGCGGAATTTTGTTATGGTTCGATTGGGTTTATTTTTTCGCGTCCATAAATCCCAATTATCTCAGCGCAGACGATAGTTATTTTAATTGCTAATGATCAACTATTTAGTGCTGCAATAATGACAAATCTTTGCGTAATTCATCAAATTTAATGCTTCCAAGGTAAGTCTTTTTTACCTGCCCGTCAGCGCCGATCAATACGGTAAATGGCAATCCGCCAGCGGCATTACCAAATTGTCGCAAGAGAGATGTGCCGTCTGTTCCTGCAACATATAAAGGATAGGTAATTTTATATTTCTCAGCAAACTTAGCGATCGCCTCTTGTGAGTCAATACCGACGCCAATCACATGAATATCTTTTTTAACAAGTTCAGTGCGTAATGCATTCAATTCTGGCATTTCTTCGACGCAAGGGCCGCACCAGGTCGCCCAAAAATTCACTATGAGCGGTTTCCCTTTCCATTGGGATAACGGCGTTTGCTTACCGCTAGTGTCTGCCATCGATTGAGCGAATAGATTAGCAACAGCCGGCGCTTGAGGAGGAGATGGTGTCAGTCGTTGAAGATTGAAATAGACGCCGATAGCGCAAAATAGGATCGCAATCGGTATATATAGGAACAATTTTTTTTTCATTCGGTATCGTTTGTCTTTGAAAGTGTGGCTCTTACTTGCTCTGTAGTAATGCCAATTTGTTGTTCAAGCAACAAGCGTGCTGCAACCAGATCCAGTCGGTCGCTGCGCGATAAGTGTGTTCGGCTCGGCCTGATACTACCGCGTAAGGCGTTACTTTCATATAGCGCTAAGTGTATACCCTCGTTTTTATAGGCAAAATGAAGAATTTCAGCTGGATCGTTACCCGTATGATGGCGATGGCGTTTTTCGGTCTGGTTATCGCTCTCCAGGTCGGACACAGTGAATTGCACATTTTTATTAAGCAGGTAAATTTCCACATCTTTAGGACTATCAACGAATAACTGTAAATGGATATCAGAGTGTTCGCCAGCGGTGCCATTGCACACTGCCCCGGTCAAATAAGGGCAAAAGGCCGAAAGTTCAGACATTACCTCAATCGCAATTTTTCTTAAATGCAATAGCCTGACGGGCTGGGTCTCAGCCAAGAACAATGCATTATATGAACGCACTTCCTCTTCTATCTGACTATTATTTGGTATGAAATCACTATCAATTCGCCTATTGCCCAGTAACTGTTGCGCGGCTTTTCGCTTGGCGCTAGCGTAATCTGCCCCATCTTCTGCAATCAAACGTGCCGCGGCGACGGCAATTTCTGATCTTAGTTGATGCGATGGATTAAATTCAGAGGATTTTTTGTAAGCCATAGCAATCATCATAATGTTATTCGCTACTGATTTCTTGCTAGACCTCATTTGCGGTCGCCAAGAAATAGCGGTGTAAACAAGCGTCACTTAAGCATAATTGATAAATACGCGTTCGACTTTTAACGGCGGCGCTGGCGTGTCAGGTAAAATTCACTATTCTTCTTTTACGAATGTTGACACTTTAGAATGCACATCCATATCCTGGGTATTTGTGGCACCTTTATGGGCGGTTTGGCCGTTCTCGCAAAACAAGCCGGACATAAAGTCACAGGCTGCGATGCGAACGTCTATCCCCCAATGAGTACGCAACTCGAAGCGCAAGGGATACAGTTAATTCAGGGCTTTGGGGCCGAGCAGACCGCACTGACACCGGATTTGTTCGTGATAGGCAACGTCGTCTCCCGTGGCAATCCTTTAATGGAAGAGATTCTTAATCGCGGTTTACCTTACACTTCTGGCCCCCAATGGATCGGTGAGCACATCCTGGCCGACAAATGGGTACTGGCCGTTGCCGGTACGCATGGCAAAACCACCACCTCGGCAATGCTCGCGTGGATATTGGAAGATGCTGGTTACAATCCGGGCTTTTTGATTGGTGGCGTGCCGATGAATTTTGGTATTTCGGCGCGATTATCGGGTAACGGGATCGAGACGTCTGCGTCTCCTTTTTTTGTGATCGAAGCAGATGAATACGATACGGCTTTCTTCGATAAGCGTAGTAAGTTCGTGCATTACCACGCAAAGACTGCAATTCTGAATAATCTCGAATACGATCATGCCGACATTTTCCCCGATCTTGCCGCGATAGAGACGCAGTTTCACCACTTGGTGCGCACCGTGCCAGGAATAGGTCGATTAGTTGTCAACGCGCGCGAACCCGCTTTGCAGCGCGTATTGACGCGTGGCTGTTGGAGCGAGCAAGAGTTATTCGGGATTGACGCACAAGCCGCCCAACATAACCCGACGCAGCTGGGCTGGTCCTTGACCACTCATACGGATGGCAACTTTGACGTGATTTTCAACGGCGATCACCAGGGAACCGTGGTGTGGTCGCTGACTGGCGAGCATAATCGCATGAATGCGATCGCGGCGATTGCTGCAGCGCGCCATGTTGGCATACCAACTGTTCAGGCTATCAAGGCACTCGGACGGTTTGAGAACGTGAAGCGCAGGATGGAATTGCGCGGCACCGTCAATCAGATTGCGGTGTATGACGACTTTGCGCATCACCCGACGGCGATTACCACCACCATCGCAGGTTTACGTAAAAAGATTGGCAATGCCCGCATTTTGGCTGTTTTGGAGCCGCGTTCCAATACGATGAAACTTGGGGCCATGAAAGAGGCGTTGCCGGATAGTCTGATTGATGCCGATCTGGTGTTTGGTTATGGGGCCAAGGGTGAAGGTAAGGAAGCGCTCGGATGGGATCTCGGTCAGGCCTTGGCTCCGTTAGGCAATAAGGCGCAAGCTTTCGACGTGCTGGATCGATTGATCGGCGCGGTTGCGCAGGCCGCACACCCGGGCGATCAGATATTGGTGATGAGCAATGGCGGATTTGGCGGTGTTCATCAAAAAATCCTGGATGCGTTGGCAAATCCGGGTACACACTCTTTGCCAGAGTCAGCGCCACATTCTGGCAATGCATCGGCCACGGCGTCAGTGATCATTCCAGCGCGATCATGATCCTTTACTTGCACGGCTTTCGCTCATCGCCCTCGTCATTTAAGGCGCGTTTTCTGGCTGAGCGACTACAAAGTTTAGGACTGCAAGACAAGTATATCTGTCCTCAATTACCAGCCTCACCTCAGGCTGCGATCCAACTCGCGCAGGCTTGTATCGCGCACGTCAACCCAGGCGATCTGACGGTAATCGGTTCTTCACTTGGCGGTTTTTATGCAACGTGGCTGGCCGAACAGACCGGTTGTCGGGCGGTATTGCTCAATCCTGCGGTAAAGCCGCCGCGCGATCTGGAAAAATATGTGGGTATGCATACGCAGTATCACTCTGACGCACCTTTTGAATTCAAGCGCGAATATATTGCTGAACTTGAAGTGCTTGTTTCGGCGAAAATTACGCTGCCGTCACGCTATTTCCTTGTTGC
Source organism: Glaciimonas sp. Gout2 (assembly GCF_035018905.1). Taxonomy (NCBI): domain Bacteria; kingdom Pseudomonadati; phylum Pseudomonadota; class Betaproteobacteria; order Burkholderiales; family Oxalobacteraceae; genus Glaciimonas; species Glaciimonas sp. Gout2. The sequence continues at coordinate 45,870 of NZ_JASJXA010000014.1, read as the reverse complement.
AGCCACCGGCGACGAGGTTCTCGATTGGCACGAAATGGTTGATCACTATCCATTGACGAAGCAATTGATTATCAATGGAGGTGATCACGGTCTCAGCGACTTTGCGGATTATGCCGATGCCATACTGACGTTTTGCGGAGTAGACGTTCCTCCTTTGCCGAGTGATCGCTGATGGCGCGCTCGCCGAGTTTTGCGCATTGGCATGATCATCCAAATGGTGTTCACCCAACGGCGTCGATGCGCGACTGGTTGATTGATCGCGCGTCGCTGACCTATAAGTTAATGGCAAACAGCACGCAATTTCGAGTGCAGCGTTTGCATCAGCATCGTGCAATGTGTCTTGCTGACGAATGCGCTGCAATTTTGTTGCCTCAGCGGCAAGTGGTGCAAGAGCGGGATGTATTGCTAATCTGCGATGGTCATCCTGTGGTGTTAGGTCATACTGTCTTGTCATTGGGCGCGACAACTGCCGAGTGGCCATTTTTCGGCACATTGGGTGAGCGCTCATTAGGCACCACACTGTTTGGCGATCCACTTGTGGCGCGGGGACAATTGCAATATGCCCGTTTGTATAATGGTCATCCGTTGGTCCGTCGGATGCGCGCGGCGACTGGTTTGGCAACACTGCCGACTCCCCTATTTGCGCGGCGTTCGACGTTTCGTCGCAAAGGCGGCGTAATGCTGGTGACTGAAGTGTTTTTTCCGGAAATTAAATTTTTACGGAATGTTTTAACGGGTTAGTCGAATGAATCCGGCGTTATTTTGTTGATCATCATTTTTTTTGAATGATAAAAGTTGTTCTTTGCCGTTATCGATTAAAAACAGATACGGGATTTACGCAAGATGCGTGCTGCAGCATGTCACTATTTGTTGCCGATGTGGTGGTGATGTTAATGCAACGCAATGCACCATCTTGCGTAAGTCATCATTACACCATGCAGGCGGTATCAACTAGCAAAGTAGTCATCACCGCAATACTCAGAATCCATAATTAAAGTAATCAATGAATCGTAATCAATGAATCTATTTTTTGAAGAGTCCGGCGACTTTAAAGCAGGGTCTGTTTTGTCACAGCAGGGCGAGGCTTATCAGGTCGAACTACCTACCGGAAAGCGTAGCAAAATTAAGTCAAAAGACGTATTGATACAGTTTGGCGCCCCGACACCGCAACAACTGCTCGATGACGCAAAACTTATCGCACAAGAAGTTGATGTTGATTTCTTATGGGAAGTTGCGGGTCAGGAAGAGTTTGGTTTTGCAGAATTGGGTGCCGAGTATTTTGGTCATGCTCCAATACCGTCTGAAGCCGCCGGATTGTTGATGTGCTTACATTCGGCACCGATATATTTTTATAAAAAGGGTCGTGGGCGCTATAAGGCTGCGCCTGAAGCGTCGCTTAAAGCCGCGCAGGCTGGCGTCGAAAAAAAGCGCCAGCAAGCGCTCATACAGGCTGAATATGTCGAACAATTGGTCGCTAATCAGTTGCCCGATGCGATGAAGCCGTTGGCTTTGCAGTTATTATTTAAACCAGATAAAAATAGTATTGAATACAAGGCGCTTGATGCCGCTTGCGTTTTCTTGCAAACCACACCGCAGCGTTTGATGCTGGTCGTTGGGGGCATTGCATCGCCAAAGGATCTGCATTTTTCCAAGTTTCTGTTTGAGTTTTTCCCGAAAGGCGCGGGTTTCCCAGAAATCTCGGTGCCAACTATTCCGACCGCTGCAACCTTGCCTTTGGCTGACGTCCTTGCATTTTCTATCGATGACGTGACAACCACCGAAATCGACGATGCGCTGTCAGTTGCGATATTGCCAGATGGCAATGTACGGATCGGTATCCATATCGCTGCGCCTGGACTCTCGATCAAACGTGATGACGCCATCGATGCGATCGCGCGTCATCGCATGTCAACCGTCTACATGCCCGGCGACAAAATTACCATGTTGCCAGATGCGTTGGTCGAAGCGTTCTCTCTGGATGAGGGAAAGAACTGTCCGGCTTTGTCGTTATACGCAACGCTGGACCCGCAAGACTGGCGCTTGATCAGCACCGAAACCAAAGCCGAATTGGTACCAATCTCCGCTAATTTACGTCACAACACGCTCGATATGCTGGTGACAGAAGATAACTTGGCGAGCGGTGAAGGCGACTATCCCCATAAGGCGGATATCGCCATTCTGTGGCAATGGATTTCTGTACTCGAACAAGGTCGGATGGCGAAGCGAGAAAGTTTCGGCCTGCGTCCCGAACAAAATAATCGCGTTGACTTCAATTTTTATGTTGAAGACGACGTTGTCACGATTGCTCGTCGCAAACGTGGTGCGCCGCTCGACAAGATCGTTGCTGAACTGATGATTTTTGCCAATAGTACTTGGGGAAAACTGATGAATGACCACGGTGTGCCGGGAATTTATCGTGCACAGGGCGGCGGCAGTGGTGGTTGGGCGACAAAAATGCAGGTGCGCATGGTAACCCACGCCGCGCCTCATCAGGGATTGGGCGTCGACCAATATGCATGGAGTACTTCACCGTTGCGTCGTTATACCGATCTTGTGAATCAATGGCAGATTTTGGCGTGCGTTGAGAGTGGCGTCACGGCGCCACTGGTGGCGCCATTCAAACCGCGCGATGCAGACTTGTTCGCGATTGTTTCGGCTTTCGATGCAACCTACGCGGGTTACAGTGATTTTCAGTCAACGATGGAACGCTATTGGTGTCTTCGTTGGCTGGGCCAGGAACAGGTGAAGCAGGTTGAAGCGGTTGTGTTGAAGGACGAAATTTTACGTCTGACCGATATACCTTTAGTAATCAAGTTACCTGGTATGCCACAAGTTGCACGGGGCGCGTCGGTAAAACTTGATTTGATTCGTTGGGACGAAATCGATTTGAGTATCGAGGTACGATTGCTGGAAGTGTTGACGCCGCCCGCGACCACGGCACAGGGCGATCCAAATGATGCCTCGGATGATGATGAAATGGTGGACGAACTTAATGCGGCCATGGATTTGCCGAACGAGCATTCGGGAATAGAAAAAGAGGGTGAGGGAACCGCGGAGGACGGTAATATCAATAGTATTGATGACCGTGAAGTTACAGATGTCGCGGTCAATGGTGTCGATGCGGAAACTGATGCCAAAGCAGATGTGGTTGCGGGCAGCGCTGCTTCAACCGACATGAAGCCTTAAGCTTTTGACGACCGGACGCCCAATCTTGCTGCGCGTGAAACCATTTTCTCAAAATCTGGTTTTATATATCGCCATCGCTATTTCGGTTTTAGTGCACGGGGCGCTGCTGGCCGTTCGCTTTACGCTGCCAGCATCGGCTAAGGTCAGGCTAACTGATCCAGCACTAGAAGTGATTCTCGTGAACGCCAAAACGCAGAGTGCGCCGGTGAAAGCGGAGGCGTTGGCGCAAGCAAATCTGGATGGAGGTGGTAACGCCGACGCTGGCCGTGCCAAGTCGCCGTTACCGGATATGCTGAAAACAGAAGATGGCGACAGCCTCAACACCGCCGATCACCGGATCGCGGCGCTAGAGAAAAAGCAGCAGCAAATGTTGTCACAGATGCAGAGCGCGGCATTGTTTTCGGTTCCGGAAACGACATCTCAGGATAGCCGTACAGATGCCGTGCCGACAGAGGATGGTAATGAGCTTACGCCGGATACCAAAGCACTGCGTCGCGAACAGGCCGAAATTGCCAAGAGTATCGAAGACTATAACAAGCGGCCGCGGAAAACTGTGATAACGCCCAGTACGCGTGGCGTGCGGTACGCGATGTATTACAAAGCTTTTGCGGACAGAGTGGAGCGCTTGGGAACGTTGAATTTTCCTCGTAAAAATGGGAGAAAATTGTACGGTAAATTAGTAGTGTCGGTCCCGATCTTTCAGGACGGGAGTATTTATACAAAAGACGGCGGCCTGGAAGTGGAGAGAAGTTCGAACGTTCCTGGCCTTGATGCCGCCGCGCTGAAAATAATCGAAAGAGCAGCGCCGTTTAACCGTTTTCCGCATAATATGCGCTCTGGCACTGCGGATGAAGTGTGGGAAGTGATTGTAACCTTGGATTTTTCTCGCGAAGGTCAACTTGAGACCAAATTGCGGAGTGTTGATAATCATTAAGCAAAGCTGTCGTCGCTTCTTTTGGGCAAGTATGGGTGAATATGAATCTATAAGATTGGTTTTTCATATCCGGCGATCTTTGTCTTGTTTGTATCAATATAAATATTAATAAAAAATTTTCATAAAGCTTTCAATATCAGTCTTTATCGATAGAACATCGATGTGTGGTGTTCCAAAAAATAACATAAAAAACTGCCAACATTATGTCTGCACCTGCTTCAAACTCATGCGATTTATCAAACGCAATATTAGCTTCCGTGCAATCTTCTTCCATGCCAGATCGCTATGTCGTCATTGGCAATCCGATAGCGCATAGCAAGTCCCCCGATATTCATGCGCGTTTTGCTGCTGAAACCGGACAGTCTATCGACTATGCGCGCTTGCTTGCGCCGCTGGATGGTTTTGCGAATGCGGTACGGGAATTTATCTTGCAAGGCGGTAAAGGCGCGAATGTTACCGTGCCATTTAAACTTGCTGCCTACGCATTGGCAACAACGTTGACCGCACGCGCCGAAGCCGCAGGGGCAGTCAACACCCTCGCTTTCAGAGATGAACAGATAATTGGCGATAATACCGACGGTATCGGTTTGGTGACAGATATCGTGCGTAATGCAGGGTCGCCAATCGCTGGAAAGCGCGTCTTGTTATTGGGAGCTGGTGGTGCGGCGCGTGGGGCGCTATTGCCACTATTGCTGGCGCGTCCAGCGCAACTGGTTTTGGCTAACCGGACAGTGGCTAAAGCGCAAGAATTAGTGGACCAGTTTGCACAAAAATTTCCTCAGGAAAATACCATCATTGCTTGCGGGTTTGCGGATGTGCATGGTCCGTTTGACTTGATCATCAACGCGACGTCTGCCAGTTTACAAGCCGACGTGCCGCCAATCTCAGCAAACGTTTTTGGACCGCAGACCTTGGCCTATGACATGATGTATGGCAAACAAGCTACCGTGTTTATGCAGTTTGCCAGTGCCCATGGTGCAACGGTGCGCGATGGTTTAGGAATGTTGGTGGAGCAAGCGGCAGAGTCGTTTTTTGTTTGGCGCTCCGTCCGACCGAACACTAGCGACGTGTTTGCCGCATTGCGTGCGCAGCTTTAATTCTGACGGGAAATAATGATGAAATCTGTCAGTAAACTGGTGTGGCGTTTGTTCCTGATTGTCATTGTCGCAATATTAGCGTTGCAACTTTATTTTTTCGTTCAAATTTGGTGGTGGGTCGATCACAACCCTAGTTCCACCAGCTTCATGCGACATCAATTGTCAGTCCTGCGCGAAACGAATCCGACTGTTCAGTTGCAATACAAATGGGTACCGTATAACCGTATTTCGACTAACTTAAAGCGTGCCATCATTGCTTCGGAAGATGCTAATTTTTCAGAGCATGAAGGAATTGACTGGGATGCACTGGAAAAAGCGTACGCGCGAAATAATAAAAAAGGCAAAATCATGCTTGGTGGTTCAACCATCACCCAGCAATTAGCCAAAAATCTCTTTTTATCGGGGGAGCGCAGTTATATTCGCAAAGGTCAGGAATTCGTTATCACGTACATGCTTGAATTTCTCATGGATAAAGAGCGGATTTACGAGATCTATCTGAACGTTGTGGAATGGGGAAGCGGCGTCTACGGCGCTGAAGCAGCAGCCCAACATTATTACCGTTCATCAGCGGCTAATCTTGGTGCTAGTCAGGCTGCGCGGTTGGCGGTCATGCTGCCACGTCCGCGTTTTTATGACAAAAATCGCGGATCAGCTTATTTGTCGAGGCGCACTGGTTTGATTTTGCGGCGCATGGGATCGGCCGAGTTGCCGTAAGCAGCCAATAAAATATTGGCTTTATAAAAATAAAACCGCTGGTAAAGCAACGTGCTTTACCAGCGGTTTTATTGTTAGTCCATCACACTTTAGCGGTATTGGATGACTAGTCGGATAATTTACGAGGTTGCGCGTAACTTTGCAAAAGCCCCACACGCCGCCTCAAGCGTCGCCTCTATCACTGCATCATCATGTTGTGCGGACACGAAGCCAGCCTCAAAGGCAGACGGTGCCAAATACACGCCCGCATCCAGCATTGCATGGAAAAATACGTTGAACTGCTCTTTATCGGTAGCCATCATTTCAGCAAAAGTATTCGGTACTTTTTCTGAGAAGTAGAGACCGAACATGCCACCGATAGCGTCAGCACAAAAAGCAACTCCGGCGTCAGCCGCAGCTTTAGTCAGGCCTTGTGTCAGCCTCAGGGTTTGCGCGCTGAGGTGTTGGTAGAAACCAGGCTCCTGAATCAACTTCAGTGTCGTCATGCCGGCTGCGACTGCGACTGGATTGCCGGATAGTGTACCGGCTTGGTAGACGCCGCCGAGTGGTGCCATGTGCTGCATCAGGTCAGCGCGACCGCCGAATGCGGCCACCGGCAAGCCGCCACCAATGACTTTGCCGAGCGCGGTAATATCCGGGACAACCTGATACAACGCTTGCGCACCGCCAAGTGCCACGCGGAAGCCACACATGACTTCATCAAAAATGAGCACAGCACCATATTTTGTACACAAACTACGCATAGCTTGTAAGAATTCCGGCGTGGCGCGAATCAAATTCATGTTGCCAGCAACCGGTTCGACGATCACACAGGCGATTTCGTCACCCATGTTTGCAAACGCTTCTTCCAGCTGGGAAACATTATTGTAGTCAAGTACCAGTGTGTGCTTGACGAAATCGGCTGGAACGCCAGACGAAGTAGGGTTGCCAAAGGTTAGCAAACCACTACCAGCTTTAACCAGTAACGAGTCAGCATGACCGTGATAGCAACCTTCAAACTTGACGATTTTGTCGCGTCCGGTGGCACCGCGTGCCAGGCGCAGGGCGCTCATGGTGGCTTCTGTGCCGCTCGAAACTAGACGCAGTTGCTCAATTGATGGCATCAGTTTGCAGATTTCTTCGGCAATCAGGATTTCGCCTTCGGTTGGCGCTCCAAAGCTTAGTCCGCGGGCGGCGGCGTCCTGAACTGCTTTAACCACGGTTGGATGAGCGTGACCAACGATCGCGGGACCCCACGACCCAATGTAATCAATGTAGCGACGATCATCCGCATCCCAGAAATAAGGTCCTTCAGCACGCGTGATAAAACGTGGTGTCCCGCCTACCGAGCGAAAAGCGCGCACTGGCGAATTAACACCGCCAGGAGTCGTTAATTGCGCACGGGAAAATAGCGTATCGTTATTGGATGTCATGTCGTAAGGATCATTAGAATAGGGTGCGCGCCCTTCATATTAAGGGCAAAAAAATGAACAGTCAGGCAATGCAGCCCAACTACATCAAGATACTATTGGTGGATTTTGTTCTTTCTCGTCGTTTTGTTGGCTTTCCTCTTCCGCAAGTCCATCCAAAACATCTTCTCGGGCCCAGAAAAAACGGTCGGGGACCAATTTTCCCATACCGAGTCGTTGGCCGGCCATGACCGCAGCGAGGGTGAACTCTTGTGCTTCGGAGACCGCTTCGGGAACATCAAGCCCGTTTGCCAGCATTGCAGCAATGGCAGCGGAGAGCGTAGTGCCAGCACCGCTAAACGAGCCAGAGACGCGCGGCCAGCTATCTTGCCGCAGTATCCCGGTATCGTTAAACAGCGTATTGCTGATTTCTGCTGCTGTCCCGGGTGTTCCGGTGACGAACAGGTATTCGCATCCCAGTTCGATGATGTGCATTGCATCGACAGTCGATAGATCCTGTGTCGACGGTTCGCGCCAGGTTTCGGCTAGTCGCGATAATTCGACGGCCGACAAGACCATTACCGTGCTTTGCGGGATCAATAGTTCGCGCATCGCGGTCAGAAGATCTTCGCTATCCTGACCTTGATCAGGCATCGCCGTCAGGAACGGATCGAGAATTAAAGGAATGTCAGGGTAATCGGAGACGATCTCTGCGATCACGGAGACACTTTCAATACTGCCGATTGCGCCAACCTTAAAGGCGGCCACCGGCATATCTTCGAGTAAAACGCGGGCTTGATCAGCGACCCAATCGGCGTCAATCTGCTGCGTATCTTCGATACGTGCAGTGTCACCGATTAAAATCGAGGTAATAACCGATAATCCATGGCAACCCATGGAAGAAAATGTGGCAAGATCTGCCTGAATTCCAGCGGCGCCGACTGGATCAGCAACACCGAATGTCAATATAAGAGGAGAAGTTTGGTTTTGCACGGCTGTTAGATTAAGATATCCGACTTTACATTTTACTTGATTGAAGGGTTTCCGCCGTGAGCAATACCAACGAAACATCGAACGAAGCGTCAAAACCAGCATATAAAACCTGGATGTGTCTGATTTGCGGCTGGATTTACGACGAAGAGCAGGGATTGCCGGAAGAGGGAATCGCTGCCGGAACGCTGTGGGATGACGTGCCTATGAACTGGACTTGTCCGGAATGTGGTGCGCGAAAGGAAGATTTTGAAATGGTAGTAATGTAATTTTAGCAATTTAGTTGTTAGTTGCAATTTGATCCCATCTGGATGAAATGTCATGCAGATTAAACCGCGTAATTAATCTGTGTAAATAGCAGATTAATCGCTACTCAACGATCAAAAGTGACAGACTTTTCTGTAGTAAACTCAAAAAAAACCGTCAAATTTGGCGGTGCGTCGAAATGTTGTTCTAAAGTTTCTTGAACTTTGTTACAGTGATTTGGTAAATCAAATTGATCTGGACAAAAACTTCATGACACAACCCATTGGCATCGCAAGCCTGAAGGTTATGGTGATTGACGATAGCAGCACTATTCGTCGTTCCGCCGAGATTTTTTTAAATTTGGCGGGTTATCAAGTGATCCTCGCAGAGGATGGTTTTGATGCCCTTGCCAAAATTAACGACCATAAGCCCGCCCTTATTTTTTGTGATATTTTGATGCCCCGACTGGATGGGTATCAAACCTGTGCGCTTATCAAAAAGAGTGCCAGATTTCATGCAACGCCAGTGGTGATGTTGTCTTCAAAAGACGGCTTATTCGATCGTGCCAGAGGCGCGATGGTGGGTGCCGACGAGTATCTGACCAAGCCTTTCACCAAAGATAGTCTGCTAAAGACTGTCCACCACTACACACAGCATCTTCAGGAAGCGAATCAGGCATTCGCTTCTACGACGTCCCCTGTTATGCCAGCTGAAACAGCGCTGGTACCTATTCCGACATAATTGAAGTAAAGGTTGAGCATGGCCATTCAAAAGGTTTTGGTTGTTGACGACTCTCCTACAGAGCGTTATTTTCTGACAGATATTCTGGCAAGAGGCGGTTACTCCGTCTCGACCTCTGAGAGTGGCGACGGCGTTATCAGCAAAATCAAGGCCGACAAACCGGACTTGATATTGATGGATATTGTGATGCCCGGTCAAAACGGATTTCAGGTCACACGTTCCATTTCACGCGATCCGGAGTTGCAAGATATTCCCATCATCATCTGTAGCAGTAAGGGCCTGGAGACAGATCGGATTTGGGGCTTGCGCCAAGGTGCGCGTGATTATCTGGTGAAGCCGATTAATCCGCAGGAGTTGCTGGCTAAAATCGCAGCACTCGGCTAATTCCAGGCGCTATTCAATGAGCCAATCAGAAGCTGATCCGCATATACCGTATTTGGCTGTCCCTCCTCCGCGCAAATTCGGCACTGACGCGGATGCGCGGCGTAGTCGTCTACGTGAATTTCAATCGCATTTACTCGAACGGATGGAAGCTGCACGCAGCGGTGTCAAGGTCCACCATAACCAATTAGGTTTATTAATCGGGCAACAACGCTGGCTACTTAGCCTGGAAGAAGCGGGTGAAATTGTCGCTGTTGACCGCATCACCAAAGTACCGTTGACGCAGGATTGGTATCTCGGTCTGACAAATATCCGCGGTACCTTAATAAGCGTTATCGATTTTGCACGCTATCAAGGGCAGGCCATCACGGTCATCGACAAAGATACGAGGATTGTCGCATTTGCCAATGCACTAGCATTTAACAGCGGTTTATTGGTAAGTCGAGTTCTCGGCTTACGCAATATCGATGAAATGGTCTTGCAACCGATTTCCCAGGATGTCGACGGGATTGGAGTTGAAGCCGCCGGTAGGGCTGATCCAGTTAATAGTGTGAAGGCAAGTGCCGCACAGTATTTGGATAGTGAGTCGCAGCTCTGGACTGAACTCAAATTGACGCAGGTACTAAGTAGCCCACGATTTTTACACATTGGTAGATGAAATCAGGGAAATAGAGGCCAGTTTATCGACGTCAGCAGTTGACGTAATAGTGGTGACATCGGGCAGCATCGAATTGGCAATTAGGAGATTCAGCAATGGCATTTAAACTACCGTTCCTATTCAAGACGGCGAAAGAAGAACAGATTAATGGCGGCAATTTTTTTCGACAAGAGTCGGGACCCGCAGGGATAGCATCGCTTGCCGCAGTCGGCGAGCATGGCGCAACGTCGAACAAAAGCCAGGCACCGCTGATGATGCGGGGCCATGAAGCATCATCGCTCAACGCCTCGGCAGTATTTCCATCATCGGAATTTATAGACGCAACTAGTTCAGTGGAGTCATCTGGTGCATCTGGTGCAGCAAGTCAGCCCTTCAGATCGTATCAAGACAAGCCATTACCACTGATCGGCAAGTTGCCGCAACAGCAGCAAGTTCGTACCCTATTGGCCATAATGGGTGCCGGCCTCGTGCTGACGATTGTCTTCCTGTGGTTGAGTACCAGAAGTGACACGCTAATTGCGACGCAGACCCAAATTGCAGGCGATGCGTTGATGCATTCCCAGCGGATTGGTAAAGCGACGCCGAATGCTATTCAGGGTAATACAGAAGCGTTTAAGCAGTTGTCCGATAGCCGCAAAGAACTTAATCAGGATTTGGTTTTACTGACTACCGGTGGGGTGTACAAAGGAAGCGAAATTCCTGCGCCGAGCCCACGAATGGCTTCTGCAGCCGCGGATGTGGAGAAAGTTTGGTTGAACACCGATAAGGCAGCTGAGACTATCTTAAAGCACCAAAAAGAATTGTCAGGCTTTGGCGTAATCTTACAAAAGCTAAACGGGATTTCGCCTGTATTGCTGGATTTGTCGGAGCAAATTGCCGCGATGAAGACGGAAGGCAGAGCAACACCGCGCGAAATTTCCGCAGCCTCACAACTTGTAATGCTGACGCAGCGTCTAGGGCGCAGCGCCAATGAATTTCTGACTTCTCAGGGGGTTAATCCTGAAACTGCATTTTTGCTTGGCAAGGATACCAACACCTTTCGCGACATCGTTAGTGGGTTTTTGAATGGTAGCGCCATATTGCGTTTGCCCGCTTCCAAAAATGAAGAAGAGCGCCAAAAATTAGCTGAGTTAGAAAACAGCTTTGCTGAATACCAGGTCGCCGTCACCGCTATTTTGGCGAACATACAGAACTTTGTATCGACTAAGCAATCCGAAGAATTGATCTTTACCGAAAACGAACTGTTAAAGCAGCGCCTGAGTACCTTGCAAGATAGTTATCGTAATGCACAGGATGAACTTAGCCTTCCATTTTGGCTGATGCTGGCATCGGCGTTGCTCGCCCTATTGGCTGCGGCCGGAATCGCGTGGGTCCAATTACAGGACGGACACCGTCGAACGCACGACGCAGACATGCGTCGACTTGAAGCCGAAGATCAGCGCTTAATGGCTATTCAGCATGAACTGGATACCAGCAACTTGAACGACCAGAATCAGGCAGCTATTTTACGTTTAATGAACGAGTTGCAAGAGGTAGCGGACGGTGATTTGACGGTGCAAGCGACAGTCTCTGAAGACATAACCGGGGCTATTGCGGATTCCGTGAACTACACAGTTGAAGAGTTGCGCGGACTGGTTGGTCGTGTCACCGCGACTGCACGACAAGTAACGACAGCGTCAGATCAGGCGCAAAGCATTTCGACCGAATTGTTAGAGGCATCCCAAACACAGGCGCGCGAGATCAAGGAAGCTACGCTAGCGGTGTTGGCAATGGCAACACAGATTACGGATGTATCCAAATCCGCGAGCGCGTCCGTTGATGTGGCACGGCAATCGGTAAGTGCGGCAGAAGAGGGTTCAAAAGCCGTTGAAAACGCCATTACCGGCATGAATGAAATTCGTGAGCAGATTCAGGAAACCTCAAAGCGGATTAAGCGTCTTGGAGAATCTTCACAAGAGATTGGTGAAATCACTGAGCTTATCGCTGATATTACGGAGCAGACCAATGTGCTGGCATTGAATGCAGCGATTCAGGCTGCATCCGCTGGTGAGGCGGGTCGTGGCTTTTCGGTGGTGGCTGAAGAAGTCCAGCGCCTGGCAGAGCGCTCCGGTGCGGCAACCAAGCAGATTGGCGCGCTGGTACGCACCATTCAAACCGATACGCACGATGCCGTGGTCGCGATGGAAAAGTCGACACAGGGCGTGGTCGAAGGAGCAAAGCTATCCGATGCCGCTGGCGCTGCACTGTCAGACATTCGTGGCGTGTCGAACCTGTTGGCCGAATTGATTCAAAATATTTCGTTGGCAACTGAGCAGCAGGCAAACTCGGCAAATGGTGTCGCTTCCAACATTCAGAATATTCTTACGGTGACCGAAAAAACACGGGAAGGAACTAGTCAGACTGCGTCGTCTATTCGTGAGTTGTCTAAACTTGCAGAAGATTTGAAAAGTTCGGTATCGCGCTTCCGCGTCACCAACTAACAACACCTTTATTGATTCGATTGCAGCGTGGCTATCTTTCCTGGTAACGGAATTGAGAGACTGGCGATAAAGTTAGTCTCTATAGTCTGAATGTTAAATTGCAAAATTTGAAAAAATATCACTCACACTTTTTACGTTCAATAAGATCAAGTCACCTGAATCAGGTCAACCCGTGGGATGACCGTATTGATTCCTTAGAACTGATGAGGCAGTCATGAGCACAGATTTTCACGGGCCCGCTACAGTGTCACAAATACAGCCAATGCAACCAATGCAATTAGATACCGGCCCGTTGTCTTGGGTGATGAGCGAAATTCGCGTAGCACTTGGACAATCACTCCAGGCTTTACAGTACTCATTGGCGGTAAGTGATGATCTTTCGGCAACCGACGTTGTTGAGACACCAGTTGTGGGTGGCGTTGTGCCCCCGTACGATCAAACTACTGCGCTGCAATATGCCAAGACATATTTGCATCAGGCGCACGGTGCGTTGCAAATGGTGGATATAGACGGTGTCACAGTGATTACTGACGCCGTTGAAAATCTACTTGAATATGCGCAAACTGAGCAATGTATTGGTCGGACAGCGCTAACCGTTGAAAACGTGCAGAGTATTCAATCTGCTTATCAGGCATTGATCGAATATCTGGAAGAACTATTGGCTGGGGCGATGCACCAGCCTGTGAAATTGTTCCCCTATTACAAAGCACTACTAGAAATTCGCGGCGCTGATCGGATTCATCCTGCAGACTTGTTTTTCCCTGATTTGACGACTCGTCCGCAGTTCGACATGATCGAGAGTTCTACCAGCTTCGGAGCGAGCCCGTTGCTTGGACAATTGAGCGATCAGGTGATCGACCAGTCGGTCGACTACAGCCCATTGCGCAAACGTTTTGAAATGGCCCTCTTGCCATTTTTAAAAAGTGCCGATAGCACCGTTGAGTGTACCAATGCGGCGATTATGCAGGCTGTTATTGCTGATATTTCTCTTGTGCAAAAAAATCATCAGGTAAGGGCTTTCTGGTGGGTATTGCAAGGGTTTGCCGATGGCGTGGCGAATGCGCAAATTGCAAACGAGTTGTTCGTTAAGCAGTTATTTGCCCGCATCAATTTACAGCTACGTCGTTTAAGTCAGGGCTCATCAAGTATCTCGGAACGTCTTTTACGCGATGCATTATTTTTTATCTCCAGAATAGATGCTCCATCAGCACTAAACGCACAGATTCGTAGCACTTATCGGCTGGATGGACTCGTTCCATCGGATTTTTCTTTGCATCGGTATGGTCAGGTTGATTTGGCAGCTTTACGTGCGGCCAAAGAACATTTAACGCGGGCTAAACAAATGTGGGATTGTCTCGCCGCTGGTGAGCCCGATCTTCACCAGGAGTTTGAGCAAGAAATGCTTGGGTTGAGCGCTGTTGGCAGTAAGTTAAACGCGCCATCTCTCGCTAAGTTATTGCGAGAGTTAAGCGGTATTGCGCGTCATGCCACCTTGGCCAGACAGGGTGATCCAATCGGTTTGGAGATAGCGACGAGTTTACTATTTATCGAATACTCCCTTAGCTGTATTAACCGTTTGCCGGTGAATTTTTCGGAAAGTGCCGATGCCATGACGGCACACTTATTATCAGTGATGTCAGATGAGCCACCCGCTGAACCGATGCCTTGGTTGGATGATATCTATCGGGACGCGCAACAAAAAAAAATAGTCAAGGTGCTAGTTGGCGAGATGCTAGTTAGCTTGCGCCATGTCGAAAAGTTACTCGACGAATATTTTGTAATGCAAACCAAGCGCGAAGTATTAACTCAGATCGACTATGTCTTACATCAGATCGAAGGGGCGCTTGCTATACAAGAGAAGTCAGAGGCGGCAGCCGTGGTTGCGCATACGCGCGTCGCACTTCAACAGCTTTTTGACGCGGGAGAGGATGTGGCTGAGCCAGCACAGGAGGAGTTTGAGCGCATTGCACAAAACATCGGCGCGCTCAGTTTCTATCTTGAGGCAGTGCAGCACCAAGCCGATAAGTCTGACTTCACGGATGCCTTCGGTTCGCAAACTATACGCTTAAGTTTCGATCCGCAACGCAGTGTATTTCGCGTGAATTTATTAGAGCGCCACACTGCGGTGCACTTGCTACAGAGTGGAGCGATGCCGCATTCAGTTGCCTCGATCTCCACCATTACAATATCGCCTATAGAAACCTCGTTTGAGAAATTAGAACAGACCGATGTTTTTACGGAAAAATCTGGCGACAGCAGTCAGTCAATATCGTCGTCATTCTTGGAAGCGCTACCATCGTTGTCTTTTCTTGATGTGCCGACTGTAGAAGTCGAGTTGTTGCAACATCAGACCCAATCTGTAGAGTTGGCGCGGTCACTGGCGGCAAACCCAGAGAATGCCGCTCTGCACGGGCAGCTAAAAGACGCGTTAGTGCAATTGCGGGTCGACGCAGCCCTAAGTGACGATCATGCGGCTGTCGAACGAGCTCAAGCTGCGATTAAGATTCTCAACGACCAATATTTTTCCGCATCACAGCAGTCGCTCACTGAGATTATTGCTGTGATTGTGCCACATCATAATGTCGAAAATTTTCCAGAAATGGATTTGGATGCGCCGTCTCAGATCAGTGAAGAAGAGGCCGACGCCGAGCTTCTCGATATTTTTCTGTCAGAAGCAGAGGAAGTGCTGGACATCGTCCAGCAGACAGTTCCGCTTGCCCGCTCAGCACCTGATGCGCAAGAACATCTCATCGTATTACGACGGGCTTTTCACACATTAAAGGGTAGTAGCCGGATGATCGGCATGAATGCATTTGGGGATGCATCGTGGGCTGTTGAGCAAGTGCTGAATTTGTGGCTCACCGAGGCAAGATCCGGTACGCCCGATTTATATGCGTTGCTTGACCATGCGGTAGTCTTCCTCGACGACTGGGTAAAAGAGGTTTACGCAGATGGAGGCTCAACCCGTACCTCACAAATACTCATCGAATATGCAGAACAAGTACGCGATGGGAAAACATTTTTGTTGGTCGAGTCCGCTACGACGCCAATTAAGCCAAGCAGCGCGGCATTCCGTGACATTGATCTATCACTTTCGTCAAATATAGAGAATATTGCTTTAATTGGTAACGCGGAGGCGCTACTCTTTTCTTTTAATCGCGATAATTCAGCGTTAGAAAACGATGAGGCAGCCTATCAACCAAGTCAGATTGGGTCGATTGATCAGAGCAAATTTTCTCACGCGAGCTTGTCGAATATTCACGCCGATTTTTTTGATCCCGGCGCAGAGATATTTAGTTTTCCAGGTTTGCCCGAGACGCGACAAGATGACAGCATTAAAAAAATTGGAGATTTGTCGATCAGCCTGCCGCTGTATAACATTTACTTGTCGGAGACCGACCAGTTGGTACGCTTGTTATCACACGACTTTTCTGAATGGCGTCACGAACCAGAACGGCCAGTCGCCGTGCAATCCATCTACGCCGCGCATTCGCTGGCGGGAAGCTCTGCGACCGTTGGCTTTAAACCATTACATAACGTTGCGCATGCGCTAGAAATGGTTTTGCAGAGGATGGCCTTACAGCCAAGCCCCGTGCGCGAGCAAGAATTCGACATTATTGAATCGACGATCACGCGGGCCAAATGGATGTTGCAGCAATTTGCGCAAAGTGAAATGCCGTACTACGAACCTGCATTGGTCAGCGCGCTTGAGGCTTTACGGCATGGGCCGCAAGTGCAGATTGATGATCTCGCTGATGAGACAGTTATTCAATCAGATGTTTATCCCGAACATCAGCGAATAAACCCTTCAGAAAACGCGGCTAGCGTCAGGCCACATCAACAATCGCTAACGATTAACCGACGACCGCTTATATCTGCGTCGTTACAAGCGATCAATGCTACCGGGCTCGACGTTGATCCCTCTTCGATTTTACGTGACGAGATTGATGTTGATTTATTGCCTGTATTTTTGGAAGAAGGGCGCGATATTCTTCCGCAAATCGAAAGTGCATTACGAAGTTGGCAGAGTACTGCAATGTATGGCGACGATGGCAATTCTGATCGTAATAGTGGCATTCATAGCCACGCTCTTACTGCCATTCCAGTAGAAACCGTACACGCTATTTTGCGACATTTGCACACCATTAAAGGTAGCGCGCGTATGGCAGGTGCGATGGTGCTTGGTCAGCATATGCACGAGATGGAAAGTCATATTGAGGCAACGTTATACAGCCCCACGCCATCGCCGCATGTGATTGAAGAATTGCTGGCGCATTACGATCATGGCGTCCAGATGTTCGAAGGCTTGCAACGTCCAAGCCCAATTTCTTCTGCTCAACAGGCTCTCCAACAAGCTCTCCAACAGGCGACACCACAGGCGATAAGTGGAAGTGCATTGGAAGACGCGAAGGTGTTCAATCCGAGAAATATGGTGTCAACGTCGGTTGGTGCCACGAACCTGATGTCGGCGAATGCTGTTCACGGTAGCGCGCCAGCGCCATGGCTAGCAACAGTTCCTGGTGTTGCCGCAGTGACGCAGGTGCGCGTCAATGCCGATGTGTTAGACCGCTTGGTGAATCAGGCTGGTGAAGTGTCGATTGCCCGCTCTCGGATGGAATCTGGCGTGGGTTCGCTCCAACAATCCTTGGTGGAGTTGACCGAAAATGTTGACCGCTTGCGTGGTCAGTTACGTGAAATTGAAATGCAAGCAGAAACACAGATATCCTCGCGGATGACATTGGCAGGTGAGCGCGAATTTGATCCACTCGAGTTTGATCGCTTTACGCGCCTGCAAGAATTAACCAGGATCATGGCAGAGAGCGTCAATGATGTGTCGTCTCTACAAAAAAGCCTGACCAAGACGGTAGAAAGCACTAGCGCAGACCTTGTTATGCAAGGACGCCTTACGCGTGATTTACAACAAGACTTGATGCATGTGCGGATGGTGCAGTTTGCCAGTGTCGCCGAGCGATTATATCGATTGACGCGCCAGGTATCGAAAGAAATCGACAAACGTGTGAATTTGGATATTCGCGGTAGCACGGTGGAAATTGATCGTAGCGTTCTAGAAAAAATGGTCGGACCTTTTGAGCATTTGCTGCGTAATGCGATCGTTCACGGCATTGAATCACGTGAAGGTCGTCGCGCCGCCGGTAAGAACGATGTTGGCCAATTGAAAATTGAAATTCGTCAGAATGGTAACGAGATATTGATTCAGCTGTCTGATGACGGCCAAGGTTTGCAATTAGGCCACATCCGCGACAAGGCTGAGGCACTTGGCTTGTTGGACAGCGGGCAGCAACTCTCTGACGGTGAGTTAAATGATTTTATTTTCCGGTCAGGATTTTCTACCGTTACTGAAGTGACTAAACTTGCAGGTCGTGGAATTGGTATGGATGTTGTGCGCTCTGAAGCCGCAGCGCTCGGTGGCCGTGTTGCAGTCTCCAGTGAAGCCGGCAAGGGAACGCATTTTACGATTCATTTACCGCTTACGCTTGCTGTGACGCAAGTAGTCATTTTTTCGACCGGCAGCAATACTTATGCAGTACCGTCGGCCTTGGTAGAGCAAGTGCAACACTTGAAAGCAACAGCGTTGGCGAGTGCCTATAATGACGGCACAGTATTGTGGCAGGACCAATACGTCCCGCTACATTACTTGTCGGCGTTGTTGGGGGAGCATCAGGTGACGCCGATAACCCAGCAATACTCGCCAATTATTCTTTTGCGCAGCGGTAACGATCGGGTGGCAATCCACGTGGACGCTATCATTGGTAACCGAGAAGTGGTCGTCAAAAATATCGGTCCGCAATTGTCGCGCATGATCGGTATCGTCGGTGCGACGGTTCTCGGGTCAGGTGACATTGTATTAATTTTGAACCCTGTGCCAGTGGCGTTGCGGTTGGCCCAGCAATTGCGCTCACCGCTTAAAGTAAAAAGTAACGAGTCAAATATGGCGGAGATTAGCCAATACGTTAATGAAGAGTTAGTCAATCCTGGTCAGGTGATTGGTGCGGTCGCCAGCATCGTCGCACCCAATCAACCGGCCGTACCTGTGCAGGGTCTCCGAACGCAAAAAATTGTTATGGTAGTCGACGATTCGCTAACCGTACGTCGCGTCACGCAGCGCTTGTTATCGCGCGAAGGGTATCAGGTGGTATTAGCAAAAGACGGTATCGATGCCCTGCAACAATTACAGGCAGTCAGGCCCGACGTCATGCTCGTAGATATTGAAATGCCACATATGGATGGCTTTGATCTGACACGTAACATCCGCAACGATGATCGGACTCGCCATATTCCCATCATCATGATTACGTCGCGCACAGCCGCAAAACATCGAACTTACGCAATGGAATTAGGTGTCAATGAATACCTCGGAAAACCATTTCAGGAGGACGCGTTGTTGGCTGCGATTAGTGCATTTGTAAAAAAAGAAATAGCAATAATGTGATTTGGTGTGATTTGGTGTGATTTGGTGTGGTTTGCTGTGATAGCAGATCAAGCTGACAACCGGAGCGTCAAGTTGGGGGTGTCCGGCAAGGGACGCCCGCCTTATAGTTCCAGGACTCAGGAGTCCTTCCAGGTTGTCACGCAATTTCACTTGTCTAAGTATTGGTTAGCGCTAAAAATCTACGTTAGCGCGTGTTGATGGAACTTCCTGATTCGTATCGGATGGCGTGCCGAAACGCGAATGAAGCCAGGTCATGTTTATTCTTCCGTGACCTTCTTGACCACTGCGTAACGCGCCAGTGTCTGTTTACGTGCTTCATCATGTTGGATCAAAGGTCTTGGGTAGTCGACGCCCAGCTTAATTCCTGCGTCGGCCAGCGTGTCAGCGTCGGCCAGCCATGGAGCATGGATGGCTTTGTTGCTGAGTTTGGCCAATTGGGGAAGATAGCGGCGGATAAACTTGCCTTCACTATCAAATTTTTCCGATTGGGTAATCGGATTAAATATGCGGAAATAAGGTTGGGCGTCACAGCCCGATGATGCTGCCCATTGCCAGCCGCCATTGTTGGCCGACAGATCGAAGTCATTTAGTTGCGCAGCAAAGTACGCCTCGCCCCAACGCCAGTCGATACCAAGGTCTTTGATTAAAAATGACGCCACTACCATTCGCAGACGGTTGTGCATATAACCCGTTTGATTGATTTGCAGCATGGCGGCATCAACCAAGGGATAGCCAGTGCGGCCATCGCACCACGCCTGAAAAGCGGCCTCCGCAGGAGCGCCGGTCTCCCATTGAATCGCATCGTAGTCCGGTTTGAAGGCGCGTTGGGCGACATGCGGATGGTGATGCAGGATCATAAAATAAAAGTCGCGCCACACCAACTCCGATAGCCATACCGAAGCACCGCTTCCTTCGATTCCTTGTCGCATCGCCTGATAGGCATTCCGAGCCAGTGTGCGGATAGAAATGGTCCCAAACCGTAAATGGACGGATAAATAGGACGGCCCCTTCACAGCCGGAAAGTTGCGCGTCGTGTCATATCCGCCAATGCGCGGCATGAAGTCTTCGAGCAATTCTTCTGCGCCGGCGATGCCGGTAGGAATTTTCAGCTCACTTAAATTGGTCTGAGTAAAGCCCAATTCTGACAACGAAGGGATCGGTACTGCATTCTCTGGCGGTATGGTTGCCAATCGGGATGCATAGGACGAAATCGGATAGGGCTTGAGGAAGAACTCACCGTCCGCCGCGGCAAGTCGTTTCATCCATGCATTTTTGTACGGTGTAAATACCGAAAAAGGTTTGGCGGAGAGCGACAATATTTCATCGGTTTCAAAAATCACCTGATCTTTGTAACTGTGCCAGATGCAACCATTTTTGGCCAAAGTGGCTTTAACTGCGTTGTCGCGCGTAACCGCCTGTGGCTCATAATCACGATTGGTGAATACTGCGTTGACGTCAAGTTCGCTTGCTAAAGACGAAATTTCTGGCAATGCCGAGCCATGTCGGACGATCAAACCACCACCCAATTCTCGTAACGCTGTGTCTAAAGCCATGATACTGGCATGAATAAATTCAACCCGGCGGTCGGCGGTCAGCCCTGCCTCGCGTAGCGGTTGCAGAATATCGGTGTCAAATACAAATACACAAAAGACGGCGCGACTATTCTTTAATGCATGATGCAACGCGGCATTGTCGAATACGCGCAAATCGCGACGAAACCAGACTAGGGACTTGTCAAATTGGGGCATATTGATGGGTGATGGGAAAAGAAACGGGTGGACATCGAACCATTGCTAAAAGTCATTATTTCGAGAAAATTATCTTAGCAAGTCAGATTCTGGGCAAATGAGGCTACTTTACGCGAGGTCAGCAGCTATTCAAAGCAGGATAGTCACATTTAAAAATGATAAAATGCAGATTATGGCTAAGCTACTAAACCCCTACGAAACATTCTGGCAGCCCGACCACGCGGTAACTTCTTCCTCTGAGGAAGCAACGGCGCTTGACCTGACTAATCATTTTTTGATTGCCATGCCCACGATGCAAGATCCCGTGTTTGGCGGCAGTGTCGTCTACCTGTGCGAGCATAACGCCAACGGCGCACTTGGGGTGGTGATTAACAAGCCCACCGATATGACAATGGACGTATTGTTTGACCGAATCGAACTGACGCTCGAAATCGCGCCGCAGCATACGCATGCCGTTGCGTACTCCGATAGCATTAGCAAGTTTGGCGACAGCATGTCTACTTGCCCAGTCATGTTTGGCGGTCCGGTACAAGTTGAGCGTGGCTTTGTGCTGCACTCTCCGCTCAATACCTATTCTTCGACGCTCAAAGTCACCGATCAGATTGCGATGACGACCTCCAAAGACGTACTGGAAGCGGTTGCGCATGGCAACGGTCCTGCACAAATCCTGGTCAGCCTGGGTTGCTCTGGTTGGGAAGCTGGCCAACTTGAAGAGGAAATTGCGCGCAATGGCTGGCTGACCGTCGCGGCAGATCCTACTATTATTTTTGATTTACCGATTGAACAGCGGTTTTTGGCAGCCCTGAAACTACTTGGTATCGATCCTCATATGCTGACAGGGGAATCTGGCCGTGCTTGAGTTGATGTCAGGCCGGCGGAATATTGCATTTCGACCTGGATTTAAGGTTGCAATGACCGCGGCGGTGCGCTAGTGGAAACGATCCTGGGCTTTGATTTTGGTCTTAAACGCGTTGGCGTAGCAGTTGGTAATACCATGATGAAGCAGGCGCAACCGTTATCCATCATCAGCGCCATCAGCAACGATGGCAAGTTTGAAGAAATAGCTGTTTTAATGCGCGAGTGGCAACCGGCCCGTTGCATTGTCGGTTTGCCTTTGCACCCAGACGGCGCAGATCATGAGATGACTGTGCGCTGCCGCCGGTTTGCCAACCAGTTACACGGGCGCTATGGCGTCGCCATCGTACTAGTCGACGAGCGTTATTCGTCGGCCGTGATTGCGCACCAGCGCGGCGAGTTGATTGACGATCGCGCAGCGGCGATCATCTTGCAACAATACTTTGATGAGTTGAGTGAATGAGCTGTGCGCGCAAGGTTGAATCGGGGCGCGCATCCCACACTCAATGGCGGCGAACCTTAATGAGATTTATTTAATAAAACTAATTTAATAATAAACTTTAATAAAAAAACTTAAAAAAAACTTAACCAGACTGATTACTTATAAAAAAGATAAATTTTCATGACAATAACTCACTCACCAGATTCATCCTATGATGCTGAAGCGTTATATCGGATATTGGAAGCGCAGGTAATCGCCGGTTTAGCCAACGCCGATAAAATTGCGGTGGTCGGCATCTATTCCGGCGGTGCGTGGCTTGCTGAACGGTTGGTGGCCGCATTGAACCTGTCTGACAAAGATCGCCTGGGGTTTATCGATGTCTCCTTTTATCGTGATGATTTTGCCGAAAAAGGGCTGCGTGCCGACATCAAGCCGACCCATATTTCGTTCGACGTCAACGGCGCTACCATTTTGCTGGTGGACGACGTGCTTTACACAGGCCGTACTACGCGAGCAGCCATCAATGAATTATTTGACTACGGTCGTCCGGCAAAAATCATGCTGGCGGCATTGATTGATCGCGGTGGGCGTGAATTACCGATTTCGGCTGATTTTGTGGCCGAAACTATCACGTTGCTGGCTGGCGAATCATTAGAACTTCATCGCGCCGAAAATGGCGAACTCTCTTTGACTGTGCATCACAATGCTTAATCCCCAACTGAATAAAAACGGCGAACTACAACATTTGCTGACCATCGAAGGACTGCCGACCTCAGTCGTTACGCACATTCTCGACACTGCATCATCGTTTGTGGGTATCAGCGACCGCGACGTTAAAAAAGTACCGTTAATGCGCGGCAAAAGCGTATTCAATCTATTCTTCGAAAACTCCACCCGTACGCGTACCACTTTTGAAATTGCATCGAAGCGCTTATCGGCAGATGTGATCAACCTGAACATTTCTGCCTCCAGCGCAAGCAAGGGCGAGTCATTGTTGGATACCATCGACAATCTGGCCGCCATGCACGCCGACATGTTCGTGGTACGCCATTCGCAATCGGGCGCGCCTTATCTGATCGCTAAACATCTGACGGATACTAAACAGTCCCACGTACACGTTGTCAATGCCGGTGACGGACGTCATGCGCACCCGACACAGGGCTTGCTCGACATGTACACGATTCGTCATTACAAAAAAGATTTTACCAATCTGACCGTTGCGATCGTTGGCGATATTTTGCATAGCCGCGTCGCGCGTTCCGACATTCATGGGTTGACAACATTGGGCGTGCCGGAAGTGCGCGCAATCGGTCCGCGCACGCTATTGCCGAGTGGCTTGGAGCAAATGGGCGTGCGGGTTTTCACCGATATGAATGAAGGTTTGAAAGGCGTCGATGTCATCATCATGTTACGCCTTCAAAACGAGCGTATGACCGGAGCGCTGTTGCCGTCGGCGCAGGAATTTTTCAAGAGCTACGGCCTCACGCCAGAGCGCCTGGCGCTGGCAAAACCGGACGCCATTGTGATGCACCCTGGGCCAATGAACCGTGGTGTCGAAATTGATTCTGCCGTGGCTGATGGCGCGCAAGCGGTGATTTTGCCACAAGTGACTTTTGGGATTGCAGTAAGGATGGCGGTGATGAGTATTTTGGCAGGAAATTAAATGTGCGGAAAATAATGCTCGCCGGTCGATGAGGACGCATGAATATTCATGCGCCGATTTATACACTACCGCCGGGCATACGGATCAACATAATCGCTGGTTTGCTAAGCCAATAAGTAACTAACTTATTGGCTTACTTAGCAACTTCCTAAAGACTTGACCAACGATTTTGTGTCATTAAAAAACTCGCTAAGAAAAAATTTATACATGAAACTGCACATTAAAAACGGTCACCTGATTGATCCTGCAAACGGTATCGATGCCAAGCAAGATCTGTATATAGCCGATGGTAAGGTAATCGCTATTGGCCAGCCTCCCGCCGATTTTGTTGCGGCTAAAACGATTGATGCCAGCGGGCTGATAGTCGCTCCTGGTCTGGTCGATCTGAGTGCGCGTTTGCGTGAGCCGGGTTACGAATATAAGGCGACGCTTGAATCGGAAATGCAAGCAGCCATGCAAGGCGGAGTGACTAGTCTGGTTTGCCCGCCAGACACCGATCCAGTGCTGGATGAACCTGGTCTGGTGGAGATGTTAAAACATCGCGCCAAGTCGTTAAATCAGGCACACGTCTACCCGCTCGGTGCGTTGACGGTTGGCTTGAAAGGGCGAGAGTTGACTGAAATGTCTGAGTTGACCGACGCCGGGTGTATTGGATTTTCTCAGGCCGATGAACCGATTTTGGATACAACCGTACTATTGCGCTCGCTGCAATATGCGCAGACGTTCAATTACACCGTATGGTTGCGCCCGCAGGATCCGTATCTTGGGCACGATGGTATCGCCAACAGCGGGGCGGTAGCGTCGCGTTTGGGATTGTCCGGCGTTCCTGTCATGGCCGAGACTATCCGGTTGTACACCATTTTTGAATTGGTACGGGCAACCGGCGCACGCGTGCATTTATGCCGAATTTCTTCGGGAGCCGGTGTTGATTTGGTACGGTTGGCGAAAAAAGAAGGTCTGCCGATCACGTGTGACGTCGGCGCGCATCATATTCATATGACTGAAGTGGATATTGGCTTCTTTGATTCGAATGCGCGTATGACGCCACCGTTCCGTTCGCAACGCGACCGTGACGGAATTCGTCAAGGTTTGCTGGATGGCACCATCGATGCTATCTGCTCAGACCACACGCCAGTTGATGACGATGAAAAATTGCTGCCGTTTGGAGAAGCAACGCCAGGCGCTACGGGACTTGAACTGCTGTTATCGCTGGCGCTCAAGTGGGCCGAAGAACACGTGGCACCTTCTGAGCAACCACTCAGCCGTGCATTAGCAAAAATTACCAACGATGCGGCCCGCGTAGCCGGTTTGTCAGCCGGTCAACTGAATGTGGGCAGTATTGCCGACATCTGCCTTTTTGATCCGTCGGTACGTTGGACGGTGGATGCTAAATCACTGGCGAGTCAAGGTAAGCACACGCCATTTTTGGGTTACGAGTTAACCGGCCAGGTAAAAGCGACGATCGTTGCTGGCCACATTGCTTACGAACGCTTACTTGATGGCGTTGATGGCGTACCTAAACGCGCATGATCGCCTATCGGCTGTTCAGGATAATCGCGCATCTGTTCGCCGGTCTTTTGACCTGCGCGTTGGTGTTTCCGTTTACCGATGCTGCCGGTCGTCATTGGCGCATTCGTCGTTGGTCAATCAAGGTATTAGCTATTTGCCGCGTAACCGTCGAAGTCAGTAATCCGTATCAACGTGACATTGCATCGCCAGCGTTGATCATCGCCAATCATGTCTCGTGGCTAGATATCTTTGTGATCAACTCAACAGAACCTTGTCGCTTTGTCGCAAAATCAGATATCCGTGACTGGCCGTTAATCGGCTGGCTGTGCGCGCAGGCCGATACAATTTTTATTGCGCGTGGCAAGCAGCGCGATGTGCGTCGGATTTTTCAGGGCCTCGTCAGCAGTATCCATGCCGGCGAGCGCGTCGCCTTTTTCCCTGAAGGCACAACTGCTGCACAAGGCGCAATATTGCCATTTCATGCAAATTTGTTTGAGGCGGCGGTTGATGCGCACGTGCCGATTCAGCCCTACGCGTTACGTTATGTCGATGCAGCCGGTCAATTGCATCCGGCTGCAGATTTTATCGGAGACATGAGCTTTGCTCAAAGCATGATTGCAATCATGAAAGCAGCACCTATTAAGGCAGAGTTGATTCAGCTGAAATCAATTGAAACAGCAGGAATACATCGACGCGATCTGGCGGCGATTGCTCACGTCGCCATTGCGGAAGCGTTAGGGCAAAGGCGACCAGAAGAGCAAGTTGTCAGTATGGCCAGTGTTGGAAATTAGAGCGATAGTGGAAAAGTGCAGAATAGTGCAGAATAGTGCATTCTGCACAAGTACGGTGCTCAACAGACGCTTAGTAAAAAAAGACCCAAAATTAACTCGGTTTTTGTGATTCTGGACAGCTAACCTGAAACAAAGCACGGTCTTCAAGCCGTACAGCAGTCAACTTCCCACCCCACACGCAACCGGTATCAAGACCAATTAAGTTCGGTCTCAAGGTCAGACCCAAAGTCGACCAATGTCCGAATACAACGGTAACGTCTTTTGTCTGGCGCTGGGCTACGTCAAACCAAGGCAGATAACCGGGCAACGCTGTTCCCGCGCTTTCCTTTGCCGCAAATTCCATCGTTCCATCCTCGGTACAAAATCGCAGTCGGGTCAAAGCATTCACGATGCAGCGTAAACGCGCGTTACCTTGCAATGTATCGTCCCAGCGCGTCGGTTCGTTACCATACATTTCACGTAAAAAATTAACCCAATCCGGACTCTGCAACACCGCCTCAACCTCTCGTGCAAGTGCTAAGGTCTGGGTTGCCGACCATTGCGGCAAAACGCCCGCATGCAGTAACAAATGACCATTTTCAAACAAAGCCATTGGTCGTCGTCGTAACCAGTCCAGCAGTTCGTCGCAGTCCGGTGCATCCAACACTTGCGCCAGGGTATCCTGTCGATGCAGTTTGCGAATCCCATGCGCCGCCGCTAATAAATGCAAATCATGGTTGCCAAGCACTGCCTGCGCGCGATCCCCAAGGGAACGTATTAATCGTAAAGTAGCCACTGAGTCCGGCCCCCTATTGACCAGGTCACCAACAAAAATTAATTTCGCGTCTGGTGTCGCAGCGTCAATTTGCGCAAGCAATTCGACCAGACTTTGATAGCAGCCTTGCAGATCGCCGATGGCGTAAGTATGGGTATTGTTAGTTGTCATGGTTTGATTGGATGGCTGATAAATGAATGCCTTATTGTAGGGCATTCATTTTATGTTTCAGGTTGGTCCTGATATGTCGCAGGTAAAACTGCATTAATCCACGCATTGGTATTTTGAACGCGGTTAATGGTTGATTCCCAGAGGGTTGATTGCTAAAAAATTAACCGAGAACCAGCATTTTATCGGTCTCGACTTTTTTTGCTTTAATTCATTTCAGAAGGTATCTAAATGGCAATGGTGGCATCACAATAGAATGATACTTTGCAACAAAGTGTTACTTCAGGTGTCTTTTCTCAGGGGAAACGAAATATAAAGTGCTGTTTTGGTAACTTAATGACCGCGATAATAGTGGATAATTATGGGCTAGTGGCAAATTGGTGTATTTCCCTGTACGACATTCTTTTTTAGTCGGGTAGATCGCTATCATTTTTAAACGCATTCAGGATACCCACATGATTCTCATTACTGGCGGCGCCGGTTTTATCGGCTCTAATTTTGTACTCGACTGGTTGGCACAAAGTGATGAATCGGTAATTAATCTCGATAAGCTAACTTACGCGGGCAATATTAATAACCTCGCCACCGTTAATGAGGATCAACGACATATTTTTGTGCATGGGGATATCGGTGATACCGCACAAGTTGCCGAACTGCTGGCCCAATATAAACCACGTGCCGTTGTTCACTTCGCCGCAGAAAGTCATGTTGACCGTTCAATACACGGACCTGCTGCGTTTATCGAAACCAACGTTAATGGCACTTTTGGTCTATTGGAAGCAGTGCGCGCCCATTGGTCAGTTTTGCCTGAAACCGATAAGGCCGCTTTCCGTTTTCTGCACGTGTCGACCGATGAGGTATACGGCACGCTGGGCGCAGACGATGCGCCGTTCACAGAAACGACAGCATACGCCCCGAATAGCCCTTACTCAGCCTCGAAAGCCGCATCAGATCACCTGGTGCGCGCCTATCACCATACATATGGCTTGCCGACGCTAACCACCAATTGCTCGAATAATTACGGGCCGTATCATTTCCCCGAGAAGCTCATCCCGCTCATTATTACCAACGCCCGTGCAGGGAAGCCGTTACCCATTTATGGCGACGGTCAGCAAGTGCGTGACTGGCTCTATGTCAGCGATCATTGCGCCGCAATTCGTCGTGTTTTAGAGGCAGGACGGCCAGGCGAAGTCTATAACATCGGCGGCTGGAACGAGAAAGCCAACCTGGATGTGGTCCATGTTTTATGCGACATCCTGGATGCCCTCGATCCAAAAACGAATGGCAGCTACCGCGATCAAATTACTTACGTAACTGACCGTCCCGGGCATGACCGCCGTTACGCAATTGATGCAGGAAAAATTGCTCGAGAGCTAGACTGGAAGCCAGCTGAGACTTTCGAAACAGGCATTCGCAAGACGGTCCAGTGGTATCTTGATAATCAGCCTTGGGTGAACAATGTTCAGTCAGGCGATTATCTGAAATGGGTTGAGCAAAACTATAGCCAACGTAAAGCCAGCGAGGAGATCAAGTAATGACGTTAGCACGTAAAGGAATTATTCTCGCAGGTGGGTCAGGCACCCGTTTATATCCAGTCACCATGGCGGTTTCCAAGCAGTTACTGCCGGTCTATGACAAACCGATGATTTACTATCCGCTGACCACGTTGATGTTGGCGGGTATTCGCGAAATCCTGATCATATCGACACCGCAAGACACCCCGCGCTTCAAGGAACTGCTTGGTGATGGTAGTCAATGGGGTCTCGCTTTAACCTATGCAGTACAACCGACACCCGACGGACTGGCGCAGGCTTTTATTATCGGACGCGAATTCGTTGGTGATGCGCCATCAGCTTTGATCCTCGGCGATAACATCTATTACGGTCATGATTTCGAAACGCAATTGCGGGATGCGTCTGCTCGGGCCACGGGTTCGACCGTGTTTGCCTATCACGTGCAGGATCCGGAGCGATACGGTGTAGTCGAGTTTGACGGTGAACGCCGTGCAGTCAGCATTGAAGAAAAGCCAGCGCATCCGAAGTCTAACTATGCGGTTACCGGTTTGTATTTCTACGATCAACAGGTCTGTGATATCGCAGCCAGTATAAAACCCTCCGCACGTGGTGAATTAGAGATTACGGACGTTAATCGGGTTTATCTTGAAACTAATCAGCTTAATGTGGAACTAATGGGCCGCGGTATGGCGTGGCTGGATACTGGCACGCATGAATCTTTGCTGGAAGCAGGTCAATTCATTGCGACTATCGAAAATCGTCAAGGTTTGAAAGTCGCTTGCCCAGAAGAAATCGCTTTCCGCAAAGGGTATATCAGCGCCGAACATCTCGAAGCGCTTGCGCAACCATTAAAGAAAAATGGCTACGGTCAATATTTGCTGCGGTTACTGACAGATAAGGTTTATTAAAGATGCACATTCAAACAACCGATATTCCCGATGTACTCATCATCGAACCCAAAGTATTCGGTGACGATCGAGGATTCTTTTACGAGAGTTTTAACGAGCGCACCTTTCAAGAACTGACCGGTGTCACGACCACTTTCGTGCAGGATAATCACTCCAAATCGGCTAAGAATGTGCTGCGCGGTTTGCATTATCAAATCCAGCAACCACAAGGTAAATTGGTCCGCGTCGTAGCCGGCGAAGTATTTGACGTTGCCGTCGATATCCGCAAAAGTTCTCCTACATTTGGTCGTTGGGTCGGCGTGGTCTTATCGGCTGAAAATAAGCGTCAAATGTGGGTACCACCGGGCTTCGCGCATGGCTTCGTCGTGACCAGCGATTCTGCTGAATTTCTTTATAAAACAACCGATTATTGGGCGCCAGAGTTTGAGCGCTCTATTCTCTGGAATGATCCCGCTATCGGCATAAAGTGGCCGATCGAAGGTAGCCCATTGCTGTCGGGTAAAGACCAGATCGCAGCATTGCTCGGCGATGCCGAGGTGTTTCCATGAAAATTTTGGTGACAGGAAAAAATGGCCAAGTAGGATATGAACTTGAGCGCAGCTTAAAAGGTCTGGGCGAGATTATCGCAGTTGATCGCAGCCAAATGGATCTGTCTAACCTGGATCAAGTGCGTGATGTCATTCGTACAGTTAAACCGAACCTGATCATCAACGCCGCCGCATACACGGCGGTAGACAAAGCGGAAAGCGAGCCAGAGCTGGCGATGCGCATCAACGGTGAAGCGCCAGGAGTGATGGCAGAAGAAGCACAAAAACTTGGTGCCGCGATGATTCATTACTCAACTGATTATGTGTTTGATGGCACCAAAAAGAGTCCGTACACAGAAGAAGATATTACCAACCCTCAAAGTGTGTACGGCCGCACCAAACGAGAAGGGGAAATTGCAGTAGCGAAGGCGTGTGAAGCGCATTGGATCATGCGTACCAGTTGGGTCTATGGCGTGCACGGCGGCAATTTTCTAAAAACAATATTACGTTTGGCCCAAGAACGGGAAGCTATTCGGATCGTGGCTGATCAAACCGGCGCCCCAACTTGGGCGCGTACTATTGCTCGTGTAACAACTGCCGCATTAGAGACGCAAGAATCGACTTGGAATCACATTTTAGCAAGTGCCGGCATTTACAATTTATGCGCCAGTGGTGAGACAACGTGGCACGGCTATGCGAAGCGTGTGGTTACACTGGCAGGACTTAATGGTCTGGCGCTTATGCTTTCCCTTGACGCTATTGAACCGATCCCAACCGAAGCTTATCCTCTTCCGGCGCCAAGACCGGGTAACTCTCGTTTAGCGACAGATAAATTACAAAATACGTTCAAACTTGGACTGCCGGATTGGCATACCGATCTGGATATTTGTTTAAGTGAATTGATACAAGGAATAAATGATAAACCATAATATCTGCTCAATCGCTGAAGACGAGTCGTTGATATGAGCGTTCAAACAACCTCTGTTAACCCGCACGCCGCTCACACAACATCTCTGTTGGCTCTTGTCAAAAGTCTTTGGCGCAACCGCCAGCTTATTCTGCAAATGACTAGGCGTGAAGTCGTTGGACGCTACAAAGGCTCCGCGATGGGAATGGCTTGGTCATTCTTTAATCCTGTATTTATGTTGGTGGTGTACACCTTTGTTTTTTCCGAAATTTTTAAGTCCCGATGGGGTGGAATCGGCGGTGATAATAGTAAAACACAATTTGCCTTGGTGCTTTTTGTTGGCATGATTGTATTAAATTTGTTTAGCGAGGTGCTGAACCGCGCCCCTGGTTTAATTATCTCCAATGTCAATTACGTGAAAAAAGTAGTGTTTCCGATTGAAATATTACCGGTTGTCACGATAGGCGCAGCACTCTTTCATAGCATTATTAGTCTTGGCGTGCTTCTGGCTGCCTTTGCTATATTCAATGGCTACTTACATTGGACGGCGCTTTTTGCACCTTTGGTCCTGCTTCCGCTACTTATCTTGACTGTAGGTCTTGCCTGGATGCTCGCATCCTTAGGCGTTTTTCTCCGTGACGTGGGACAGTTCATCACTATCATTACCACCGTATTGATGTTCCTGGCCCCGGTTTTTTATCCATTAACCGCGGTACCGGCACGATTTCTCCCGTTTATCATGGCTAATCCGCTTACCTTCATCATCGAACAGGCGCGGGAGGTGCTGATCTGGGGGCATCTTCCCAATTGGCTCGGATTGGGTGGTTACACCTTGGCGGCTATTTTCATTGCCTGGATAGGCTACGCCTGGTTCCAAAAAACCAGAAAGGGGTTTGCCGATGTCCTCTGAACTAGATATCTACTCTTCGAATCAATCTTCAAACCAAGCTGACGTTGCGATCCGGATCCAAAATGTCACTAAGCGGTACGAAATATACGACGCACCGCGTGACCGTCTCAAGCAATTTATCCTTCCTCGTTTGCGCCGAATGATTGGCAAAGTATCAAAACAATACTTTCGTGAATTTTCGGCGTTAACAGACGTTTCGTTTGAGGTAAAAAAAGGCGAGACCGTTGGTGTTATCGGCAGAAATGGCGCCGGTAAATCGACTTTACTACAGATTATTTGCGGCACGATAACTCCCACCAGCGGCACAGTTGAGGTTAACGGGCGTGTTGCGGCTCTGCTCGAATTAGGTTCAGGTTTTAATGCTGAATTCACTGGTCGTGAGAACGTCTACATGAATGCGGGCGTTTTGGGCTTACTTAAAAATGAAATCGATGAGCGATTTGAAAACATTGTGGCCTTTGCTGATATTGGTGAGTTCATTGATCAACCAGTCAAAACTTACTCAAGTGGAATGTACATTCGTCTTGCCTTCGCGGTTATCGCCCATGTGGACGCCGATATCCTGATAATTGACGAAGCTCTATCAGTAGGAGATATATTTTTCCAGCAAAAATGTATGCGTTACTTACGCGCCCTCCAAGAGAAGGGTGGGACAGTGCTGTTTGTTAGTCACGATACAAGTGCTGTTGTCAGCCTCTGCAATAGAGCCATTTTGCTTTCACGTGGGAAGGATACTGTTGTAGGAAAAACAGATGAGATTTGTCGGATGTACATTAAAGATTTTTACTCGGAACGTACTACTCCAGTAATGACGACTCCAATAAAAGCGATTGAGACCAGTTCCCGCGAGCCAATTAGTAATCAAGCTAGTGACTTTTTTGAGGGTTTAGTGGAAGGTGAGGAGCAGACTTCCAACCTGATTCGAATAACCCCTTTTCGTCAAGATGCAGACTCGTTCGGGAGCGGTGGCGTTAATATCGTCGACATTTGGTTTGAGGGCGAAGATAACTCAAAGCTTTCAATGATTAACGGTGGGGATCTTGTCAAGTTTTGTATCAAAGCCCAGTCTAAGCAGGACATTCATCATGCTGCTTTCGGTTTCATGATTAAAGATCGCCTGGGTCAATACATTTTTGCCGAGGGGTCGGACCTCGCATATCGCAATCAGCCACCCGCCTTGAAATCTGGAAAAACGATATTAGTAACATTTTCATTTCTCATGCCTATATTAATTCAGGGGGAATATTCTCTGAATGTAGCAGTTGCAGAGGGGTTGGGAGATGATCATATTCAGCATCAATGGATAAATGATGCAATGGCATTGCACAGCTTAAAAAGTAGATTGGTTCACGGTATCTGTGGACTGCAGAGTTTGCGCATAGGCATTCAAGTATCTTCAGCATTTCAATCGGAGTCGTAATGAGTATCGTTGTAACGCAGTATGGAAAAATGCGCATTATTGATGCGGATAAAGTGGTGTCTCATGCGTTAGGGCTATATGGCGAATGGGCAATGGATGAGCTTGATTTGCTCGGTCAGATAATTTCTCCTGGAATGCGTGTTTTAGATGTAGGTGCTTTTATTGGCACGCACTCACTTGCCTTCTCGCAATTTGTTGGTGAAAAGGGGCGGGTATATGCGTTCGAGCCACGTAAAGAAATTTATGCAATTTTGTCGGAAAATTTATTATTAAATAATTGTGAAAATGTCACAGCGCTTAACATTGGTCTGGCTGAGATCGAAAAAGATTTAGTTCTCCAATCGATAGACTTAAATGAGATGGTTAATTTTGGCGGCCTCTCGATTGATGCAGAGGTAACTTTATTAAATTCTGCCACATATAAAATTCATGTTTCGACTATTGATGGTTTAGGAATCGGGAAAATAGACGTTATAAAGTTGGACGTTGAAGGGATGGAAAGAAGCGTATTGGATGGTGCAACAGAAACTATTTTGCGTGATCGCCCTATCGTTTTTTGTGAATGTAACTCTTTAAGTTCGGGAAACGAAGTTCTGACATTTTGTCAGGCACGGGAGTACGACACGTACGGGTTTTTGGCGAGCGCATATAATCCCAATAATTTTAATGCCATAACCGAAAATATTTTCGGAATGGCAAAGGAACTGGCTTTACTTTTAGTGCCACGAGAAAATACCGCAAAAATTATCAGTGCAATATCCGATACTCTTTTATTCCCCATTCGAAATATTGAGGATTTAGTATTGCCGTTACTGCATAAGCCGCAATACGCCTATGAGGTTTTAGCCAATACCTCGACTTCTTTACCGCTGGGTATAAATTTTCCTTCCCCGGCCGCCGTGGGGCAAGATGAAAAGATAGTTAGTCTTAGTCAAGGAATTGTGCAGCGTGACCAAATGATTACTAGTCGCTCCCGTGAATTGGAGGAGCGTAATGAAGTAATTGTCGGTTTAAGTGAAACGATTACTGGTCTGCAGCAAATGAAAGATCGCAGGGAGGAAGATATTGCCAGGCTTCAGCAAATAGTGATTGATCGGAATGCTTATATTCAAAAATTGGTAAATTCTACATCATGGTTTATTACAAAGCCGATACGTTTTGCCGGTAGGTTGATCCGAGGTGATTTTGTAGCTGCTATGACTTCGATTAAGAGCGCGTTAAATGTAAGCAATACCATTACCCAAGCATCGCCAAATGGTGGGCTGAAACTGGAGAAAACTAGTAGTTATTTAGTGACTGCCTCCCCTATAGCACCTACACATCCTGTCGCGGTCATCCTCCCGGTATATCGCGGGGTGGAAATGACCAGGCGCTGCATTGATGCTGCTATACCAAACATACTGTCTAATCCTGGTGCGCGTATTGTCGCAATAAATGATGCAAGTCCGGATGCCGGTATGCAAGAAATGTTGGAAGAGTTAGGTAAAAAATGGCCGGATGTTTTTGTGGTGCTAAAGAATGAAAGCAACCTAGGTTTCGTTCGAACCGTAAATCGTGGTTTTGCACATTTCCCGCAACATGATGTGGTGTTGCTCAATAGCGATGTCATCGTTCCCAAGGACTGGCTGAGCAGATTAATCGACGAGGGATATTCTCGAAAGAATATCGCGACTGTTACGCCTTTTTCTAATAACGCAACCATCTGTAGTTTCCCGTACTTCTTACAAGAAAATCCTCAACCTTTTGGTCTCGATGTTGATTCGGTGGATGCGGTGTTCAGGCAAGCCAAGTTACCTTGTATTGAGGCACCAACTGGGGTCGGATTTTGTATGTATATTCGTAGAGAATGTCTCGATACCATAGGCTATCTGAACGAGGAGAAATTTGGCAGAGGCTATGGTGAAGAAAACGACCTATGTCAACGAGCGTTAAAAAGCGGTTGGTTAAATATAATTTCCCCAAATTTGTATGCCTATCATGAGGGTGGGGTTAGTTTTTCCTCAGAAAAGCATGCGCTGGTTACTCGTGCCATGGGCGTCATCGAAGACTTGCATCCTAGTTACCATTCTGACATCGAATTATTTGTTAAGAATGATCCCCTCCGGTCGGCAAGGGTAGCGCGTTACGTGCAACTTTTGTCGACGCTCCCGATACCAAAGGTTCTTCACATTTCCCATGCAGTTGGTGGCGGAGTCGCGCAACATGTTAATGAGTTGGCACAATATTTTGGTCAAAGCGTCGCGCATGTTTTACTTGCTCCGCATGTAGAAGAGGGTGAGATTAGTATTAGTTTGGGTATTGATCAACATGCTGACAAAGTCATTTTTTCTCTGCCGTCTGGATATAAGGACGTCGTTAGTTTGTTGAAAGCTATCGGTGTAAGTGCCATCCATTATCACCATACTCAGGGTCTGGATCCATCTGTGTTGCGCTTACCGGTTGATTTGAACGTTGCATCGATTCTTACCGCACATGATTTTTATTGGCTTAACGCCAATCCAACTCTTACTAATGAGAGCGGTAGATATCCTGGATTTTATTCTGATAAGCTCAGAAATCCGTTATATCCGTTGCCGCCGGGGGAAACGCTGGAAACATGGCAAGAGCGATTTCGCCCATTAATCGAAACTGCGCAATGCGTTATATTTCCTTCAAGTGCTACAAAGTCACTTTTCGAGAATGTCTATCATATTGAAACAGGTATTATTGCTCCGCATGTCGAAATGCAATTGGATGTAAATAGAATACCAAGCATCTTTACAAAAAGAGACTCTTACACTATTGGAGTCATTGGTGCAGTTGGCCGCGAAAAAGGGGCGGACATACTGGAGGAAATGGCTGAGAAAGCGAAAATTCTAGGGCTGCCACTTAGATTTAAATTAATTGGTTACGCCTACAGATTACTTAAAGTCGTAGACACTACTGGCCCATATGATGTTAACGATTTGGGAGAGCTGATGCGCGAACATGCGCTGGATATTGTCTTATTTCCTGCGCAATGGCCAGAAACCTACAGCTATACACTTAGCCATGCCTTAAATTCAGGACTCCCAATTATCGCTCCGAGTATTGGTGCCTTTCCAGAGCGTTTATCAGGTCGTTCTAACACAATGCTGTTTAATCACTTGAGTTCGCCCAATGAATTGCTGGATCAATTTAACGCATTTATTGAAAATCTGTCAAAGGGTGTATCAGTAGTTGCGCCAATTTTTGAGGGGGTTAGCTCCAAAACTGATTTTTATGACTTAGAGTACAAACAACTTATCTCGTGCGATTTGAAAGTTATTAAAAGCGATCAGACTGCCCCGATCATTTTTCACGCAGCCCAGATTCTGAGCGGTTCATCTCATAATAAGTCGACTTGGAGAGGTTCCGTTTTAGGCGCACTTTGGTATTTATATACCCACCCATTAATGAGACGGGTTAGTTCTGCTGTACCGTACAAAATGCGTCGCTCGATTAAGCGCTCACTTAGCCGCAGTGCGCTTCACGACATAAATAAATTTAAATGAAAGTAAATATAGCGCTGTCTATCCCCACTGCTATACCTACGTTTTGTTTCTATCAAAGCATGAATAAGTGAACGAATACTGTTATAGGTTTGGGACATAAAATCGTTGATGAATTTGAACGAATAAAAGATATTTACATTCACCTCATTGAAATTTTGTTACCGCTTTTTATGACTCGGAAATCTGAAACTTCTAAGTTTCGTAATTTATTTAGGGCGGACTAAAGTGCCGTTTGTTTTAAGTCGAATTTAACGTTGGCCTGCGTTGTGTTGAGTTTTTCCCACTGACAAATAGAGTGACACCCTGCTCAGACGTAACGTAAAATACTTGGAATGTTGATAAAAGAGGGCGCTAATCGTGTGAAGAGCGTTTAAAGGGGTATTAAATGGCGTTTTTTCCGATTTTTCTGTCGATCGTATTTGTCGTACGCAACCAAGCAGCAAATACTGAAAAAATATTATCCGACGCTGCTTCTTGTATTGCTAACCTGGTTAGTGATTATGAAATCATCATTGTCGATAATGCGTCCGACGATGACAGCATTTCTGTACTCAAAAAACTCACAGGAGAAAATGGTTTACCCAACCTGCAAATCTATGCGTTGACTAAAGAGGTCGATGCCGACACTGCGTCATGGGTCGGATTGGAGAATGCATTGGGCGACTACGTAGCGGTCATTGATTCTCAAGCAGACGATATCGCATTTCTGCCAGAAATGCTCGAGAAGGCGGTAAGGGGAGCTGATGTAGTATTTGCTAGCAATCAGCAAAAAGTGCCACAAAGCTTTGCTTATCGAGTTTCATGCGCCATTTTTAACGGATTCTATAAGCGCTTTAATGGCATCCATCTAGCCAAAGAAGCGCCTCAGTATCGTGTATTAAGCAAAAAAGTCGTTAACTTTATTCTGCAACATTCCCAGCCTGCGATGACTTATCGGCATCTACCGGCTACAGGCGGATTTGCACGCGTTAATCTGACGTATAGCGCAGCGCCAAGACTCTCGCACACGAAACGGTTGGGCGAAAGTATTGACCGAGGTATGCGTCTGTTGGTGTCGACCACCCGTGCCCCAATGCGTCTTGTTACATCATTGTCATTATTTGGAGCCGTTGCTAACCTGGCCTATTCTATCTACGTTGTCGCTGTCGGTTTTTTGAAACCTCATATCGCGCCTGGTTGGGTTAGTCTGTCCCTTCAGCAATCTGGCATGTTTTTCTTGATTTCCCTGGTTCTCCTTGTATTGGGCGAATACATCCTGCACATGGTCAGCTCAGCCAATGAGGGCCCGCTTTATCACGTAGGGCAAGAGTTCACCAGTATTCGTATGACTAGGCGAGAGAAATTAAATATCGAGGAAGTATCCACTAACCCGAAATATATACCAGACACCCGCGCTGAACAAATTGCCTCATGCCAACCACAAATATAAATCTGGATGCAATTATTGTCGGAGGCGGATTTTACGGTGCTGCTATTGCGATCTACCTGGCTAAGCAGCGTGGGTTGAGGCGCGTCGTTTTGGTGGAGCGTGAGGCCGGCCTTCTGACTCGTGCCTCGTACAACAATCAGGCACGGGTTCACAACGGTTATCACTATCCGCGCAGCTTTACAACAGCGTATCGAAGTCGCGTTAATTTGCCTAAATTCGTACGCGACTGGCCTGAAGCAGTAACGCAAGATTTTATGAAGCTTTATGCGATTGCACGTCGTAACTCCAAGGTCACTGCCAAGCAGTTTGAGCGCTTCTGCGGGGATATCGGTGCCAAAATTCAAGTAGTAGAACCCTCTCTGCGAGCATTATTTGAGCCGCGTCTTATCGAGGATGTGTTTTTGGTAGAGGAGTATGCATTTGATTCAACCAAGTTGGCTAGTTGGGCCGCGCGAGAATTACAAGATTCTGGTGTACAGATTCATCTTCAAACAAGCGTAACGGCGATATCAAACGGGCCAAATCAAACACTGCAAGTGGTTTTAAAGTCCGATGACGGATCAGAAGAAATGCTGTCTTGCCGCTACGTCTTCAACTGCACCTACAGTGGGCTTAATCAATTTAAAGGTGATTTTCCTGGGACGCAAACTGGTCTTAAGCAGGAAATCACGGAAATGGCGCTGATGGAGGTGCCGCCCGTACTAGCTGGACTGGGCATTACAGTGATGGATGGCCCATTCTTTTCGATGATGCCGTTCCCCGCCCGTGGGTTGCATACGCTTTCCCATGTCCGGTATACCCCGCATATGCACTGGAATGACGATCAGGGCATTAATCCTTACCAAAAACTTAGTGAATATGAGCGTGCAACGCGTGTTGACCGCATGATCAGGGATGTAGGTCGTTATCTCCCTGCCGTTTTTGATGCCAAGTATGTCGACTCGTTATTTGAAATCAAAACCGTTCTGGTAAAGAATGAGGGGGATGACGGTAGGCCGATTTTGTTCGAAAAGCATCCAGAATTACCGGGGTGTTACTCCGTCCTAGGTGGAAAAATAGACAATATTTATGATGTGCTTGAAAAGCTTGAAACAGAGTCTTTTAGCAGCTACTAAGCGATGCCGATATTTGGAAATAAATAGGAACTGATTTTGATGAAAAAATTGATCTCCGTAATTGGTCCAATGTACAATGAAGAGGAGCTTGTTTCCACGTTTTGCGAGGAAATTTTGACAGCTCTGGAGCCGATTACAGACCGTTATGAACTTGAAATAGTGTTGGTAGATGATGGCTCTAAGGATGGAACGCTAGTCCAAATGCGACAGCTTCGTGAGCGCTTCCCGGAAACTGTCACTTTAGTGCAACTATCTCGAAATTTTGGTCTGGAGGGCGCTATACATGCCGGTCTCCGCATAGCGGCGGGAGATGCGGTAATTGTAATGGACGCTGACCTTCAAGATCCCCCTGGCATAATTCTGCAAATGGTGAAGGAATGGGAAGAGGGAGCCAATGTCGTCGTCGGATCTCGGGCAGGTCGGCCCAATGACAGCGTTTTTAAGCGCCTGAGTGCCCATTTGTTTTATAGCACTTTGAATTCGCTATCGGGCAGAATTTGTTTAGAAAAAGATGCTGCCAATTTTCGTTTGCTGGATAGAAAAGCTGTGGCGACTCTTTTGGCACTTCCCGAAGTCAACGGAGTATTTCGGGTAATAGTTCCCTTTTTAGGTATGAAGACAGCGGTAGTTTCGTACGACAGGGACAAGCGATTTGCAGGAGAAACAAAATATCGTTTGAAGTCAATGATCAGGTATGCGCTGGATAGTCTTACGGGAATTTCTATTGAGCCCTTAAGAAAAATCCCTTCTGCTGCTGTGGCCTCATTCGTTTTGATGCTCCTATCGTTAGCTGGTATGTGCTTTGGTCCTGGCCAATGGCAGCCATCATTTTTAGTTTGCGCTGTAATGTCCCTGTTATTTTCCCTTCTTTTTGTTGTACTTTCAGTGATTGCCGAATATCTGGGTCAAGTCTGCACCGAGGTCAAGGGTCGCCCGACTTCACTCGTGTATGATTTTGAGCCTAGCAATTCTGCCCTTAAAAAGGTAACTCATGAAACCCTTTAAAAGGGTCGGTATGTCCGGCCTTAAGTTGTCCCAAATCACCTTTGGAAGTGCTCTGACCATTGGGACCGAAGATTCTGGCAAGGCATTTGCTCAGATGATGATCGACGGCGC
Organism: Glaciimonas sp. Gout2; assembly: GCF_035018905.1. NCBI lineage: Bacteria > Pseudomonadati > Pseudomonadota > Betaproteobacteria > Burkholderiales > Oxalobacteraceae > Glaciimonas > Glaciimonas sp. Gout2. Next base: position 5,316 of record NZ_JASJXA010000014.1, on the reverse strand, counting down.
CTGGGACCTGGGTATCAGATCCTTCGATACCTCGAACAATTATGGGATGGGGATGGCGGAAACACTTTTAGGGCATGCGCTGAAGAAATACCCTAGGGAAGAGTTTGTCTTGGCCACCAAGGGTTCATGGCCAATTGGTTCACACACCTATCATCAGGGTTTGGGAAGAAAGCATATTCTCTGGGCTTTCGACGAGTCCATGAAAAGGTTGGGAATGGAATATGTGGATGTTTATTATGCCCACCGTTACGATCCAGAAACCCCTATGGAGGAGGTTGTACGCACCTTCAACCGGCTGATCAACTCCGGCCGAATTCTATATTGGGCCACCTCAGAATGGCCTCTCGCAGCTTTAGTTGAATGCCACGAGGTTTGCAATCGACTAGGGCTCGAAAAGCCTATCCTTGACCAATTCATTTATTCGTATGCAATTAATAAAGCCGATATTAATGGTGTCCGCGCTTTCTGTCAGGCGGAAGGCGTTGGAATGTTAGGCTTTGCTCCCTTAGCTCAAGGTCTCCTTACCGGAAAGTATCGCGATTCTATTCCTCCAGAGTCCCGGATCGCAAAAAGTGGCCAGCTTGGGTACGACAAAACACAGAAAATATACGAGCAAAACAAGGCTAGGATCGATCATTTTTCCAGGGTATGCGTTGAACATGAGGTCAAGGGATCCCATGCCGCTATTCAGTGGGTTTTACGTCGTGGCGTTCTACCGGTCTTGGGTGCAAGTAGTCCCACACAACTGAAGGAGAACGTGGGCGCCTTAGATAGCGAAATCCCTGATGATTTTTGGGTTGAGGTTGATGCGTTTGAGGTAGATAAAATATGAAAATTTCAGCATCGAATATCGCATGGGGCCTCGAAGACGATCAAGAGGTTTATTCAAAGATGAAGGCTGAAGGCTTTTCCGCGCTCGAAATTGCTCCGACCCGGCTAGTACCGCAGAAGCCTTATCAGCCCGAAAATATTATTGTGGCCGCTTCCCTGGCTGCAGAGATTCAAAATAGTTGGGGCTTTGGTATCTGCTCTATGCAGTCTCTTTGGTACGGCCTGACTGAGCGAATTTTTGGCACTCCAGAGGAAAGGGCATTTTTATTGCAATACACATGTTCGGCACTGGATTTCGCCGCAGCCGTTGGCTGCCCGCATGTGGTTTTTGGAAGCCCCCGAAACCGGATCATCGAGCATCCTGAGCAGAGACCGGTAGGGGAGGAGTTTTTCGCTGCCTGTGCCGCCTATGCAGAGTCCAAGTCCGTCACTATCGGCATTGAGGCGAACCCGTCCTCTTACGGAACCAACTATCTAAACACTACGCCCGAGGCATTGGAGTTGGTTCAAGCTATTAATTCTCCTTTTTTTAAGTTAAACCTTGATCTAGGGACGATGTTGGAAAACGAGGAAAATTTGAGCACACTTGAGACCTTAATCCCTCATATCAGTCATGTTCACATCAGTGAACCATCCTTGGCGGCTGTTATTGACCGGTACGAACACCAGGAACTCGCTCGACGTTTGGAGGATGGGGGCTACACCGGCTGGGTATCTTTGGAAATGAGAAACCTTGGGACAGAAACTTTATTTCGGTCCCTGGAAACGGTAGCTAAGGTTTTCAATAGATGACGGCGGCATCCTGGGAACGTCATAGACCACTTTTGAATGGCTTTCTAAAATTTGCCGTCATTGGAGGGCTCGGAACCCTTACCAACTTACTTCTGTTTTTCTTGTTGGTGGACTGCCTTCGTGGCCCCGCTCTGCCCATCGCTGTGCTGTGTTACATACTTGCATCAACCCAGAATTATATTCTTAATCACTATTGGACCTTCAAAAGGGACGTTGGCCCCAGCATAAGGCTTTGGCAAATGTACCTTGTGGGATCCTTGGGTGGCTTAGTGGTCAACATATTAATACTTCGGATAACGTTGTCTTGGTTCCCTATGATTGTCTATTCTCAGTTACTTGGGATTGGTGCGGGTTTAATAGTGAATTTTTTCATGGTTAAAGTATTTGTCTTTAAAAATGAACACTCAGCAAATTTGCATAAGGATACGGATTTAAGTCCGAATTCAATTTTTTTTAATTTAATTAACTTCAAGACCATTAGAAATTATTTTTTTAATCTCCAGAAAGAGGACAAAAAATATTTTATTTTAGCTTGGATTGTTATGTGTTTCGGTGTCTTTTTGAGATTCTATCATCTGGACAAGGTCGGATTGTGGTCAGACGAATTGTTCACCGTAGCTGCCGCTTTGGACGTGGGGCATGGATCATCATGGCTAAATTTCACTCCCAAAGTTATACCTGAGTTAAATTTTAATGATTCCTTTATTACTTGGAAGGCCGCTGATAATACTCCTCCGTTATTTGACTTATTAGTTATCCTTTGGGCTAAATGTTTTGGTAGTTCGGATTTCGTACTGAGGTCTTTATCGGCTTTCTTAGGGGCGCTCTCTCCATTTATATTTTTCTATGGGTTGAAAAAAAATGTCGGCTATTTGTCGGCATTTTTAGGTGTCACTTTATTGGCACTTTCTCCTTCTGCAATCATTTATTCGCAGGAAGTACGTAGTTACACATTAACTTTATTGTTATGCACGATAGCAACTGTTAGAGTTACTAATCATATATTACAAGCATCAAATTTTCCGACCGACAAAAAATGGACATCAAGTATATGGGTAGATGTAGCCATATACGTATTGATGGCTTACTCCCATTACACTGGTTTATTTATGGCCGGTCTTTTTGCTGGAATTTACACTCTTTTTGTCATATTTCCGAGCCGCAGATATTTTGAAATCACAAAATTTTTAATTGTTCCTCTTGCTATTTTTCCGTGGATGTTGCTGAGCAAAAAAGCATTCATATTTAGTAGTCATGGAGGTTATGCTTGGGGGGAGTATCATCTCTCTCAAATAATTACCCAAATGATTCCCGGGACGTTAAATTTCTTGCTGCCAGGTTATGGAGTCGGATTTAGTGTAGTCTGGGCTGTTTTTCTTATGACATGCTTGACTGGTTACTCTGAAAAACAAAATTGGATTTTTTCACTCAAGCATATAAGAGAACGGATTTTTGATAAAAAAATTATTTTAGCGATTTTATTGATAGCTACTATTTTATTTTTATTCTTATATTCTGTATATAACGCCTTTACATCAAAAATGTGGCATCCTCGCTATTTTTTAGTCGCGTTGCCGGTCATCTATTGTTCATTTTCATTGTTATTTTCTGCGTCAAAGCTAAAAGAATTACTCTCAATTATATTAACAATAATAATTTCAATATTAAGTTTGATTGGTATATTTAATTATTTTTATAAAGATAACTCTTACAAAGAAGAATATAGGGAAGGCGCGGATTTTATTGCAAATAATATAAAGGACGATTCTGTAATTCTTCTAAATTGGCCGGCAAATGAAGCGTATTACCGTCATTATTTAGACAAGTTGTTACCCAAAACGGGCCTTAAATACACATATAAACCTGTTGCAAACTATGATGACGTAAAGAAAATTTGTGCTTCCGATCAGAAAAAAGGACGGAGTTTCTTTGTATTTCAACACCAGGATCAAACGCCTCTCTTCCAAGAACTTGATCGTTGTTCAGGTATGGTGAAGATTGCTGGCCAAAAATTTAGGGGTGTCTTAGTGTATGAATATGTCGTTAAGTAAGGCCGTTTATTAAACGCTTACTTTCTCATACTTAAGTCATAATCGCCGCCTATTACTTATGAATATGGATATATTAACGATCAAGATAAATGTAAGCATATCTGCTACGGGCAAGGTGTTATCATTAAGCCGCTGCTTAGGGACGTGATCGGTTAATGTCATGCATATTTGACTTTTAACCGCGAAAGATATGTTGCGATTCTAATGTGAGTTTGAACTGATACGTAGTAACTTGTGTGTAATGAAGCGCTGAACCTATACTTACTTGATGTAAAAAGTTATTTAAGATTATTTCAGCCTGTAAGTTCATATGTCTAAAAGAGCGGCAGGATAAATTTCAATTTTAAATTACTAATATATTTATCCGTAATACACGCCAAACCATTACGCGCCTTCTTTTATACGTTCAAGCCTGTATATTACAATTTCTGAGGTTAAATTGAATTTTCGTATTTCGTACCTGCGCGCCTTGGCTTGTATATTAGTTGTTTTACTCCATGTCAGTGGCGAGGAGTTCGGGGCCTTTTCCGATCGGTGGGCTGCTGCGAATATATATGCAGCAATTTCACGCGTATGCGTCCCCATATTCTTTATGATTGCTGGGGCGACATTGCTTGGTAAAGTTGAGCCCTTAGGCGAATTTTTCTCTAAACGAGTGATAAGAATAGGACCACCAATCTTGTTTTGGTCTGCTATTTATATAGCCTGGTCTTATTACTGGATGCGTTCAGACGATTGGCCAATTAAATTTATTAATGGACAGGCTGCGTTCCATTTATGGTATCTATACTCACTAATTGGAATATATGCCTTCATTCCGCTGTTGCGTCGCTTATATCAGAGCGGAACAAATGGCGAAATTGCCCTCTATCTCGGCGGGTGGGCCATTACCTCTACTTACATGACTTTTAAGGTAGCGTTACCTGCCAGTTTACAGAGTTTATTAGAGGGTTGGCATCTTTGGCAATTCTACGGAAATACAGGATACCTACTTCTCGGTGCTTGTTTGTACGATGATCGCTTGTTTTCCCGATTAGGTCGGATGTCTTGGGGGGTGGTATTTATTGTAGCGTTCGCCGTGACTACCTTATCAACCTATTATTATTCGCATTTAATTGGTACACCCTCACAACTGTTTTACTCGAATTTATCTCCAAACATTATATTGTTATCAGCGGCGGTATTCTCACTCGTTCTTCGAGTTAAGAAATTGCCTCAGTTACTTGACATACCAATACAGTCTCTCAGCAGCTGCTCACTCGGGATTTATGGAATTCATGTACTGATAGTTGGTCAACTAACAGCAAACTGGGGAGTGCCGCCCACTATAGGAAGCCCTTGGACAGGACCACTAATTTCTACTGTTGCAGCACTCGGCATATCGTTTGCAGTTGTCCGAACTCTGCGTTTTTTGCCATTCATGCGGAGCGTTGCTTAGCATTGTATAAATGGTAAGAGTTTTAGCCCAGAAGTTCAAGCAAAGACGTATTTATATGATGTGCTTTATAAAAAATGGTGTGTCTTGTTTAATTCGAACTTAGACGTGCTCCTTGTACGCTTTAAACGTAAGCGTATTCCCACGGCCGTCTCGATAAATTCCGGCAGAGAAATTCAATCGGCAAGAATTAGCGGGCTATCGCCA